>NZ_OZ012599.1:0-300000 GCF_963942435.1 Shinella sp. WSD5-1
GTTTTAAAATTCCCTATTGAATTTAACGAAATACATCTTTCTTCCCCTTGGATTCGGCGGTTTCCGGTTTCAGGCAATTCCTGCCGTCAGGGCGAACTTTTCCTGCAAGCCATTGACAATCTGTTTGTACAGTTGTAAATGATAACTCATGAATGTTCAAGCAGATCGGGAGGGTGGTGGCTTGGTCGAGATCTATGATCATGATGGCAAGGCGGTGAAGCACGGGCGCGCCCGCGTCAACGGTATCCGTATGCACTATGTGACGGCGGGGGAGGGTGAGCCGCTGCTTCTTCTGCACGGTACGCCCAAGACGCATTTCTACTGGTACCGCCTCATCCCGCTCCTGACCCCGTATTTCCGCATCGTGGCGCCCGACCTGCGCGGCTTCGGCGATACGGACAAGCCGCCAGCGGAGGAGGGCTACGACAGCCGCACCAACGCCCGCGACATGGCCGAGCTGATGACGCAGCTCGGGCACGAGACCTTCCACCTGCACGGCGAGGACCGCGGCGCGGAATTCGCCTATGCGCTGGCCGCCAGCGAGCCGGATCGCGTCCGCACGCTCTCCTTCGCCGAGATGCTCCTGTCGGGGCAGGGCTTGGAGGAATGGTCGAACTTCACGCCGGAGAAGGTGTCGTCCCAGTTCCGCATGGCGGGCGTCTGGCTCTGGCACATCCCGTTCTTCTGGATCCCCCATCTGCCGGAAATGCTGATCTCCGGCCGCGAGCGCGAGTTCTGGGAATTCTGGATCAAGGCGGAGACTTGGAACCCGAATGCCATCGCCGACGAGGCGATCACCGAATGGATCGCCCGCCTTTCGGCGCCCGGCGGCCTTCGCGGCTGCCTGGAGACCTACCGGGCCGGCCTCAAGAACGCCCGCATCAACGACGAACTGATCAAGACGAAGCTGAAGATGCCGGTCATGACCATCGGCGCCCCGGAATTCTTCGGCGAGCTGGTCAAGGACCAGATGGAGCGCGTCGCCGAGCGCGTCGTCAAATCCGACGTGTTCGAGGAATGCGGCCACAGTCTTGCGCTCGAGGCGCCTGACCGCCTGGCGGCCGCGCTGCTCGATTTCATCCGCGAACACGGATGACGAAGGGCCGGCAAGCCGGCCCCATGCCAGCATTCTTTCTGCTGTCTCAATGAGAGGCGGCTGTAACCTTGGGAGGAGAGCCAAGCAATGTCCCTGCATGTCCTGAAGAGAGCCCTCGCGACCATGGTGGTTGCGTCCCTGCCGATGGCGGCGCTCGCCGACAACACCGAGGGCGTCAAGCACCCGCTCTGGTACAAGGAGCCGTCGGAAAAGACGATGAAGCTCGCCCAGATCGACGACCTCACCGACGTGGTGGTCTCCGACGGCCAGCGCGGCGAGGAAGGCTTCCCGGCCTCCAAGATCGCCATCACCGACGAGCAGCTCGCCAAGATCAAGGCCGGTAACTTCACCGTCGCCATCTCCATGGGCTGGCTCGGCGACGACTGGGCCTCCCAGCAGCTCATCGGCCTCAAGGAAAATTTCGAGAAGCTCGGCATCAAGGTCGTTGCCGAGACCAATGCCAACTGGGACGACGCCAAGCAGATCGCCGACCTGGAGGCCATCTCCGTCCTGAAGCCCGACCTTCTGGTCTCCATACCGCTCAACGGCAAGACGACGGCCAGCGCCTACAAGCGCCTTTCGGAAGCCGGCACCAAGGTGGTCTTTATCGACCAGGCCGTGGAAGGCATGGATCCCGGCAAGGACTATGCGGCGATCATCTCGTCCGACAATCTGGCGCTCGGCATGTATCTCGCCGACCTTCTGGCCGAATCGATCAACTACAAGGGCAATGTCGCGGCGCTCTACTTCGCCAACGACTTCTACGTGACGAACCTGCGCTATGAAGGCTTCATCGCCCGCCTGCGCGCCAAGTATCCGGACGTCAAGCTCGTCGCCGCCGCGGGCCACGACGACCCGAACAAGGGCCAGGAAGTGGCGCAGGGCGTGCTTGCCCGCTACCCCGATATCGACGGCATGTATGCCAGCTGGTCGATTCCGGCCATGGGCGCGGTGACGGCTGCCAACGTCAACGGCCGCACGCCGTCCGACTTCAAGATCGTCAACGAGAACTTCGACCAGATCGTCGCGCTCAACATGGCCCAGAACGGCTTCATCGCCGGCATTTCCTCGCAGCGCCCTTATGACCAGGGTACCGCGGAAGCCAGGATCGGCGCGCTGACGCTGATCGGCGAGAAGGTTCCGCCCTATGTGGTCGTGCCGCCGCTCGCTGTGAAGCGCGCCAACCTGCCGGACTCCTACAAGACGATCTACCGGATCGATCTGCCGCAGGAAATGAGCTCGGCGCTCTCGCAGTAAAAGAACCGATAAAGCAAAGGGGCGCTGGCTGGTAGCGCTCCTCTCCAGCCTCGCCCGAACCGGAGAACGATCCAATGCCGCAAGATCGAGCCGTTCTCGAAATGCGCGACATCGAGAAGTCCTTTGCGCAAAACAAGGTGCTGAACAAGGTCGACTTCACGCTGAACCGCGGCGAAGTCCATGCCCTGATGGGCGGCAACGGCGCCGGCAAGTCGTCGCTGATGAAGATCCTGTCCGGCGTCTACGAAAAGGATGGCGGGACCATCCGGATCGAGGGCGAGGAGGTCGCCTTCGGCGACGCCATCAGCGCCCGGCGCGCCGGGATCGCCATGATCTTCCAGGAATTCAGCCTCGTGCCCACGCTCTCCGTGGCGCAGAACATCTTTCTCAACGGTGAGCCGAAGAAGGGAATCTTCATCCGTGACGGGGAAGCCGTGCGCCGCGCGCGCCGAATCCTGGACGAGCTCGGCGTCGACATCGATCCGCGCGTGCCCGTCAGCGAACTAAGCGTCGGCCAGTGCCAGATGGTTGAAATCGCCAAGGCGCTGTCGCGCCAGGCACAGATCCTCGTGATGGACGAGCCGACCGCCTCGCTGTCCGAAGCCGAGACCGAAGCGCTCTTCGCACTCGTCGGGCGGCTGAAGGCGAGCGGCATTTCCATCATCTATATCTCGCACCGCATGGCGGAGATATTCAGCGTGTGCGACCGCGTCACCGTCATGCGCGACGGCGGGGTGCGCCTGACGGCGCCCTGCAGCGAGGTGAGCATGGCCGAGCTGGTCGAGACCATGCTGGGATCCGACGAGGTGGAAGGCTTCAAGTGGCACGACCGCGGTTACCGGAGCTCCGGCCCACCGCTTCTCACGCTTCGCGGCGTCAGCCTGCCGCCCCGCATCAACGATGTCAGCTTCGACGTAGGCGCGGGCGAGATCGTCGGCATTGCCGGGCTGATGGGTTCGGGACGCACCGAGATCGCCGAGGCGATCTTCGGGCGCCGGCCGCTGGCCGCTGGAGAAATCCTGATCGACGGGAAGCCGGTCACCAGCCAGGCGCAGGCGATCGCCGAGGGCATCGCGCTCGTGCCGGAGGATCGCCGCCGTCTGGGCCTCGTGCTGGAGCATTCCGTCGGCCAGAACATGCTTCTGCCGAGCCTCGGCCTTTTTACCGCCGGAGCTTTCGTCAACGACCGCGGCGCGGCCCGCATGATCCGCCGGATGATCGATGCGCTCAACATCAAGACGGAAAGCGCCGACAAGCCGGCCCGGCTTTTGTCGGGCGGCAACCAACAGAAGATCGTTCTCGGCAAGTGGCTGGCGCGCCGGCCGCGCCTGCTCGTCCTCGACGAGCCCACCATTGGCGTCGATATCGGCGCGAAGTCGGAGATCGCCCGCGTCGTCCGCGAAATGGCCGACGAAGGCGTCGCGGTCGTCATCATCTCATCGGAACTGGAGGAGCTGCTGGCCGTCAGCGACCGGCTGCTCGTCCTGCACAACGGGCGCATATTCCAGGACGTGCGGCGTCAGGATATCGGCTCGGAGGAGGAGCTTCATCATGCAATCCAAGGCCATCGTCTCGGAGCGGCCCCTGCAGGCGCCGCGGCTTGACGGCATGTTCAAGATTCGCGCCCTGCAGGACTACATCGTCTATATCGTCTTCGCGGCGGTCTTCCTCTACTTCGCGATCATGATCGGCGACAGCGGCTTCCTGACCGTCCGCAACATGTTCAACATCGCGCGGACCACCGCCATGATCGTCGTCATGGCGACCGCCATGACCTTCGTCATCGGCGCGGGCGAGCTCGATCTGTCGGTCGGCTCCACCGCGGCGCTCTCCGCCCTCGTCTGCGCGCTCGTCATGCAGGCGGGCTATGGCTGGGGACTTGCGGTGGCGGCGGCGCTCGGCGCCGGCCTCGTCGTCGGCTGCCTCAACGGCTTCTTCGTCACGGTGGTCGGCATTCCGTCCTTCCTGGTGACGCTTGGCATGATGCAGTTCATTCGCGGCTTCGACATGCGCGTCACCTACACCAACCCGATCTCGATCTCCAACGCGACCTTCAACAGCCTGTTCGGGTCGGGAAGCCTCTGGGGCGTTCCCTCGCTGCTCTTCTGGTCGGTGATCGTGGCGGCGCTCGGCCATGTGGTTCTGCGCTATACCTCCTTCGGCCGGCAGATCCTCGCCACCGGCGGCAATCGCCTGGCGGCGGAATATTCCGGCGTAAAGACGCGTCGCATCAAGTTCCTCGCCTTCCTGCTGACGGCGTCGGCGGCCGCGCTCGCGGGCCTGCTTTATTCCGGCATGATGCAGACGGCCCGCTACAATTTCGGCGAGGGCGCCGAGCTGATGGTCATCGCGGCGGTGATCCTCGGCGGCACCAGCCTGTTCGGCGGCCGGGCGACCATTATCGGCACCTTCACCGGCGCGCTGATGATCGGCACGATCAACAACGGCCTCATCATCATGGGGCTCGACGTTTCCGAGCAGATGATGATCTCGGGCGCGATCATCATCCTTGCGGTCGCTTTTGCCCGCAAGCGCAACGCCTAATACCGTCAGTTTGAGGTCACCGTCGGAAGGCGGTGCGGGAGGAAGACCATGACGACATACGACTACACTTCCATCGGTTTCTACACCTTTGATTGCCTCGGCAGGCCGGTGACGGCCATTCCGCCGGGCGGCAACACATACTTCGTCGAGGAAATCACCATGGCCGTCTCCGGTGCGGCCGGCGCGGCGGCGATCGTCGCCGCCAAGTACGGCCTAAAAGTGCTCGCGGTTGGCGGCATCGGCGACGACCTGATGGGGGCATGGGTCATCGACCGCCTCAACCATTTCGGCGTGGACACCTCTCGAATGGAACTCTGCAAGAATGTGGGTACTTCCTCCTCCATCGTCACAACGAGACCCGATGGGCAACGCCCGGCGCTCCACATGCGCGGGGCGACTGGCGCCTTCGACGTCAGGCCGGAGCATCTCGACCAGGTGCTGGACGCGAAGATCGTTCATATGGGCGGTACTGGCCTCATGGACCTGATGGACGGCGAGAAGAGCTTCGCGCTGATGGCCGAAGCGCGCCGGCGCGGGTGCATCACCACGCTCGATGTCTTCGCCGCGGACAAGAAGGATATGGCGAATGTCGCCGGGCTTCTTCCGAATGTCGATTACTTCATTCCCTCCATCGAGGAGGCGCAGGCGCTTTCCGGTCTAACCGACAAGGAGGACATCGGCCGCCACTTTGTCGACCTCGGTGTCGGTTGCATTGTCATGACGATGGGCGCTGAAGGCGCCTACTACCACCACCGCGACGGAACACGCTTTCACATGCCTGCCTTCGACATCAACGTCGTGTGCACCTGCGGGTGCGGCGATGCCTTCAACGCCGGCTTTGCCACCGGGCTGATCAGGGGCATGAATCCCGAAGAGACAATGCGGCTGGCCCAGGCGTCCTCCGCCCTCAATGCCAGCGGCCTCGGCAGTCAGGCGGGCGTCACCGATCTCGACGCGGCGCTCGACTTCATCCTCCGCGTGAAGGCCAAGGACCCGGCAAAAGTTCTCCAGAGCGTCGGATGATACCTGTTTCCGCACAACGGTGATTGTCGCCGGAGGAACGCCGCCGTGCGGCTTCGCCTGCTCGTGCTGTCTCTGTCGCAAAACCGAATGGCAACCTGCCTGCGGCATCAAGGGAGAGCCTGAATCACACCAAAGTAATAGGTTCACAGCACAGAGGCGTCGATTCTATAGGTCTCATAGATGCTCCGAACGTTCTCTTCTCATAGCTTTCAGTTTTACGAAATCGTCGCCGGCGTGATGGCTCGACCGCGTGAGGGGTGTCGCAGATACCATCAGGAAACCCTTCGCGAAGGCGATTGCCTCATATTCCCGGAACTCTTCCGGCGTGACATAGCGGGCGACCGTGTGGTGTTTCGGCGTCGGGCGCAGGTATTGGCCGATCGTCAGGAAGTCGACGTCGGCCGCGCGCATATCATCCATCACCTGCAGGACCTCCCGCCGCGTTTCGCCCAGCCCGACCATGATGCCGGATTTGGTGAACATTGCGGGGGCGAGTTCCTTGACGCGCTGCAGCAGTCGCAGTGACGTGAAGTAGCGCGCGCCGGGGCGCACCTCGGCATAGAGCCCGGGAACGGTTTCGAGATTGTGGTTGAAGACGTCCGGCCCCGCGGCCACGACGGTTTCGAGCGCCGATGGCCCGCACCGGCGGAAATCGGGGGTGAGGATCTCGACGGTCGTGCCCGGTGCGTGCCGATGGATCATGCGGATGGTCCGTGCGAAATGATCGGCGCCGCCGTCTTCCAGGTCGTCGCGGTCGACGCTGGTGACGACGACATGCGCAAGGCCGAGCTTCCTGACGGCGTTGGCCACCCGTGCCGGCTCGAAAGGGTCCAGCGCGTCGGGGCGGCCGGTTGCGACGTTGCAGAAGGTGCAGCCGCGCGTGCAGATGTCGCCCATGATCATCATGGTGGCATGGCGCTGGTTCCAGCATTCGCTGATATTGGGGCAGCCGGCTTCCTCGCAGACTGTGGTGAGGCCATGCGCCTGGACGATGTCGCGTGTCGCCCTGTAGCTGTCGCCGACCCGCGCCTTCACGCGGATCCAGGCCGGTTTCTCCAGGTCCGGGGTGTGCGGACGATGCGCCTTTTCCGGGTGGCGCTGTTCGGGAATCGTCAGGTCTCTCGCCATGGCGGGTTTCTCTCGATGCACGTTGTTCGGTTGAGCGTTCGCCGGCGTCATGCCACGGCGCGCGGCCTGCGGTGCGGGCTGTGCCAGAGCGGGCGCGCGGCGGAGATCGTTTCGAGATAGTGGGCGTAGCCGCCGGCGTAACGCTCGGCGCTCTTGCGCCGCGGTTCGATCAGGCCCTCGGCGCTTGTCCAAGCCCCGACATCGTATTGCAGTCCCAACGCATCCATCGCGGCGATGCAGGCGCCCCTCGCGCCCACCTCGGGCCTTGGGGCGATGTGCAGCGGCCTCTGCAAGACGTCGGCGAGCATTTGGGTCCATGCGGCGGAACTGCTGCCGCCGCCGCAGATCGCCAGCCGCCCCGACAGGCCGGCGGCCTCGATGCAATGGCGGGCCGCATAGGCGACGGATTCGCATACCGCCATCACGAGGTCGGCCGGCGTGGTCGCAGTGCTCAAGCCTGCGAGCTGGCCGCGCGCATTCACGTCGCAAAATGGAGCGCGTTCGCCGGTCGCCGAGAAATAGGGCAGGGCGGTGACGCCATTGGCGCCCGGCGCGTTTTGCTCAAGCAGCGCGTCGAGGGCATCGTGCTTCATACCGACAAGGTTCAGCACCCAGTCCAGCGCGGCCGTGCCGACCGTCGCCGGCAGAGAGCGGATCCAACGGCCCTCGGAGGGCATGCACAGCGTCATGCCGACGGGGTCCGCCGTGGTGTCGATCGTATCGACCATCACTTCACAGGCGAGTGTCGTACCGACGATGATCAGGCCATCGCCGACCGTTCTCACCCCGGCGCCCATGGGACAGGCCACGAGATCGAATGGTCCGGCATGAACCGGGATTCCTTCGGGAAGGCCGGTCAGCGCGGCGCCGGTGGCGCTCAGCGGAAAGGCTTGGCCGGGGGCGGGCATTACCGGCGCGAGCAGCCGCGCGTAACGCTCCAGTCCAAGGAGGCGGAGGATTTCGGGATCATAGTCACGCTTTCGAATATCCAAGAAAGGCAGAGAGGCGTCGGAGGCATCCGTGACGCGCACGCCCGTGAGGCGTTGCAGGATCGCGTCCTTGAGGTAGCTGGCCGTGGTCGCGGCTTCGAGTGAAGCCGGGTCGGTGGCCGCCAGCGCGGCCATCAGCGGCGCCTGGGAGCCGGAAAAGATCGCATTGGCATTGCGGCGGAATACCGCCTCGAATACGCCGGAATCGATCCAGCGCTGCAGGAAGGGGTTGCCGCGGTCGTCGAGCCAGGAGATGGCCGGCCTGACGGCCCGTCCGGCTTCATCAAGGAGCCAGAGGCCGTCGCTTTGGCCAGTAATGCCGATCGCCTGCGGCGGGCCGCCGGACCGGGCGCAGACCTCCGCCACCACCTCGCCGACCGACGTCACGAGGGTTTCAAGGTCCTGCTCGATCCGGCCATCGCCGAACGGGTCGAAAATGGTGCGGCGCGAGGCGACGGCGATATTGCGTCCCTCCAGCGAAAAGCTGGCCGCCTTCACGACCGAGGTTCCAAGGTCGATCCCGAGAATCATGGCTCCTCCCATCCCGATAGCGCACCGCTCCTCACGGCAATGGCACCAGTCAGGTTCTATTGAAGCAAATGTTCACCATTTGAACAAATATGTCAAGCGGCGCGGATGCCCCGCGCGTGGCGGCCGCGATGCCACCTCGCGCTGAATATCAGCGCGATTGCTTCGGCGCGTGCCGTTTCGATGCGGCGGCTTCCCCACCCTCCGCCAGGAGAAACGAGGCGCATTGCTCGTCTGTCACAAGGTGAGTCACATAGCCGCCGTGCAGCGCGGCACGCACGATCTCGTTCTTGTTTGCGCCGCCCGCCACCGCCAGCCGCTCCGGAATATGCCGCAAATCCTCGAGCTCGATGCCGATCGGATGGATGGTGGGCGGCAGGGCGACCGCCTGCCCATCGCGGTCGATCCAGCGACAACCGATGTCGCCGACTGCGCCCTGCCGCTCCAGGAATTCCTTCTCTGCCGCGTCGACATATCCGAGCTTCAACATCGTCGCATCGTCGTGCAGCGCGCCGAGGCCGAAGACAACGAGCGAGGCTTTGCGGGCGAGTTCGAGTGCTTCCCGCAGGCCTGCATCGCTTCTGAGGCCGGAGGCCGTAGCCTCGTTCTTGACATAGACCGGCGCGTAGAGGGCACGCGCCGGAGCACGGAAATACTGGCCGAGCTGCTCGGCCACTTCCGACGGATTCGTGCCGCGGGTCGCGTTATGCAGCCCGCCGACAAGGGCGACGATCTGCATTCCGGAGACCGACGTCTCGCCATAGAGCGAGTCGGCCATCGCCTGGAGCGTCGTCCCCCAGCTTACCGCAACAACGGCGTCATCGCGAACCATGCCGACAAGGGTCTCGGCTGCGACCTGCCCCATCCAACGGCGTTGCATCGCGTCATCCTCGGCGGTGGGGACGATACGGACCTTCTTCAGGCCATAGCGGTTCTCCAGGTTTCGCTCGGCCTCGAATGTCTCCGACGACACGCCGAGCGTGATCTGGACCAGTCCGCTCTCCTTGGCGCGTCGGAGCAGGCGGATGACAGTGCTGCGGCTGACGCCCAGCTTCTCGGCGACCTGGCTCTGGGTAAGCTCCTCGGCATAGTAGAGCCAAGCCGCCCGTGCCGGTTCGCTGCTGATCCTGTCCATCTCATTCATTCGTCGCGGCCTCGTTATTTCCCGGGCAAGTCCTGCCTGATGACAAACCGCTCGTCCACTGCGGTTCTCGACGGGCGTCCGGCTTATTGCCGGCTGGAGCCGGTTCAACCCTGAATCGGCGGCATAGTGACGAAAAACACGAAAAATCGCGCCGCGTCACGCCCTTTTTGCTGCGTGGGAAGGGGCGCGCGCCTGAAAAAGATCCGGCCGGACGATTTCGCCGCTTGCGTCCATCTGCCCTGTTTGATACATAAGTTCATATAAAGAACATTTGCTTCAAGTGGAGGAGAGGCATGGAGCGGTCTGCGACCCTATCGGCGCAGACGCTGCTGGAAATGCAGCGTCGCATGCTGCGCATCCGTCTGTTCGACGAGCGCGCATCCAAGATGGTCAAGCGCGGCCAGATTCCCGGCACGGTGCATACCAGCATCGGACAGGAGGCTCAGGTGGTGGGCGCCTGCATGGCGCTGCGCCCCGGCGATCACATGACCGGCAACCATCGCAGCCATGGCCATCCGATCGGCATGGGCTCGCCCCTCGGGCCGCTGATGGCGGAGCTGGTCGGCAAGGCGACCGGCGTGTGCAAGGGCAAGGGTGGCTCGCTGCATCTCGCCGACGCCGCGGTCGGCAGCCTTGGCGAGTCCGGCATCACCGGATCCTCCATTCCGATCGCCGTGGGCGCTGGTCTCTCGGCGCAGGTGCTGAAGCAGGATCGTGTGGCGCTCTCCTTCTTCGGTGACGGCGCGGCCAACCAGGGGGTCTTCTACGAGGCCCTCAACCTCGCATCCGTCTGGAAGCTGCCGGTCATCTTCCTGTGCGAAAACAACCAGTACGCCCTCTCCACCCCGGCCCATACCGTGACCGCCGGAAGGATCTGCGACCGCGCCCATGGTTTCGGCCTTCCGGGCGTGCGCGTCGAGGATGGCCAGGATGTGCTGAAGGTCTATGACGCCGTGGCGGAGGCCGCCGAGCGTGCCCGTATCGGCGCCGGCCCGACCCTCGTCGAGGTCATGACCTACCGCTTCCGCGAGCATTCCGAAGGCCTGCGCATCAATGTCGACTACCGCGACGCCGCCGAGAAGGAACACTGGCTGTCGCGCGATCCCATCGTCCTCTTCCGCCAAATGCTGATCGCCAAGGGTATCGCCACCGCCGGGGAGATGGACGCCGTCGAGGCTGACATCGCCCGCGAGGTCGAGGATTGCGTGACCTTCACCCTGGAGAGCCCGGACCCCGCCCTGAACGTGGCCTTCGAGGATCTCTACACCGATCCCTACAAGCTGGAGGACGTGCTTTGAGCCAGATGACCTATATCGGCGCCATCGGCGCCGCCCAGCGCGAGGCCATGATCGCCGACGAGCGCGTTATCATCATCGGCGAGGACGTCGAGGCCAATGTCTATGGCACGACCGGCGGCGGGAAGCAGCGTGCCGAGGAAGGCGATTTCGTCCAGCAGTTCGGGCGTTCGCGCATCCGCAACACGCCCATCGCCGAGGAAGCCATCGTCGGCGCCGCGATCGGCGCGGCGATGACCGGCCTGCGGCCGCTGGTCGATCTGTCTTATTCCAGCTTCCTCTACATGGCGATGGACCAGCTTGTGAACCAGGCGGCCAAGAACCGCTACATGTTCGGCGGCCAGAGCTCGATCCCGGTCGTGTTCCGCTCGGCCATGTTCTACGGCCTCAACACCGGCGCGCACCATTCCGACCGCCCCTATCCGATGTTCATGAACGTGCCGGGCCTGAAGATCGTCGCTCCGGCTTCCGCCAGTGACGCCAAAGGCCTGCTACGCACGGCCATCGACAGCGACGACCCGGTTCTCGTCTTCGAGGCGGTGCCGCTCTGGGGGGCGAAGGAGGAGGTCGACGACAACGAATACTGGATCCCGTTCGGCAAGGCGCGCACGCGGCGGGAGGGAACGGACGTGACGCTGGTCGGCGTTTCCGGCGCGGTCCCGCTCGCGCTCAAGGCGGCGGAGCAGATGGCAGCGCGGGGCATCTCGGTGGAGGTGATCGATCCGCGCACGCTGGTTCCGCTCGATACCAAGACGATCGTCGAATCCGTCCGGCGCACCGGGCGCCTGGTGATCACCGAGCCGGCCCATCGCATGTGCGGCGCGGCGGCCGAGATCGCCGCCGTGGTGGCGGACGAAGCCTACGAGGCCCTGCGGGCGCCGATCAAGCGGGTGGCGTCGCTCAATATGCAGGTGCCGTTCAGCCCGGCGCTGGAGCCGCAGATCTATCCCACGACGGAGAAGATCGTCGCCGCGCTCGAAGCGGTCTGCGCGGTCGATCAGAACATGACGAAGAACCGGAGGTTGGTTGTATGAGAGTGGAAGTTCTTCTGCCCCAGTGGGGCATGGGCATGAGCGAGGGCACGGTCACCGACTGGTTGAAGAAGGTCGGCGATCGCGTCAGCGAGGACGAGCCGCTCGCCGAGATCGAGGCCGAAAAGGCGACGCAGGAGCTTGAATCCCCCGCCACCGGCGTCCTGACCGAGATCATCGTCCAGAAGGGCGAGGAGGCCAAGGTCCGCAGCGTCCTCGCGATCATAGAGACCGACGACTGAGACAGACGATGCCGCCGGCCGGCTGGCCGGTCCCGAAGTCCATAGTTCAAGACGATGAGCCATGACCGATATTCCAGGAGATAGCCGCGCGGCGGAGACAAGACCCGACGGGCCCCCGGCCCCGGAGAACGTCTTCGACCTGATCGTGATCGGCGCCGGCATCAATGGCGCCGGCATCGCCCGCGACGCGGCGGCGCGCGGTTTGCGCGTGGCGCTGGTGGAGAAGGAGGATATCGGCAGCGGCACCTCGAGCTGGTCGGGCCGCCTGATCCATGGGGGGCTGCGCTATCTGGAGCAGGGCGATGTGGCGCTGGTGCGCGAATCCCTGCGCGAACGCGAGCGGCTGTTCCGCCTCGCTCCGCATCTCGTGAAGCCCGTGCCGCTGATGATCCCCTTCTATCGGCACAACAGGCGGTCGCGCTGGATGATCCGTGCCGGGATGGTGACCTACGACGTTCTCTCCTTCGACAAGTCGACCCATTCGCACAAGGTCCTTTCCCGCAAGGAGACGCTCGACCGGTTCCCCGGGATGGATCCCGACGGGCTGGAAGGATGCGCGATCTTCATGGACGGGCAGGTGGTCTGGTCCGAGCGGCTGTGCGTGGAGGTGGCCCTTGCCGCCCGCGCCGACGGCGCGCGCATCTTCACCCATGCCAAGGTGGACGGCTTTCTGGAGGAGGGCGGATCGGTCGGCGGCGTGCTCTTCACTGATGTCCTGACCGGCGAGCGGCACGCGCTTTCCGCGAGCGTCGTCGTCAATGCGGCAGGCCCCTGGGTCGACATGGTGCTCGACGGTTCGAGCGGCGGCACTGAGCGCCATATCGGCGGCGCCAAGGGAAGCCATCTGGTCGTCGACCCGTTCCCCGGCGCGCCCAAGGACGTCATCTATTACGAGTCGCGCGCCGACGGCCGTCTCGTTCTCGTCATTCCCTGGGGCGAGCGCTACCTGATCGGCACGACCGACAAGCGTTACGCGGACGACCCCGACACGGCCTGCGCCGATGCCTCCGAGGTCGAGTATCTGCTCGGCGAGGTCAACCAGCTCATCCCCTCTGCCGGTCTGACGGAAGACGATATCCTCTACACCTATAGCGGCGTGCGCCCGCTCCCGTTTGTTCCCGACAAGTCGGAGTGGAAAGTGCCGCGAAGCCATGTGTTGCACGATCATGCGCCGCGGTGCAGGGGGCTTCTGTCGGTGATCGGCGGCAAGCTGACGACATATCGCAGCCTCGCCGAGGAAGCTGTCGACGAAATCTACAGGCAGCTCGGCAAGAAGGCGCCGCCGTGCTCGACGTCGCGGACACTATTCCCGGGCGCCAGGGTGGGCGACTGGAACGCCTTCCGCAAGGGACTGGAGCGCGGCGGCGCCGCTGCGCCCGCCACGATGCACCGCCTTGTCGAGACCTATGGCGCGCGGGCGGCGGATATCCTTGCCCTGGCGCACGAACACCCTGATCTCGCCGAGGTCTTCGATCCCGAAACGGGTGCCCTCGGCGCGGAGCTCGTCTTCACCTATCGCAACGAATTCTGCCGCACCCTGACCGACGCCCTGATCCGCCGCGTCATGGTCGGTCTCAACTCGACCTGTGGTCGCGCTGCTCTCGACCGTGCGGCCGATATCCTCGCCCGCCATCTCGGCTGGAGCGAGCAGCGCCGGGCGGATGAGGTTCGTGACTATCTTCGCTACATCCGCCGTTTCGACGTGCCGGGCCGATCCGATCTCCCCCGGATGGCCGCGGCGCCCGCGGCAGGCGCGCCGTCGCCTGCCGTCCCGGACACCACAGCCGCCCGCATCGACACACGACATTTCGGAGGACAGACCACATGACCCAATCCGACCCCAGAGCGATCATCGAAGACGCTCGCCGCAACGGCTATGCGGTCGGTGCGTTCAACATGCACAACGAGGAGACCACCGAGGCGCTCGTCTGGGCCGCGGAGCGTGCCAGAGCGCCGGTGTTCCTTCAGGTCGGCCGCGCCATCATTCCTCATATTGGCGTCCGGCGTGCGTTCGAGATGACGCAGAGGATCGCCGAGTGGTCGAATGCCAAATATGTGATCCACCTCGATCACGGGTCCTGGGATGAGGTAATGGAGGCGATCCGCCTCGGCTTCACGTCGATCATGTATGACGGCGCCCATCTGCCCTTCGAGGAGAACATCGCCACCACGCGGCGTGTGGTCGAGATCGCCCACGCCTTCGGCATTCCGGTCGAAGCCGAGCTCGGCAAGATCCCGGATGTCGGCGAGACCGTAAACTGGGCCGATTACTACACCGATGTCGAAGAGGCGCGTCGCTTCGCGGCCGAGACGGGCATCGATTATCTCGCCATCTCGGTCGGGATCGTCCATGGCGTGATTCCCGGCCTGACGCCCGAGCCGATCAATATCCAACGTATCCATGAGATCCGCGAAGCGACGGGCATTCCGCTGGTTCTGCACGGCGCCTCCGGTCTCACCGAACGCGAGGTCAGCGAGGCGAGGGCGGCCGGCGTGCACAAATTCAACGCCGATACCGATCTGCGCCATGCCTTCCGGCGCGGCTTCGAGTCGGTCTGGGCGAAGGGCGACCGACAGCTCGAGGAGGCAATGGCGGAAGGCCGCAGCCAGATGGTCGATGCGACGGTCGAGAAAATCCAGCTTTACGGCTGCGCCGGCAAGGCGGCTTGAGGGAACCCGGCCATGACGAAGACCCTCGAAGCAGAACCGGTTGGCCGCGAAAAGCCGCTCTCCAAGACGGCGAAGCTGATGGCCCGGCACATGGGCACGGCCTGGCAGGCGCCGATGTTCGGCATCACGGTTGAGGTGGACATGGAAGCCGCGATGGCGCGGCGCACGGAGGGGGTTACGCTGACGGACGTCATCCTGTCGGACTGTGCCGCCACGCTGGCTGAGCACCCGGCGGTGAACGCCCATTACCGCGACGACACAATCGTGGAGTACGACGACATCAATGTCGGCCTTGCCGTGGCCTCCGACAGGGGCCTGACGGTGCCTGTCGTCCGTAATGCGGCGCGGTTGTCGCTTGCAGGGATCGCCGAGCGCCGCCGGGCGCTGGTGGGTAAGGTACGCGACGGAAAAATCGCGATTACGGACGTGGTGGGTGGCACGTTCACGATCTCCAACCTCGGCATGTTCGACGTCAAGCGGTTTACCGCGATCATCAACCCGCCGCAGGTGGCGATCCTGGCGGTGGGCGGTACGAGCCGGCGTCAGGTCTGGAACGACGGCGATCCCCAATGGCGCCAGATCAGCGAGCTGACGCTGACCTGCGATCACCGCGCCCTCGACGGAGCACAGGCGGCCAGCTTCATGGCTGCCCTGAAGAAGCGTCTCGAAAAGGAGGCGCCTGCGAACTGAAGTCGATCCGCGAATGGATCGTAAGCACTGCGAAACTGGAAAATGAATAGCCTAACTATGGGAGGATATGGCTATGAAGAACAGTAAACTACGTGCATCCGTGGTCCGGGGCCTGCTCGGTGCTGCGCTCGCCCTGTCCCTGGCCCCGGCAATCGCCGCGGCCCAGGAAAAGCCCTTGATTGCCGCTTCCGTTGCCGACCAGAAATCGCTGTTCTATATCGCGGCGGTCGATGGCATGCGCGATGCGGCGAAGGAAGCAGGCCTCGATCTCAACGTGGCCTCTGCCTCCAACAGCTCGCGCGAGCAGATCAACCAGGTTCAGAACCTCCTGGTCCAGCAGCCGAAGGCGCTGCTCTTCATCTCGCAGGATTCGACGGCGGCAGCCGCCAGCGTCAAGGCCGCCAACAATGCCGAGGTTCCCGTCATCGCCGTGGACCAGCGGCCGGAATCCGGCAGCGGCGAGCTCGTCACCTTCATCGCGACTGACAGCGTGAAGGCGGCGCGCGACCTCTGCACTTGGCTCTTCGACAAGATGGGCGGCAGCGGCGAGATCGCCATCCTCAAGGGTGTTCTCGGTTCGACGGCCGAGCAGCAGCGCACGCAGGGTTGCGAGGAAGCGCTGAAGAACTATCCCGACATCAAGGTCGTTGCCGTACAGGCCGCGAACTGGGACGAGAACGAAGCCTTCGCGGCGACCCAGAACATCCTGACCGCCAACCCCAACCTCAAGGCCGTCTTCGGCGAGAGCGACGCCATGTCGCTCGGCGCGGCGAAGGCCGCCCGGCAGGCTGGCCGCGACGACCTGCTGTCGGTCGGCATCGACGGCTTCCCGACGATGTTCAAGGCGATCAAGTCCGGCTTGACCCAGGCGACCATGGCCCAGATTCCGTATAAGATGGGTCAGATGGCAGTTCGGGACGCGCTGCGCGTCATCAACGGCGAGGCGGGCTCGATCCCGGAGATCCAGTACCAGGACACTGTTCTGGTCACGGCCGACAATGTCGACCAGATCAAGCCGTCGGATTTCTACGGCCCGGCCGCCGACCGCTTCTGACAGGGGTCGGACCCGGTCCGTCATGGGCCGGGTCCGCCGTCAGCATCAAGCAATTATTCGAAACGGATCTCGGTCATGGATGCCAGCGCTCCCGCAGAGGTCGGCCTGTTCTGCAACAGGATCGTCAAGGACTACGGCAAGATAAAGGTTCTGAAATCGATCGATTTCTCCTTGCGGCCCGGCAATGTGGTGGGCCTGATCGGTGAGAACGGCGCGGGCAAGTCCACCTTCAACGCGATCATCGCTGGTATCGTCTCGCCGACCGAAGGACAGATCTGGCTCGATGGCACGGAATACCGGCCGCGCTCCCCCTCCGAGGCGCTGCAGAAGGGCGTCGCGCTGATCCATCAGGAAATCCGCCTGCTGCCGAGGCTATCCGTCGCGGAGAACCTGTTCATGGGCCGTCTGCCTATGCGAGGCGGCCGTGTCGACCGGGCGCGCATGGAGGAGGAATCCCGCGCGATCCTCGGCTCCCTCGGCGTCACCATCAGCCCCCGGCGCGTCGTCAACGGCCTCACCATGGCGGTGCAGCAGAGCATTGAGATCGCCAAGGCGCTACTGCGCAAGCCTCGCTACATCATATTCGACGAGCCGACCGCCACGCTCGGTGAGGTGGAGGCCGAGCAGATCCTTGAGCATGTGCGCCGTCTGCGGACCGAAGGAACCGGCGTCATCTACGTCTCGCACCGGCTCGACGAGATCCAGTCCGTGGCCGACCAGGTGGTCTGCTTGCGCGACGGCGCAATGGTGGCCCGATGGGAAGAGAAGCCCGTACCGAAGGAGCAGATGATCAACGCGATGGTCGGACGCGAATTCACTTTCGAGCACCATGCGCCCAAGCCGCGCGGCCAGAAGGTGGTGCTCAAGGTAGATGGGGCGGCCCGGCAGGGTGCGTTCCGCGACGTTTCCTTCGAATTGCTGGAGGGCGAAATCCTCGGCTTCGCCGGATTGGTCGGCGCCGGGCGCACCGATGTCGTCAGAGCCATCAGCGGCGCGGACCGTCTCGATAGCGGCGAGATCTGGGTTGCCGGGCAGCGCGTCAATTTCAAGAGCCCGCGCGGCGCGATGGATGCAGGCATCTTCATGGTCCCGGAAGACCGCAAGGGGCTGGGCCTCAACCTCGATCGCTCCGCCGCCGCCAACATAACGCTTCCCTGGGAAAGGAAGCTCGCGCGCTTCGGCCAGATCCTTCCGTCGACGGTCAGGAAGGTCGGCGAGCAGCAGCGCAAGCGTTTCGATATCCGCGGACGGCTGGACCTGCCCGTCGGTTTCATGTCCGGCGGCAACCAGCAGAAAGTGCTGCTGGCCAAATGGCTGGTGGAGGCGCCGAAGGTCTTTATCGTCGACGAGCCGACGCGCGGGGTGGATGTCGGCGCCAAGATGGCGATCTACGAGATCCTGCGCAGCCTTGCGTCGAGCGGCATGGGGGTGATCGTGGTGTCCTCGGAGCTCGAGGAGGTCCTGGGCCTCTCGCACCGGATCCTCGTCATGTCCGAAGGCCGGCAATGCGGGATCCTCTCCCGCGAGGAGGCCAGTCCGGAAAAGGTCATGGCGCTGGCGGTCGGCGGCCGCGCGTCTTCAACTTCAGATATCCAGCAGGGATGACGACCATGTCAGATGTCAAAACCAACACTGACGTCACGCAGACGGCCTTTCCGGACGCGCAGACGCGTCGGCAGGACAGCGAGGCTCCCGCAATGAACCGCTTTTCCAGCGCGGTCCTTTCCGCCCTCCGCATCCTGCCCGGACCCTTGATCGGCCTGATCCTGATCTGCATCGTGTTTTCCTATCTGTCGCCGTACTTCCTGACGACGCGGAACATGCTGAACATCTTCAGCCAGGTTTCCGAAATCGGGATCATGGCCGTGGGTGCGGCGCTCGTTATCATCATCGGCGGCATCGATCTGTCGGTCGGCGCCGTGCTCGCCGTCAGCCTGATGGTGAACGCCTGGCTCTACCGCGAGTTCGGCGTGCCTTTTCCCTTGTCGTGCCTTGCCGGCGTTGCAGTCGGAGCCCTCGTCGGGCTGGTGAACGGTCTTCTGTCCACCTACGGGCGGATCCAGCCCTTCGTCGCGACGCTTGCGACCATGTCAGCCTGTTCCGGCATTGCGCTCTTCATCACCAATGGTGGCCCCATCACCGGTTTTCCCGACTATTTCACCGCGCTGACGGCGACGCGCATCCTCGGCATTCCGCTCGAGACGATCCTGATGATCGCGATCTACCTGATCGCCGCCTACTGGCTGACCTTCCGGCCGGCTGGGCGGGCGCTCTACGCGGTGGGCGGCGGCGAGGAGGTGGCGCGGCTTTCCGGGATCAACACGCAGCGTGTCAAGCTCGGCGTCTACGTGATCGCCGGCGTGCTGGCCGCCGTCGCCGGCCTCATCCTCGGCTCGCGGCTCGACACGGCCCATCCCACGGCCGGCGCGAGCGATCTGCTCAGCGTCATCGCCGTCGTGGTCATCGGCGGTGCCAGCCTCTCCGGCGGGTCGGGCGGAATGCTCGGGACGTTCGTCGGCCTTCTGATCATCGGCGTTCTTCGCAACGGCATGGCGCTGATCAACGTTTCACCGAACCTCCAACCGGTGGTCATCGGCGTCGCGATCATTATTGCCGTGATCCTGGATCGCCGGTCCGGCCGCTGAGTGTGTCCGGTCGGCCTGTCTTATTGGAAAGTGAGTGTATCATGTCGCTTGACCTCCGGCTGTCGGACCTTTCACGCCTTGACACGATCAGGGCGGCGCTGAGCCAGAATGACCCGCGCGGACAATTCGAGCCGCTGGGCCTCAAGGAAGTGGCGATATCGGGCGACGTGCTCGACGGCCTCACCGGAACGATCGACCGTCATCTGTCGGCTGCCGGTCTCGCCTCCGGCCCGGCAATCCGCGTCCATCTGATGGTGGATCCCGTGGTCATCCGGCGGAATGGGGGAGACCTCAAAGGCGAGGTTTTTCGCAAGCTTTCAGAGCGCTACGCGGTCACCCGCGTCACGCTCGACGATGGCCACGCCGTGCTGCATGCCGATGATCCGATCCTCGACGAGGCCGCCCGTCGCGCGGTCGGGGCGGATTGCATCGTCTCGGTGGGGAGCGGCACGATCACCGATATCGCCAAGGTCGCAGCCATGCGGTCGAACGTGCCCGTGCATATCGTCATCCAGACGGCGGCCTCGGTGGATGGTTACACCGACAATTTCTCGGTGGTCCTGCAGAACGGCGTCAAGCGTACGCTGCTGACGCGCTGGCCCGAGGCGGTGCTGACCGACACGCGCACCGTTTGCGAGGCGCCGCATGTCCTGAACGCATCCGGCTTCGGCGAGCTCATGTCGATGTACAGTGCGCCGGGTGACTGGTTCCTGGCATGCCGTCTCGGGCTGGACAGCACCTTCGCGCCGATACTGCTGGATCTTCTCGCCCTGTGCGGCGAAGGGGTCGGCGACTGGTCGGAAGGCGTCGGCAAGGGCGATCACGACGCCTGCGCGCGTCTCGCCTCGGCGCTGGCGATGCGCGGCATCGTCACGGGCGTCGGCGGCACCACGGCGGCGCTGTCTGGCATGGAGCACCTTTTCAGCCATATGCTCGACATGGTCGCCGGCGAGCGCGGCGCGCCGATGGGCCTGCACGGCGCGCAGGTCGGCGTTGGTTCGGTGATCCGCGCGGCCGCCTGGGAAGTCTTCAGCGAACGCTGGAGCGAGGCTCGGCCGGACCCGGCGAGCCTCTTTCCCGATATCGGAACCTGGGAGTCCCGCGTCGGCGAGGTATTCGCGATGCTCGATCCCAGCGGCCGTATCGGCGCCGAATGCTGGTCGCGTTACGGCAGGAAGCTGGCCGACTGGCACGGCGCCCGCGGAAGCGTCGAGGCGTTCTTCGCGGACTGGGCGGAAAACCGCGCGCGGCACGATGCGCTCGTGCTTGGCTCGCACGAGATTGCGCGCTACCTTCATAGGGCCAACGCACCCATGCGTCACGACCAGCTCGATCCCATGCCGTCGGCAGATCTCGCGCGCTGGGTGGTGGCGAACTGCCAGTTCATGCGCGAGCGCTTCACGGTTGCCGACCTTCTGACGCTTGCCGGCTGGTGGGACGAGGCGGGCGTCCAGCGAGTCCTCGACCGCGTCGATGAAGCCTGCAATGCCGCCAGGGGGGCTGGCAGATGACGGCGGATCTGGTTCTCGGCATCGATTGCTCGACCACCGCGGCCAAGGCGATCGTCTGGGACCAGAAGGGCCGTGCCGTCAGCAGCGGCCGGGCGGCGTTCGGTCATTCGACGCCGAAGCCGGGCTGGGGCGAGCAGGATCCCGTCGAATGGTGGCGGACCACCTGCGAGGCAATCGGGCAGGCGTGCCGGCAGATCGATCCCTCCCGCCTGGCGGCCCTTTCGATCGCCCATCAGCGCGAAACCTTCGTCTGCCTGGACGAGGCCGGGCATGCGCTGCGGCCCGCCATCCTGTGGCTCGATACGCGTGCGGCTGAGGAGGTCGAGAACTTCGGAACGGACGCCGTCCACGCGATCACCGGCAAGCCGCCAAACACCGCCACGAGCTGGTACAAGCTTTTGTGGCTGAAGAAGCACGAGCTGCGTGTCCTCGAAAGAGCGCACCGCGTGGTGGACGTGCACGGTTATCTCGTCCACCGGTTGACCGGCGAGTGGCGCGGCTCCTATGGAAGCATTGATCCGCTGGGCGTGCTTGATCTGAAGCGTTTCGCGTTGCATGGCGGGCTGATCGGACAAACTGGTCTTGCGCCTGAGCATTTTGGAGACATCGTTGCGCCTGGCGAGGTATTGGGAACGGTGCGCCCTGACGTGGCCGCCGACTTCGGGCTGATACCGGGTCTGAAGGTCGTTGCGGGGCTCGGGGATGGGCAGGCGGCCGGTCTCGGTGTCGGCATCACGCGGCCGGGCGAGGCCTATCTCAACCTCGGCACCGGGATCGTTTCCGGCACGTTCAGTGCGAATTACCAGGTGGATCGCGCATTTCGCCTGATGGTCGGCGGTGTGCCCGGCTCCTATCTGATCGAGACCTTCTTCGGCGGCGGCACCTACAACATCAACTGGTTCGTGGAGCGGTTCTCGGATATCGGCAGGGACCCGTTTCATCTGGACCTTTCGCCCGAGCAGATCCTTGAGACCGCTGCCGCCAGCCTCCCGCCCGGTTCGGAAGGCCTCTTGGCGCTTCCCTATCTCACCGGCGTGCTAACGCCCTACTGGGACAGTGCGGCGCGCGGCGTATTCTTCGGCCTGTCGAGCCGGCACGGAAAAGCGCATTTCTATCGTGCGATACTGGAGGGGCTGGCGATGGAGCAACGCCTGTCAACAACGAGCGCCGAGCGCGTGACCGGCTCGACAACCGATCGCTTTCTGGTTATGGGCGGCGGATCGCGCAGCGAACTCTGGTGCCAGATCGTCGCGGACATATTGCAGCGGCCGGTGGAGGTCGCGCGCGAGGGCGAGGCGACATGCCTCGGCGCGGCCATGCTCGCCGCGAAGGGCGCGGGTTTCTTCGATAGCGTCGAGGATGCGGCCTCCGCCATGAGCGGCAGCGGGCGGGTCTACCTGCCCGACAGGGAACGCGGTTTGAAGTACGACCGGTTCTATGAGATCTACAAGACCGTCTACCCGTCGCTTCGCGACCAGTTCAGGCAATTGCAGGATGCCACCCATGACGCTGCATAGCGCCGCACAATCGGACGCTGAAATGATGACGGTCGTTCCGACGATCAGCCTCACGCGCGCCTATCAACGGTATCAGGAAATCCGCTCGCGCCTGCCCGGCGCGCGCTTCCCCAGCGCGCCGGTCTATGCCGGAAGCCTCATTGAAACGGCGGAGCGCTACGACGGATTCCTGTTCGACTCGTTCGGCGTGCTGAACGTCGGCGAGACGGCGATCGAGGGCGCGGCGGAATGCCTGTCGGCGCTGCGTGCCATGGGCAAGCCCTTCTGCATTCTCACCAATGCGGCGAGCTACACCAGCGAGATCGCCTACGGGAAATATCGGCGTCTCGGACTGGACGTGCGACGCGAGGAGATCGTCTCCAGCCGGGATGTCGCCCTCGCGCATCTCGACGGTCTCGCGCCGGACCTTCGATGGTCCGCGATCTGTGCTTCGGGAGACGGTTTCGAGGACGCGGCTGTCGGCGTCATCGATCTCCTAGATGCGGGCGATGACTGGTCGCGCGCAGAAGGTTTCCTCTTCCTGTCGTCCGCCCGGTGGACAGAGGTCCTGCAGGATCGTCTCGTCTCCGAACTGCTCATGAATCCCCGCCCCGTCGTCATCGCCAATCCCGACTTGATCGCACCGCGCGAAGACGGGCTTACCCTCGAACCAGGCTGGTGGGCGCATGACCTCCAGGACCGCGCCGGCGTCACGCCGCATTTTTTCGGAAAGCCCTTTGCGGCCGCTTTCGAGAATGCGATCGGCCGTGTCGGAGCAGGCAGGCTGGCGATGGTCGGCGATACCTTGCATACCGATATACTCGGAGGGCAAGCTGCCGGCCTCGACACGATCCTCGTCACCAGGCACGGTTTATTCGCAGCAGAGCCAGTTGAACCCTATATCGCAGACTCGCAAATCGTTCCCACCATTATAATTCCGTTTATTTAAAGGATTCCTCTGCCGCTGCTTTCCCCCTCTGGCGGGAGCGGTCGTTGGTTCGAATTCTTTCAACGCCTCACTTTACAAGTTTCCGTGGACTTAGGCCCCGCAACCAGTTTCTAGCATGCGACCCTTGAAACCCCCGTTTAACAGGGAAATCAAGGGGATAGGCGGACTCAAAAGCCCCGGACGCATCAGCGCCGGGCCTTTTTGTTTTCAGGTGAACGCAGGATCGAGCGGGTACCGGTTCTGAGCAGGGGAGGCGGGGCGACTTCTGCCCTGAACCCCAGAACTTCGTCCAGATTTTTGTGGGTTCTGTCGTATTACGGGGACGGACGGCATGAAGCGTGCACGGTTTACGGACGAGCAGATCATCGGGATGCTGAAGGAGCAGGAGAGCGGCCAGAGGACGGCCGATGTCTGCTGCAAGCACGGAATATCCGAGGCAACCTTCTCCAAATACAAGGCGAAGTATGGCGGCATGGATGTCTCCGACGCTCGGAAAAGGCCTTGGAAGATGAGAACGCCAAGCTGAAGAGGCTTTTGGCGGACACGATGCTGGACAACGCCATTTTGAAGGGTATCGCATCAAAAAAATGGTGAAGCCCGGCGCAAGGCGGGATGCGGTGGCTTATGTCTGCGAAGAGCATGATGTGAGCCAGCGCCGGGCGTGTGCAATCCTGGCCGTGGATCGGTCGACTACGGCAGTTTCCGCGACGAGTGCCTCAACGAAACGCTGTTCTCGTCACTGCCTCACGCCAGAGCCGAAATCACCGCATGGAAGGAGGATTACAACAGACAGCGACCTCATTCAGCGCTGGGCAACATCACGCCCAACGAATTCGCCATGAAAATGGCGATGGAAAAACAGGCCGCATGAGGCCAGATTGAAAACCAAAGACTCTCCGAAATCCCGGACGAAACTTGGGGCTCAGGTCAAAGACAATCGCCTGCGGCTGTCCTGATCCTCATGGAAGGTCATCTCGATAACGCAACTGAAGATGTCGCCGGCCCGCGCATATAAGCAGGTGAGAGCCGAGCATGCGAAGGCGCTGTTGCTGCAATCCAAATCGCCGCTCATTGATATCGCGTTGGAAGTCGTCTTCTCAAGCGCATCGCATTTTGCCCGTGAGTTCAAGAACATCGTGGGGCAGACGCCGCGCCAGTTCCGGCAGGCTGCGTGAGGAGGCCCGAGCGGTCGGGAAAAGCTGTCGTTCAAGACACCGCGGATGTCGTAATTTCGACGGTTCTTTTGCCCCTCAAGTGAAATGCTGGCGGCATTCAGGGTGCCATCCCGGCCTTGCCGGGATGGATAATTGGGAAGCCGGTCCAATGCCGGCGCTGCCCCCGCAACGGTAGCGGAACGAAATCTCGACGAATGCCACTGGCCGGCCGGCCGGGAAGGTGTCGAGAGGGTCCTTAGGGACGGTTCCGAAGCCCGGAAACCAGCCTTGAATCCATGACTCGGCCGATTGCGGTGGGCGATCGAGAGGCGAACGGCGTCCTTTCGTGGACGCTCCGTTGCTTTCTCCTTTCCATCCTTCGTCGAGAGACGTTTCGCGGATCGCCCGGCGGTTCGCGTTTCGTCCTGACCACGATCCTGCCCGCGGAGGAGCGGGCCGGGCGGCTTCAACACAGGAGGAGACAGAGCATGAGCAGGAATCGAGGCGTCGTCTACATGCGGCCCGGCAAGGTCGAGGTCCGCGACATCGATGATCCGAAACTCGAAGCGCCGGATGGCCGCCGCATCGAGCACGGCGTGATCCTCAAGGTAATTTCCACGAATATCTGCGGCTCCGACCAGCACATGGTACGTGGCCGTACGACGGCGATGCCGGGCCTCGTCCTCGGCCACGAGATCACCGGCGAAGTGATCGAGAAGGGCATCGACGTCGAGATGCTTCAGGTCGGCGATATCGTCTCGGTGCCCTTCAACGTCGCCTGTGGCCGCTGCCGCTGCTGCAAGTCGCAGGATACCGGCGTCTGCCTGACGGTGAACCCATCCCGCGCCGGCGGCGCGTATGGCTATGTCGACATGGGCGGCTGGATCGGCGGGCAGGCACGCTACGTCACCATCCCCTATGCCGATTTCAACCTCCTGAAATTCCCCGATCGCGACAAGGCGATGGCCAAGATCCGCGACCTCACGATGCTCTCGGACATCCTGCCGACCGGCTTCCACGGCGCGGTGCGCGCGGGCGTCGGCGTCGGCTCGACGGTCTATGTGGCGGGCGCCGGCCCTGTCGGGCTTGCCGCCGCCGCCTCTGCGCGCATCCTCGGTGCGGCGGTCGTCATGATCGGCGATTTCAACAAGGACCGTCTCGCCCACGCGGCGAAGGTCGGCTTCGAGCCCATCGACCTCTCCAAGAGCGACCGGCTGGGCGACATGATCGCCGACGTGGTCGGCACGAACGAGGTGGACAGCGCCATCGACGCCGTCGGCTTCGAGGCGCGCGGCCATGCGGGCGGCGAGCAGCCGGCCATCGTGCTCAACCAGATGATGGAGATCACCCGCGCCGCCGGCTCGATCGGCATTCCGGGCCTCTACGTCACGGAAGATCCGGGCGCGGTCGACAACGCAGCCAAGCAGGGCAGCCTGTCGCTGCGCTTCGGTCTCGGCTGGGCGAAGGCGCAATCCTTCCACACCGGCCAGACGCCGGTGTTGAAATACAACCGGCAGCTCATGCAGGCCATCCTGCACGACCGCCTGCCCATCGCCGATATCGTCAATGCGAAAATCATCGCGCTCGACGATGCGGTGCAGGGCTACGAGAGCTTCGACCAGGGCGCGGCAACAAAGTTCGTACTCGATCCCCATGGGGACCTGTTGAAGGCGGCCTGATGACATGAAACGGGCGCCGGTCGGTTCTCATGGCCGGCGCCGCAAGCACGATGGAATGCGCGCTGCCACACGGGCCGCAGGATTGCGCCTCATCGATCAAGGATACCGGCATGGCTCACCTTCGGGATGTCTTGAAGGACCACATCGTCGATGACAGATCCGGTTGGAGCATGGGCTCCCTCGGTGCTGTCGCCGAGTTTCATCGGGATCGGGGCGAGTATCTGGAAGCCGACGCGCCGACGATGTTCGTGCGCGCGACGCCGCGTGATGCAATCCGGCTGAATGCCGGAACGGTCGGGAGATCGTCCCTCTCGCCTATGAGGCCCTCAGCCCGAAGCCGCATCGATGGAGCCACGGCCTGGCACTTTGCCTGCCGCAGAAAGATTCGATCATGGCGGGACGCAGGGTCCTGACCGAGCTCGGGCGGATGAGGACGCCGTCCGTCGTGCCGACCGGAAGGCAATCCTTTTCGACATTGGTCTCAATCTGCCCCACTGCGATTTCTGCATCCGCACTGAGGACCCGGATTTGCTGGTGATCCTGCGCGCCAATGCCGGCCGCAGCCTGTTCGATCCCGGCAATCCGGCAAGCGACGCGATGAGGAGGGCCTACCCCCATCGCGTCGCCTTGACTCGCATCGGCCGCATCGAGGTCTTCAGCCCGCCAATCCTGTGATGGGCGGGGATCGGGATTTCGACATCGATGATCACGCCGCTTCCAGGATCTGTTCGAGCGCTTCGCGCGCCGGGCTCTGCCGATCCTGCGCAAGGCGGTGCTGGACGGGCTCGCCCGCAGGATAGACCCCGAGCAATTCCTAGCGCAATCCGACCGCTTCAGCCGGGCCACCGTGCGCATCATGCTGCGTCAGCAGTATCGGCTCGGGGTTTCCATCTGGCGCAGGCAGCCAGTGGGACGATCTGTTCCTTGGTGGGGATAGGATTTGCCTGATTTGATCTTTGAAAACGGAGCTGCCAGCCGCTGAATCGGTGGGGGGCTGGTCCAAAAGGGCCGCCAAGAAAGACGCCCCTGCCTTCGGTAGCTCTTTTGACCATCTTATAGTCGTTATGCACCCGGCATTCTTGATTGTGACATCGGAATTGGCGACCTCTTTCAAGACGATCCTTAGTTTGGAGCTTCTTGAAATGGCCGGAAAAATTGACAGGATATATGACGCTCTCATTGGTGGCGCAGAACGAGGGCTGGAGGATGACGCGCTTTACCGCCATGTCCTGGCGGAATGTCCAAAGGCGAGCAGCAAGAGGATCGTGAAGGCTTCGCTGCTGGCGCTGACCGATCCGGGCGTGAAGGACGCCCAAATTCTGAAGGTCGTCTATGCCTTGGCCATCAGGCATCGGCTCGACCCGGTGATGGACAACGATTTCGAGCCCGGCGAGGAGCCGACGGCCGACAAGGCCTTGGTGAAGAAGCGGAAACCCGTAAAGGCTTAAGATTGGCCTGAGGCCCCTTTGCACTCCTGACCGCTCGATGGCTCGTGCTGGACTGGCTCATAGGGGCTGGGGCCGCCCGGAATGCTTTGCCAATCATCCGCGATTTGGCGGGCGTGCGGGCACACGACCGCCGATTGCTGAACGAAGCCGCCGGTCGGTCGTGCTTCGGGATCTGAGGCGAGGAGTACTCGCCTCGTGTCGCTGCGAGGAGGAACGGCCGGATGGTGATCGAATGACCGACACCACCCGGACGGTCCATGCCTCAGGCGTTTTCGGTCTGGCCTTCTTCCTCGACCTTGTCGTCATCCTCGGTCTTGCCGGTTTCCCAGCTCAACTGAAACTCGATTTCGGCGCTGCCTTCCTCGATCTCGTAGACGATCGAAGCGACGGCGTCCTGCGGGATGACGACTTCCTCGTCCTCGAGCCGGATCGAGTAGTTTTCGTTCGATTCCAGCATATCCGCCAGCCGGCGGAGTTCCGCTGCGAATTCCGCTATGGAATAGGTCTTCTGGATTTCGCGTTCTGCTTCCATGACTGATCCTCTGTTTAGCAGTTGGCAGCAGCATGAAAGCGTTCGACTGCAAAACAACGATGAAGTTTTGATAGTATTTACATGATATTATTTACGTATCTTCTGTATACTGCGCGGATTGGTGAATCTGCGCAGCGGGAAATAACCCTCTGTCGAATGTAATATTTTCTTGTAGGGGGAATCAGCTCGGATCGTCGCGGTGGACGTCGTGGACGACCATGCCGATGGATTCCGGCGGCTTTTCGAGCCAGCGGCGGTGTTTCAGGGTCTTTCGCGTGTCCTGGTAGCCGGAATCCCAATGTTCGCGCATCGAGGTGCCGGAGAACTCGTAGTCCTTGGCGTCACTTTCGTAGATTTTCTGCTGGTAGATGAGATGGACGATGTTGATCTGCGGCACGTCCTCCATGGCCGTGAGAAAAGCCTGGTCCTCGTCCGTCAGCGCCTCCGCCGGCACCCGCAGCAGCGCCTGGTGCAGCCTGAGACGCAGGTTGTGCAGGCGGCGGAACGTATCGGTATTGTTGCGCGTGCGGCTGGAATACATGATGTCCTTGTGCCGCGCGAGCACATCCGCCATGTCGCGCGGCAGGATGCCCCGCGCGCTGAAAAGATCGACCTGGAAGACCAGCGTGTCGCGGACGTCCTCTTGTTCCAGCAGATATTGCAGCGGTGTGTTGGAGACGATACCGCCGTCCCAGTAATATTCGTTCTCGATCAGCGTGGCGGGGAAGGCCGGGGGCAGGGCGCCCGACGCCATCACATGCTCGGGACCTAGGACTTCGATATGGCTGTCGAAATAGCGGTAGTTGCCGGTACGGACGTTCACCGCACCGACGCTGAGCCGCTGGCGGCGGTCGTTCAGCACGTCCCAGTCGATGAGGCGGTCGAGCGTCGACTTCAGTTCCGACGTATCGTAGAAGCTGGTCGCCCCCGAGGCGCCCGGTTGCTGCAGCCAGGGATTGACACGATGCGGCGCGAAGAAGCCGGGCAGGCCCGACATCATCGTCATCATCGAGCTCGCCTGGTTGCGCATCTTGCGGAAGAAGTCGCCCTCCGGCGTGAAATGCCAGATCTTGCGGGCGGAGATCGTCTCCCAGAAATCGCGCAGCCGGTCGAGGCGGTTCTCCCTGGCGTTGCCGGCGATGATGGCGGCGTTGACCGCGCCGATCGATACGCCCGACAGCCAGTTCGCTTCGATGCCGGCCTCGTCGAGGGCCTGGAAGACGCCGGCCTGATAGGCGCCGAGCGCCCCGCCGCCCTGGAAGACCAGGCCGACCGACTGATAGGCCGAGAGAAGATCGGCGATATCGGGCGTTTCGGATTTGCGCCTGGGCTTCAGCCTTGCCTGTTCGTCCATCATCCTGTTCCTCAAGCCGGATCGGCCATGTAGTCATGCACGACGTCGCCCATGCCCAGGGTGAGGTCGGCGATGAAATGCACGGCCGAGACGATTTCGAGCACCGGCAGGCGGGCGACGTCGGCGATGACGTGGCGGAAGAGCTGCAGGTCGGCCGGCCCCGTCCAGGCGCCCTTCACGGTCACGTCTTCGAGATGGTAGCGCACCAGTTCGCAGATGCGAGGGCTTGCATCGACATGGGGAATGATCTTGACTAGGAAATTCGGCTTGCCGAGCGAACGGGCGACGTCGGCGGTATCGACCGCGCGGTGCTTGTAGCCCATCGTGGCGCTGGCGCAGAGCACGGAGCCGTAGTGCAGCGTACCGACGATGACCTCGCCCTCATGCACGAGCTTGGGAAAGGCAAGCTTCTTCGGAAAGCCCCAGATTTCCCGGCCGCCGGCAATCGGCGCGTCGTCGTCGAGATACATGGCGTGGACATAGACGCCCTCCTCGCCGTTGAAGCGGACGGGGATGACCTGGCCGGATTCGGTGTAGTCGCCGAAGCCGGTGGAGTCGGGCATCTTGATGAACTCGTATTTGACGACGGGATCGACGATCTCCAGCGGTTCCGGCACGACGGCGCGCAGCGCATCGGGGTCGGTGCGGTAGCTGATGATGACATATTCCCGGTCGATGAAGCGGTACGGACCCGGCGGATAGGCGGGGTTGGTCAGCGGCATGGCATAGGCGTTGCGGACGTCGGCGGCCTTCATGTCGGTCGTTCCTGAATTTGCGAAATTGTGAGGGGCGATCAGTGTGCCGTCCAGCCGCCATCGAGCGACAGGATGGCACCGGTCATGGAAGCTGCACCTTCGCCGGCGAGATAGAGGGCGAGGCCGGCAACCTGCTCGACCGTCACGAACTGCTTGGTCGGCTGGGCTTCGAGCAGCACGTCATGGATGACCTGCTCCTTGGTGAGGCCGCGCGCAGCCATCGTGTCGGGGATCTGCTTCTCGACGAGCGGGGTCCAGACATAGCCGGGGCAGATGGCATTGACCGTGACGCCGTTCGTCGCCGCTTCCAGCGCGATGGTTTTGGTCAGGCCTGCGATGCCGTGTTTGGCCGCGACATAGGCGGACTTGTAGGGCGAGGCGACCAGCGCATGGGCCGAGGCGATGTTGATGATGCGGCCGAAGCCGCGCTGCTTCATGCCGGGCAGGGCGGCCTTGATGGAATGGAAGGCGGCGATCAGGTTGATCTGGATGATCGCCTGCCATTTGTCGGCGGGGAACTCCTCGATCGGGGCGACGTGCTGGATGCCGGCATTGTTGACGAGGATGTCGCAGCCGCCGAACGTGTCGACTGCAAGCTGGACCATCGCCGTGATCGCTTCGCCATCAAGCATGTTCGCCGGCGAATAGAGGCAGCGCGCGCCGAAATCCGCCTCGATAGCCGCACGTTCCGCTTCGATTGCCGCAGCATCGCCCAGTCCGTTGATGACAACATTCGCGCCCGCCGACGCAAAGCGCCGGGCGATCGCAAGGCCTATGCCGCTGGTGGAGCCGGTGACGATGGCGGTTCGGTTGGCGAGGGTATTCGGCTGGGTCGCGTCGTTCATCGGGGGGCTCCATATCTTCGGCCTTGAGCGGTCGTGGCGTGATCTGGAGCACACCGATATTTCATTGCGATGACAGTTGTTCCTGGTCATCTATGTGCTGTTTTTAATTATGGTCAATATCGTCACGAGAGCGTCAAACAAGATTATTAGTAAATAGTGGTCGAACACGCAGTGTATTAAATTTACGTCTTGAAGTCGTGCGCATTTCCATACCTGCCAGTCGGTCATGACTGGCGGAGAGGCCCTCTGTTGTCTGAAATTGCGCAATACCGAGGGGAGATTCATGGTGAATTTGTTACGGCATCCCGGCTGCCAAGTCTGGCGCAGGCTTGCGCTGGCCCTTGGCGCTGTCATCCTTCTATCCGTCCATGCCGCCCACGCCGAACCCATCCGGGGCGCCGGATCGACCTTTGCTGCACCGATCATCCATCTCTGGTCGCGCGACTACGAGGCGATGCGCACGGATGGCGGTGATTTCACGTCGCCGGATTGGCGCGTCGACTACGAGCCGGTCGGCTCGCTCGCCGGCATCATGCGGCTCGACCAGCCGGAAACGGACTTTGCGGCAACCGATGCGCCGCTGCCGTCGGATGAACTCAAGAAGCGCGGCTATGCCCAGTTTCCCATCGTGATGGGCGGCATCGTGGTCGTGGCCAATCTGGACGGTGTCGGTGCGGGGGCGCTGCGTCTTTCCGGACCCGTCCTGGCCGACATCTATCTCGGCAAGGTGACGACATGGTCCGATCCGGCGATCAAGGCGCTCAACCCGGGTCTGGCGCTGCCGGATGCGGCGATAGCAGTCCTTCGCCGCGAGGACGGTTCGGGCTCAACCCTCACCTTCACCGGTTTCCTCGCCAAGGTCAGCCCGGAATGGGCGGAGAAGGTCGGCGCGGATACGCTGGTCAAATGGCCGCTCGGCAAGGGCGAGAAGGGCACCGGCGGGCTTGCGAGCCTCGCGGCTGCCACGAAGAACAGCATCTCCTATCTCGAATATGGCCAGGTCGTCCGCCTTGGTCTTGCCTATGCAACGCTTGAGAACCAGGCCGGCGCTTTCGTGCAGCCGGGCCCGGAGAGTTTCCAGGCAGGCCTTGAAGGCCTCGCCTGGGATCCCGCGACCGGCTCTCCCGCCACCGGTACGGTGACGACGGGTGACAGGGCCTATCCGATGGCGGTCGTCACCTACGCTGTCGTGCCGCGGGATCGCGGAAAGGGGCGCGTCAACCGCGTGCTGGATCTCTTCCGCCTTGCCTTCAGCCACGGTGGCGATGAGGCGAGCGCACTCGGCTACATCCCCATCCCGCCGGCGCTGGCCGGCAAGATCGAAGCGTACTGGACCACGAATCTGGGTTCCGTGAGCAACTGAGCCCGGCTTCGTCGCAATCGTTCTAATAGAAGCGAGTCTTCCCATGGAAATTGATATCTTCAAGGACATTCTCGTCCCCGTCATCGGCGGGTTGGGAATCTTCATGCTCGGCCTTGAGTTCATGGCCAACGGCATCCAGGCGCTTTCCGTCAACAGCATGCGAAACTTCCTTGCCAAGGCTGCGGGCACGCCGATCAAGGGTGTCATGGCCGGAACTCTGATCACTGGCGTCATTCAGTCCTCGACGGCCATGACGGTGATGGTGGTCGGTCTCGTCAATGCCGGCGTGGTCGGTCTCAGGCCGGCAATCAGCGTGATCATGGGCGCCAATATCGGTACGACGCTCGGCAACGGCCTGATCGCCCTGCCGCTTGGCCCGCTTGGCCTGATCTGCGGGGGCGTTTTCGCGCTGGTCTACTGCTTCGCCAAGAGTGAGAAAGTCCGTAACATTGCGCTCGCCTGCATGGGCTTCGCGCTGATCTTCTATGGTCTCAACCTGATGACGGGTGGCCTGCGTCCCCTGCGCAACATGCCCGAGGTCATGGAACTGCTTCAGACGCTTCGGGCGGATTCCTATTTCAACCTCATCAAGTGCGTCCTCATCGCAGCCGGCATCACCGCGATGATCCACTCGTCGTCGGCAACGATCGGCATCGTCATGGGCCTGGGTGCGGCCGGCGTGCTCGACTGGACGACCGCCGTCGCCTTCTCGCTCGGCGCCGATCTCGGCACCACCATCACTTCGTGGATGGCCTCGCTCAACCTGTCCAAGAATGCCAAGCGCGCGGCCTACGCGCATATCTCCTTCAACATTATCGGCGTCTGCATCACCGTCCCGCTCTTCTTCGTCTCGATCGGCGTCTTGCAATGGACGATGGGCGTCTTCGGCATGGGTGATCCGGGTCTTGCGGTCATGGTCGACGGCAAGGAAACGTTCCCGCTCGTTCCTGTCGCGGTCGGCCTTTACTCGACGGTTTTCAACATCTTCAACACGGCACTGCTTTTTCCCTTCGTCGGCGTGTTCGAGCGTGTTCTGTCCCGTGTCGGGCGGTCGGACGAAGAGGATATCGAGGACTATTCGACCCCGAAGTTCCTCAGCCGCGAGGTTGCCAACGACTTCGCTCGTGCCGTTCCGGCCATCCAGCAGGAAACGACGCGTCACCTCCAGGCCGGTGCGATGTTCCTCAACATCGCACGCGGCGACAAGAAGGCACCCTCCGATCCGGGCGAGCACTATCTCGCGACCGACATCCTCAGCCGCGATATTCGCGCGTACACGGCCAACCTGATGAAGGAAGACCTGCCCTACGATCAGCTCGACCTCATCGCCAGCCTGATCGAGGAGGCGGACTTCACCGCGGCGCTCACGGAATCGATGCACCAGGTTGCGCGCCGGGTGAAGCGTGAGAAATTCTCGCCGCAGGCACAGGCGATCGTCGAAACCGCGCTGAACAAGCTCGATGTCTCGCTTCGCGCCATCATGCCGGACCATGGCATCGCCGATCCGCAGATGCCGGCGGGCCATGTCAGCTATCCCGACGTGGAGGAACTGCGCGCCAAGACGCTGGCGCTCGGTCCGAATGCCGGTGCTGCTGAACGGGGCACCATCCTTGCTCTGCTCGGTTCCGTCGAGCGTGCGGAAATCCTGATCCGTCGCATCGATGCCGAGCGCAAGTCGGTAAACCGGCAGAGCGTGCTCGCCCGCGCGAATATCCGGCGGGAGAACCGCGAGCAGCGGATGGATGACGGCGGCTTGAGCCCGGTTCCCGCCGAATAGGCCATATGCTATCGGTCACCGCGGCGGCTACGCTGCGGTGACTGCTCGGCCGCCGGCTCCGGCCTGCCGGACAGTTTTCGCATTTGGGAACATCCCTTGAGCATAGTCCCTTATGCTTCCCCGATTTACCGAGAAGGAAGTCCCTCGTGAGTGTCGGCCTGATTGCTCTTCTTGACGATGTCGCGGCCCTTGCAAAGGCTGCCGCTGCATCGCTTGACGACATTGCCGCCCAGGCCGGGCAGGCCGGCGCCAAGGCAGCCGGCGTCGTCATCGACGATGCCGCCGTGACGCCGCGTTACGTCACCGGCTTCTCACCGGCGCGCGAACTCCCGATTATCGGCCGGATTGCCCTTGGCTCGTTGAAGAACAAGCTGCTTTTTCTGCTCCCGGCGGCGCTGGTGCTGAGCCTTCTTGCGCCGCAGGCGATCACGCCGCTCCTGATGCTGGGTGGTCTCTATCTCTGCTACGAGGGTGCGGAAAAGGTCTATGAACTCATATCTCCGCACGGCGCCCATCGTCATGAAGAGGCGTTGGATACCATCGCGGTCGACGCCAAGACCTTCGAAAACGAGAAAGTCGCCGGCGCGATCCGCACGGACTTCATTCTGTCCTCCGAGATCATGGCGATCACGCTGGGTTCCGTGCCGGATGCGGGCATCGCCAGCCAGGCCTTGATACTGGCCGTCGTCGGCGTCGTGATCACGGTCGGTGTCTATGGTGTTGTCGCGCTTATTGTGAAAGCAGATGACGCCGGCCTCTGGCTTGCGCGCCGCCCCTCCCGCTCGCCGATCGACGCCGGCCTTCGCATCATCGGTCAGGGTCTCGTTCAGGGTATGCCCTATCTCCTGAAGCTCCTCGGCATGGTCGGTACGGCGGCGATGATCTGGGTCGGCGGCGGTATCCTGCTGCATGGCGCCGAGATATTCGGCTTCGCATGGCCGAGCCACATCCTGCATGATGCCGCCGAGGCGGCTGCGCAAGCCGTTCCGGCATTCGGCGGCTTTCTTTCCTGGCTGGTCCAGGCCACGGGTTCCGGTATCCTCGGCCTGGCGATCGGCGCGGCGATGATCCCGGCCGTCGGCGGATTCATCGTGCCGGTATGGCGCTGGCTGAGCGGACGCCTTCGCAGGCTTCGCGCAGCTTGATCCGCCTCGCTTGTGACGGAATACCCCCTGCGGGCCATAACCTTTGGAGATGAGCCGTCTTGGCATCGGAAATCGAATTGAAGCTGGACCTGACGCCCGAGGCCGCGCAGGCGCTCCTGTCTTCCGGCCTGCTGCCGGCGGAGCCCGCCGTGTCGGAACTCAGGGCGATCTATTTCGACACGCCGGAGGAGGAGCTTCATGCTGCCGGCTTCTCCTTGCGCATCCGCCGGACGGGCGACCAGCGCATCCAGACCGTCAAGGCCGCGGGCGAGAGCGCGGCCAGCCTCTTCGTGCGTCCGGAATGGGAGCAGCTCGTCGAAAGCGACGTGCCTGTCCTCGACGACACGACGCCGCTGAAAGCCCTTCTCGGCGAGCGGGCACGGGTACTGCGTCCGGTGTTCGAGGTTGCCGTCACGCGGATGACCTGGCTCGTATCCTGGCGGGAGGCGCAGATCGAGCTCGTGCTCGATCGGGGCGAGATCGCCGCCGGCGATAGGCACACGCCGGTCTGCGAGATCGAGCTGGAGCTGAAGTCGGGCGATCCCGCCGCTCTTTTTTCCTACGCGCGCGGGGTCGCCGCCGAGGCGCCGCTGCGTCCCGGCGTGCTCAGCAAGGCGGAGCGGGGCTACAGGCTGCTTGGCCCTGCATTCTCCTCGGCGCCGGCCGAGCCGGTCCTTCTGTCGCAGGACATGGACGTGGAGAGGGCATTCCGCGTCGTCGCCGGCGCTTGCCTTCGCCAGTTCAGGCTGAACGAGATGCTGTTCGGTCGCGGTGATGTGGAGGTTGTGCATCAGGCACGGGTCGCCCTTCGGCGCCTGCGTTCGGCGCTGGCCGCGTTCGCGCCCGTGGTCGCGGACGATGCGCTGGAGTACCTGAAGGACGAGCTGCGCTGGCTGGCCGGCGTTCTGGGCGCGGTGCGCGACCTCGACGTACTGATCCCCGAACAACGGGATGCGGCGGCACGCGCCGCACTGGAGCAGGCGCGCCGCGAGGCCTTCGAAAGGGCGACCGATGCCCTGGCGTCGCCCCGGGCACAGGCGTTGATGCTCGACCTGTCGGAATGGCTTGCCTGCGGCGATTGGCATCATCGTCCGTCGCTGGCGGAAATGCGCGCGATGCCCTTGCGTGATTTCGCGATCGCCGCCCTCGACCGGTTGCGGCGGAAGGTGAAAAGGCAGGGTCGCGACCTCGCCGACCTCGATGACGAGGTGCGCCACAGGATGCGCAAGGACGCCAAGAAGCTGCGCTATGCAGCCGAGTTCTTCGCCAGCCTTTTCCAGGGCAGGAAGCAGCGGCGGCGCTATGGCGACTTCATCGAGGCGCTGAAAACGCTGCAGGACGCTCTCGGTGTGCTGAACGACAGGGCGAACACATCGAGGCACCTCGCCGAGGCCGGCCTCTTTCCCGAAGAGATGCCGCAGAAGAAGGGGGCGGACGAGGCGGAGATACTGAAGGTCGCGGTGGAGGCGCATGATGCCTTCTGCGACGCCAGGCGCTTCTGGCGCTGAACGAAAAAGGGCTGCCCGGCTTCGCGAGGATCGCGCTCCCTGCTTTTCACATGGCTGTCAAGACCGGCCGCTATCTGCTGGCCCGGTCGGGCATTCCCGACCGTCCGGATTCGCTGGGAGACATCATGGCCGTCGTCGCATCCTGCCTTTATCGCGAAGGACGCCGCATGGAGGAGGTGCCGTTTTCCGCCGTCGCCGTGCCGGCAGAGCCCCACGACTTCATCTGGATCGGTCTGCATGAGCCGACCGCCGAGGAAATGGCGCTGCTGAAGGCGCGCTTCGACCTGCACGAACTGTCCGTCGACGATGCGCTCAACCCGCTGCAAACGCCGAAACTCAGCGCCTACGACGACCAGATTTTTGTGCTCGCCCAGACGGCGAAGCTCGAAGGCGACAGGATCGTCTATGGGCGCACCGGCATTTTCGTCGGCGAGCGCTATATCATCACCGTGCGGCACGGATCCGAGCGGGGGCACGGCGCGTTGCGCGGCCGGCTCGAAATGTCGCCGCATACGCTCAGCCACGGCACCGACTATATTCTCCACGCCATTCTCGATTTCATCGTCGACGGCTACCTACCGATCGTCCGGACGATCGAGGATTCCGTGCTCGACATGGAGCGCACCATGCTCGACGCCTTTCTCGACCGGGACCAGATCAAGCTGATCTTCCGCCTGCGCCGCGAGGTCATCCTGTTCCAGCGTGTTCTCGATGCGATGCTCGATCTGTGCGGCAAGCTGGTGCATCTGGACCTGCCGTGCCTCGATGCCGAGGCGAAGCCCTATTTCCGCGATGCGCTGCAGCACATGCATCGCGTCGAGCAGACGGTCGGCGGTCTCAGGGACGTCATCACCTCGGTATTCGAGGCGAGCAATCTGCTCGAGCAGCAGCGGCAGGGCACGATCACCCGCCAGCTTGCCTCCTGGGCGGCGATCCTCGCCGTACCGACGGCGATCGCCGGTATTTACGGCATGAACTTCGAGAACATGCCGGAGCTCGAAACCCGTTACGGCTACTTCGTCGTTCTCGGGATAATCGCCATTTTCTGCAGCGTGCTGTACTTCCGGTTCAAGCGCTACAAGTGGATATGAGGCCGTTCCAGGAGGGCGCCGAATTGCGCTTCGTCACAAAAGCGTCGTCGATGTTTCCTATAGGATTCCGGCGGGAAAGGCGCGGAACAGCCGGGCCGGGCAGGTCGTTTCGGCCATGCGCCGACTGGCGCCGCCAAGCCACCGTCGTCGTCATTGCCTGCTTCGGTGTCCTGACGCGGATTGCCCTTCGATCGTCCCGGTGGCGCCTGCTTCCGGGTGCCGTTTCCACCCCTTGAGGATATCGCCCCATGTTCAACGACGATCATCTCAACCGCATCAAGGCGGAGATTGCCGACAGCTTCGACGAGGAGCTGGAAATGCAGATCGAGGAGGAGCGGCTGGACGATCTCATCGCCGAAGGCATGTCCGAAGTGCCCGTCCAGACCCTTGAACGCCGGGTCTATTTCCGTGAGTTGTTCCGCCTCCAGCACGAGCTGGTCAAATTGCAGGATTGGGTGCAGCACAAGAAGCTCAAGGTGGTGGTGCTGTTCGAGGGGCGCGATTCCGCGGGCAAGGGTGGCGCCATCAAGCGCGTCACCCAGCGCCTCAATCCGCGCGTCTGCCGCGTCGTCGCCCTGCCGGCGCCCACCGAGCGCGAGCGCAATCAATGGTACTTCCAGCGCTATGTGCCGCATCTGCCGACGGCGGGCGAAATGGTCCTCTTCGACCGCTCCTGGTACAACCGCGCCGGCGTCGAGCGCGTCATGGGCTTCTGTTCGGACGACGAGCTGGAGGAGTTCTTCCGTTCCGTGCCGGAATTCGAGCGCATGCTGGTGCGCTCCGGCATCATTCTTATCAAGTACTGGTTCTCCATTACCGACGACGAGCAGGAATTCCGCTTCCGCATGCGCATCCACGACCCGCTGAAGCAGTGGAAGCTTTCCCCGATGGACCTCGAAAGCCGCGTCCACTGGGAAGACTACACCAAGGCGAAGGAAGAGATGCTGGAGCGCACACATATTCCGGAAGCGCCCTGGTGGATCGTCGAGGCTGTCGACAAGAAGAAGGCGCGCCTCAACTGCATCGCGCATCTTCTGGCGCAAATCCCCTACGAGGATATTCCGAAGCCTGCCATCGAGCTGCCGGAGCGCGTTCGCAACGACGACTATATCCGTCATGAGCCGCCGGACGAGATGTATGTCCCGGAAGTCTACTGACGCCGGTTCCCGCACTTGAACCTGCTGGACCAGAGGGAGAGAGGCATGGCGCCGGGCCTGGTCGGCGCCTATCGCGGCCACCCCGGCGGTCCGCTCATGCCGATTGTCCCGCAGGACATCGACGCTGCGCTTGCCGCCGAGGACGGCTGGGTGTGGCTGCATGTCGATCTCGTCGACCAGCGCATGCTGAGCTGGCTGGCCGGCAAGTGCCCGTTGCCGGCGGCGGCGCGCTCCATCCTCGAAGGCCATGACGAAAGCCTCGTCCTCGGTTACGAGGCGGGCACGGTTCACGGCGTCGTCGCCGACCTGCAGCAGGACATGGAGCGTACCTCCACCACGATCGGCCGGCTGCATTTCGCCCTGTCGGAGCGTCTGCTCGTCACCGGCCGGCGACATCCCGTCGAGGCGGTGAACCGGGTGCGGCGCTCGTTCGCCGACGGCTTCTGCCCGGCGACGGCCTACGAACTCTTCGAGGCCATCGTTGCGGCCTTCTGCAAGAACACCGCCATCAGGCTCAAGGACGCCGCGGCGATCCTCGACGCGGTGGAGGACCGGCTGGTCACCGAGCGGCTCAGCGACGAGCGGCGCAGCCTGAAGGAAGTGCGGCGCCTCGCCGTCTCGCTGCATCGGCCCGTCGCGGGCATGGTAGCGCTTTTCGAGGAGGAGGACCGGGAGGACTGGGCACTCTCCGAGCATGCCCATGCCGTTCTCCGGCGGCTCTCCATGCGGCTGGAACGGCTTGACCGCGAAATCGTCATGGTCAACGACCGCGCCCGGCTGCTCCAGGAGGAGATGGCGGCGGAGCTTGCGGACGAATCCAACCGGAGCCTGAGGGCAATGGCCGTCATGAGCGCGCTATTGCTGCCCGGCACGCTGGTCGTCGGCGTCTTCGGCATGAACACCGGCGGGCTTCCCTTCAGCGAGGGCAACACCGGTTTCTTGTGGGCGATGATGCTCGGCATCGCCGCGACCGCGCTGTTCTACTGGCTCTTGCGCCGCGCGGGCATCAGCCTGCGGTTCTAGGTATGCAATCCGGATCGTATCGCCGGCCCTTCGAACGATGAAGTATAGATGCATAAGATGCTTTATTGGCCTCAGTCCCGACGAACATGCTCACTGAAGAGGTCGATCCAAAAAAGGTTTGAACGTAATGTCAGGTCAGGTCCCAGCCACAGGGCGCCGCCTCTATGCGATCGGCGACATTCATGGGCGTGCCGATCTTCTCGATAGGCTGCTTGCCCATATCCGTTCGGCGGAGGAGGGGAGCCGCGTCATCTTCCTCGGTGATCTCATCGACCGCGGGCCGGACAGCCGGGCCGTGCTGGACATGGTGGCCGCCCACCTGCGGGAGAACAGCGCCTCGCATCTCATCCTCGGCAATCATGACTGGTTTCTGCGCGAATTCCTGCTCGACCGTCTCGCTGCCGACGATCTCCGGCGGTGGATCGATCACTATGGCGCGACGGGGGCCTTGCTGTCCTACGGCATCGCCGATCCCGCGGCCGACTGGACCGCCACGCGCCGCCGGATCCTCGCCGGATGGCCCGGGCATCGCGATGTGCTGTGCGCGGCACGCCACGTCCTTGTCGAAGCGCCGTTCTGCTTCGTTCACGCCGGCCTGCGGCCACAGGTGCCGCTCGCCATGCAGTCCGCCGAGGACCTGATGTGGATCAAGGCGGAATTCCTCGATTATCGCGGGGCTTTCGAGCACCGCATCGTCCACGGCCATACGCCGACCGCCTCCGGCCTGCCGGAGGTCTACCCCAACCGCATCGCGCTCGACACCCATGCCTTCAAGTCCGGCCATCTGACGGCCGCCGTCTTCGAAGAGGGCAGGCTGTCGCACTTCCTGCGCACGGCGGTTTCCGCCGATGGCACCGTCACGGTGGAGCCGCTGGCCGGCCCGGCCTGAAACCGTCATCCAACTGTCATCCAAGGCGAATATTGCACCGGCAATTGTTGCAAGAAGCCATTGCCGATGTCGAAGAAAATTGACCAGGATGCCGATGCGGTATCCGCCCATGACCTAGCGCTGCACTATGGCGACACGATCGTCCTCAAGGGCATCGACCTTTCGCTTTCGAGGGGCAGGACCCTTGCGCTGCTCGGGCCCTCGGGTTGCGGCAAGACCACGCTTCTCAGGCTCGTCGCCGGGCTTCTCCAGCCGACCCGCGGCACGGTGAGGATCGCCGGCCAGCCGGTCGCCGATGCGAAGACCGGCTTCTTCGCGCCGCCGGAGCGGCGCAATCTCGGCATGGTCTTCCAGGACTACGCGCTCTGGCCGCATCTGACGGTCGGCGGCAATGTCTCCTTCCCGCTCGAAATGCGGGGTGTCGCCCGGGCGGCGCGCGCGGCGCGCACGATGCGCGCCCTCAGGCGCGTCGGCCTCGAAGCCTATGTCGACCGGCGCCCGAGCGACCTTTCCGGCGGCCAGCAGCAGCGCGTCGCCATTGCGCGGGCCATCGTGGCCGAGCCGCAGCTCATCCTCTTCGACGAGCCGCTGTCCAATCTCGACCGCGAGCTGCGCGAGAACATGGTGGGCGAGCTTGCCGGCCTCATTGCCGAACTCCGGCTCACCGCCATCTACGTCACCCACGACCATGCGGAGGCGCTGACCCTTGCCGACGAGGTCGCCGTCATGCGCGCCGGTGAGATCGCCCAGCTCGCGGCGCCGGACGATCTCGTCGCGCGCCCGGCGAGCGCCGAGGTGGCCGATTTCCTGCGGCTCGGCGGAACGGCGCGGCTTTCCTGGCGCGGCGGCACCTGGTTTCTCGCCGGCAGCGACCACGCGGTGGCGCACGAGGCCGCACCGTCCCGTGGCCGCGAGGCACAGGTCCTGCTGCCGCTTGCCGCCGTCGCGCTGAGCGGACCGTCCCACAAGGCGCTTCCGGCCAGGGTCGTACGCTCCCAGTTCCGCGGTGACGGCCATCTGGCGACGGTGGTGCTCGCCGGCTCGCCCGATGTCGAGCTGCAGCTTCTCAGCGCCGCGCGGCTGCGCCCCGGCGAACAGATCGGACTTTCCATAGACCCCGGCCGGATCCGCTGGTTCGGGGAGGAAAGCCATAGCACGCAAGAAAAGAAGGTTGTGACATGTTGAAATCGATCAAGGGGCTCGTTGCCAGCGCCGTATCGACCCTGCTCCTGGCAGGTGTCGCCCATGCCGACATCACCGTCTACACCGCCGGACCGCAGAGCCTCATCGACAAGCTCGCCGAAGGCTTCACCGCCGAGACCGGTGTCAAGGTGAACGTGTTCCAGGCCACGACCGGCAAGGTCATGGCGCGCATCGAGGCGGAAGCCGCCAATCCGGTGGTCGATGTCCTGATCTCGGCCTCCTGGGATACGGCGACCGACTTTGCAAAACGCGGCTGGCTCGTGCCCTATGCCAGCCCGAATGCCGAGAAGGTGCCGGCCTTCCTGAAGACCGAAACCGCCGTCGCACAGGGCGTCTCTGCCCTGGGCATTGCCTGGAACACCAAGAGCGGCACGACGAAGCCCGCCGAATGGGCCGACCTCACCAAGCCGGAATTCAAGGACCTCGTCAACATTCCCGACCCGGCACAGTCCGGCTCGTCCTTCGAGCTGACCGCGGCGCTCGCCGGCCAGGACGACTTCAAGCTCTTCAAGGACCTGAAGGAGAACGGCGCGGTCATCGCCGGCGCCAATGCCGAGGCGCTGAATCCGGTGCTACAGGGCGCCAAGGCCGCCGTCTTCGGCGCCGTCGACTACATCACCTTCGGCAGCAAGGCCAAGGGCGAGAGCATCGACGTGATCTTCCCGGAATCGGGCACCGTCATCGCGCCGCGCCCGGTCATGATCCTCAACTGGTCCAAGAACCAGGACGAGGCCAAGAAGTTCGTCGACTACATGCTGTCCGATGCCGGCCAGACGCTCGTCGCCAAGACGTTCCTGATGCCGGCCCGCAGCGACATCCCGGCCGATCGCCCGCTCATCGCGGACCTGAAGCTGCTGAGCTACGATGCGGCGGCCGTTCAGGGCAAGCGCAAGGAAACCTTGCAGCAGGTTTCCGACATCTTCGGCGCCGACTGAGGTGATCCCATGAGTGCGAAGGATATCGGCGGCGTTGCGCCGGCAGCCTGGCTTGCCCTGGGTGGTCTTGTCGTCGTCGTCGCCGTGCCCTTCGTCGCGATCGTCCTTCAGGCGATCTTCCCCGCCATCGGGATGGGCTCCTTCGCGAAGCCCTTCTCGCTCCTGGTGGCGACGCTCGCCGATCCGCGCCTCCTGCGCATGACCGGCAACACGGTGCTCCTCGGAACCTGCGTGGTGATCGCCTCGGCGCTCCTGGCGATCCCGCTCGGCGTTGCCCGCGCGCTCTATCGCGTCCCCTTCGCGCCGGCCTGGGACGTGCTCCTCCTCGTGCCCTTCATGATCCCGCCCTATATCGCCACGCTCGGCTGGATCATGACCTTGCAGCCGCGCGGCTATCTCGAGCAGCTTTTCGGCTTCAACCTCGCGCCGGTGCTCTTCTCGTTGTTCGGCATGACGCTGGTCATGACCTTCAATACCTTCCCCGTCGTCTATTTCGCCGTGTCACGGACCGTCGAGGCGGTCGGCGCGCGCTATGCGGATGTCGGCCGGGTCTTCGGGGCGACGCCGGCAAGGGCTTTCTGGCGCATCACGCTGCCGCTTTCCGCGCCGGGACTTGCGGCGAGCCTGCTGCTCGTCTTTGCCGCCGCGATCGAGGAATACGGCACGCCCGCGGCGCTCGGCCGCCGCGCCGGCTTCGACGTCCTCGTCACCGGCATCGATACGCGCGTCGGCGACTGGCCGATCGACCTGCCGGGCGCGGCCACCCTGTCGCTCCTGCTGGTCGCCCTGTCGCTGGCGGCCTTCCTCCTCCAGCGCTGGATCCTGACCCGCCGTTCCTACCAGACGGTGAGCGGCAAGCCGCAGAATGGCGACAAACGCCCCCTCGGCTATCTCAAGCTGCCGGTTCTGGCCCTCTTCGGCGTGGTCGCCTTCCTGTCTACGGGCGTTCCCATGCTGGCGATCCTCTCGACCGCGCTATCGCGGACGATTTCCGGCGGGCTTGCCCTCGACAACCTGACGCTCGACAATTTCGCCGCCGTCTTCGGCAATTCCGCCGGTGCGCTGGGGGCGCTCGCCAACAGCCTGACGCTCGGCGTCGCGACCGCGCTGCTGACGGGCCTGATCGGGGTCGTGTCGGCCTATGTGGTGGTCAAGACGCGCATGCGGGGCCGGGCGCTCATCGACATCATGACGGTGCTGCCCAATGCGCTGCCCGGCATCGTCGTCGCCGTCGGCCTGATCCTCGCTTGGAACATGCCGGGCCTGCCTTTCACGCCCTACAATACGGGCTTCATCCTGCTGCTCGCCTATTGCTGCATCCTCTTGCCGCAGACCGCGCGCTATGCCACGGCCGCCTTCGTGCAGATCGGCGACAATCTCGAAGCCGCCGCGCGGGTCTTCGGTGCCACCGGCGCCGTCGCCTTCCGGCGCATCCTGATCCCGCTGGTCTTCCCCAGTCTCGCCTCGGCGATGCTCCTCGTCTTCGCGCTCGCCTCGCGGGAGCTGGTGGCGTCCGTCGTTGTCGCCCCGGTCGGCATGCAGACCATCGCCACCTTCATCTGGCGTCAGTTCGAGCAGGGCTCCGTCGGCCTCGGCATGGCGATGGCTTTCGTCACCATCATCCTGACGACACTCCTGCCGCTATTGTGCCTGCGCCTGCTGAGCAGGAAGAGCTTGATCAGGGAGTGAGCCAGTCAAGTCCGGCCGATCATTCTCACCGGCTGCGGACAGGGGCTATCCAACGATGGGCGGCGAGTGGCCCATCACCCCAGTGCACACCATGGCATCGTACAGGTCCGGGATGCGTGTTCGTCGGATGAGGGTGGAAGAATCGAGCGAAGAATCGGATAGGTTTTCGGCAAGGGCCGGGAAGATGCCTTTCCTCTCTCTCTCTCTCTCTAGCCGGATCGATGCCTGCAGCGTGCCTGGCGGTCGATGGTGGCGTCAATCGAGAATAAGCCCGGCCCGCGTGCCGCGATGAACAGGAGAGAGACGGCCCAGGTGCCGTGCGTCGGCCAGGCATCCGGATAGACGAAGATCTCGATCACCAGCGTCATCGCCAGCAGCGCCAGCGCGGAGAACCGGCTGGCGAGACCAATGACGAGGAGGAGCGGGAAGAGGTGTTCGGCAAAGGCGGCAAGGTGTGCGGCAAGCCAGGGATCGACGAGTGGCAGCTTGTATTCGTTCTCGAAGAGATAGACCGCGCTGTCGGAAACCGACCAGCCGTCCAGCTTCGTCTGGCCGGATCGCCAGAAAACGGCGGCTATGGAAAGGCGTGCGACCAGGGCGATGAGGTCGTTCGGAATCCGGTCGAGCGCCTGTATCGCCTGTTCGAGGAGGCGCTGCGGTAGCGGCGTGGCGAGATCAGGCGCGGTCACGGTCTTCATCGTCTTGGTCTTTCCTGGTGGCGGTGAAGGCTCCGGCACGGAGCAGGATTGCGAGATTTTCGGAAAGGTCGAAGGCGGCATCGTCGGTCATCGCCGCGCCGGTGGCTTCTGCCAATGTGCGGCCTTGCGCCAGATGCCCGAAGAAGGATGCGCCGGCCGGCGGCAGCGGCACGACCTCGACGGTCATGCGGGGTCGGACCACGAGGGCGTCTTCGCCGCGCCAGTCCGGAATGGGTGCAATGGGACGCTCACCCGCATTCATCGCCCAGATCGTTGCTGCCGGATGAGACGACGAAACGATCGAAAGGGCGGGATGGGAGAGGAAGACAAGGTCGCCCAGCCGATCGGGTTCGATGCTTGCAAGGGCCTGCGGATGGAGCGATGCCGCGTCGGCCGCATGATAGGCGCGGGTCCGGGCCGCTTCGAGGCGCATGACATCCGCGAGATAGACGATCTCGCGAGCCGGCTCGAAGGCTGCTGCGAAATCCGGAAAATCATCGCCGTAGACCAGAAGCAGCGGCGAGCGCGGCGGATGGACGCGGATGAAGGCCTCGGCCATCGCCCGGAAGAACTCGGCTCCGACGATCCGTTCGGATGCAGGAAACCGGGCGGCAAGGGCGCCGGTCAGGCTGGCCGACACATTGTTGCGATAGACGCTGTAGCGGCGGTGCGGTGACGGCGAATTCCAGGCCATGACGCCGGCAGGTGGCGGCGCGGCTTTCAGGAGGCCGGCGGCGAAGGCACTCTGGGTCGCTTCCGGCATGGCTCAGGCTGCCCTTTGGCGCGCGGCGGCATCGATCAGGCGCTGTGCCGCCACGGCCTCCCTCCGAAGCACCGGCCAGGCGGGCACGTCGTTGTCCCATTCGATGAGGCTCGCGACCGGGCCGATACGGCCAAGGACCGTTTCGTAGAGCGCCCAGACCGGATCCTTCACCGGCGTGTCGTGGCTGTCGATGAGAAGTGGTGCACCGAGGTCATCCACCGTTTCGGAATGGCCGCTCAGGTGGATCTCGCGCACAGCCTCCAGCGGGAAGCGGGCAATGTAGTCGCGCGGATCGAGATTGTGGTTTATCGCGGCGACGAAGACATTGTTGACGTCGAGCAGCAGGCCACAGCCGGTGCGGCGTGCAATCTCGGCGAGGAAGTCGGTTTCCTCGAGCGTGCTTTCCGCAAAGAGCAGGTAGGTGGCCGGGTTTTCGAGCAGCATCTGTCGGCCGAGAGCCTCCTGTACCTCATCGATGTGCTCGCCGACGCGGAAGAGCGTTTCCTGCGTATATGGCAGGGGCAGGAGGTCATTGAGGAAGACGCCGTCGTGCGTCGACCAGGCGAGATGTTCGGAAAAGCTCTCCGGCTGGTAGCGGTCGCACACGGTTTTCAGCCGGGCGAGATGATCGCGGTCGAGCGGCTGCATGGAGCCGATGGAAAGGCCGACGCCATGAATGGAGAGCCCATAATCCTCACGCAGCTTGCCGAGTTGGGCATGCGGCGGGCCGCCGGCGCCCATGTAGTTCTCGGCATGGACCTCGAAAAAACCGACGGGCTGCGGTTCGGAGATGATGGCTGCGAAATACTCGGGCTTGAAGCCGGCGCCGGCGCGCTGGGACAGGGCTGAGGGGATCATGGCGAAACCTTTCGACGAGGAAGGCGACGGCGCCGCAAAGGCGCCGTCCGGCAGGGCAGATGCGGGGCTCAGGCCGGCGCCATGCCCGGTTCCAGCATGCCGTGTCCATCAGGCGTCTTCATCGACAGGCACGTTCCCTTCGGAACGAGCTTGAAGGCGTTCTGCTGGTAGTCGATCTTCGACGTGCCGGCGCAGGTCGTACCCGGACCTGCGGCGCAGTCGTTCTGACCCTTCATGGCGATACCGTAGCACTTCTCCTTGGCCTCTTCGGCCGTGGCGGGCGTGGCAATGGCGGCAAGCGCGGAAGCGAGCGAGCCGACAAGGGTGAGGGTGACGATCGTGGTCTTCATTCTCTGTCTCCGTTTTTGGGCCAGCCGCGACTGGCTATGCATGGACGGCTACGGAGAGGGATGATGGTTCGTTACAGGAGGAGGTTCCGGCTTTTTTCGGCAGCTCTTGTCGCGCAGCTATCGTTACACGAAAAAAGCCTTTCACATCAGTCTCTTAGGCTCGTTGCGGATTTCTCGGCACAGACGCGGTAACAAAACCGTGTCTCCTGGCGTAGGGTATGCAGCAGTGAAACAGTCGGCGCGCGAAGAGGAATGGGCGGCATGGCTGCGCCTCGCCATCAAGGGCGACGCGCAGGCCTATAATCGTTTCCTCGTTGCGGTGACGCCGCATCTGCGCAGCATGGCGCGGCGACGCTGCGACCAGTACGGTGCGCCGGCGAGCGAGGCGGAGGATGTGGTGCAGGAAGTGCTGCTCGCCGTCCATCTGAAGCGCGGCACCTGGGATCCGACCCGGCCGCTCGGGCCGTGGCTGGCGACGATTGTGCGCAATAAGCTGGTCGATAGCCTGCGTCGCCGCAGCCGGCATGGGAATGTGCCGCTCGAGGATGTTGCGGATTTCCTGGCGGCGGGGGACGAAACGCACGAGGCCGCGGACCGGCTGGACACGGAGACCGTGCTCGCCCGACTGAAGGCCCCGCAGCGCGATATCGTCCGCTCGATCTCCATCGAGGGGGCCGGTATCCGCGAGACGGCAGCGCGGCTGAAAATGACGGAAGTCGCGGTGCGTGTCGCCCTCCATCGGGCGCTGAAATCGCTGGCCGCCCTCTATCGGAGCGAATGAAATGAAGACCGACGACCTGATCACCCTGATGACGCAAGACGCGCCCGTCGGCATGCGCTACGGCCGCGCGCTTGCGCTTGCGCTTGGCGCGGGCGTCGTTGTCTCGGCCGTGCTGCTCATCGCGACGGTGGGGCCGAGGCACAATATGGTGAGCGTCTTCGAGACGGCGCGCGTGCTGTTCAAGATCTTCGTTACAATCGTCCTTGCCATCTTCGCCGTGCGGCTCGCCATGCGCATCGGCCGGCCGGGGGAGGAAACGCGCCGTCCCGCGCTTCTGCTCGCTGTTCCTGCCGCGATGGTCGCCGCCGCGGTCGTCGCCGAGCTCTTTGCGCTGCCGGCCGATGCGTGGCGGGCAAACGCGGTCGGCCGTAACGCCCTCTTCTGCCTGCTCTTCGTGCCGGCCCTTTCGCTCGCGCCCTTCGCCGGTCTCTTCTGGGCTTTGAAAAAAGGCGCGCCGCAAAGCCCCACGGCGGCGGGCGCTGCCGCGGGCCTTGCCGCCGGCGCGATTGCCGCGGCCATCTATGCTTGGCATTGCCCGGACGACAGCCCGCTTTTCCTCGCCACCTGGTACACGATCGCCATTGCCGGCGTGACCGTTGGCGGCGCGCTTCTTGGCCGTCGTCTGCTGCGCTGGTAGTCTTCTGCTGCCTCCGTGCCTAGCCGGCGGCTCGATCTTGTCCCTCAACTGCGGGTAGGCCGAGCTCGACTCCGTCCAGCATGGCGCCTGCGCCGTCTTTCTGTGAGCCATCGACATATTCGCTTTGCGCCTCCTCCCTTTAAGCCTAGCTTGCCTCGGCCGCTTCCTCCAGATGGACGAACGGACCACGCTCCAGACCTGGACGGTGATGGAAACCCTGCTCGGCGTCATCGGCTTCGCTTTCGCCCTTGTCGGATGGTGGATACTATGAGCGGAGAGCTGCATCATATCGTGGTGATGGGCGTTTCCGGCAGCGGCAAGACCACCGTCGGGGAAGCGCTTGCCGAACGGCTCGGCTGGCGTTTCATCGAGGGCGACAGCTTCCATCCCCCGGAGAACGTGGCCAAGATGTCCGCCGGCAGTCCGCTCGACGCCAACGATCGTACTCCATGGCTGAAGGCGCTGGCGGCGGAGATCGCCAGAGATGAGGGGGTGTGCCGGGTCGGCTGTGCGTTGGAATCGCAATCCTCAAATTTGCCGCGAGATCATTTCTCGGGTTTATGCTTTTACCGATAGTCCCGTGCTTGGCATCGTGGTCGCCACCTTCAGGATCGCTTCGGCCGCGCGCTTCACGCCGGCTGCCTTCTGCATGCTGATCGCATTGTCCTTTAGCCTCGCCCGCATCGCCGCATCATCCATCAGGCTGGTGATGGCGCTTGCCAGCTCGTTCTCGCTCCAGCCATAGCGGTCGAGGTGCAGGCCGACGCCGGTTTCTTCAGCGCGGCGGGCATTGTCGTGACCATCCCAGCAATAGGGCATGATGATCGATGGCGTACCGAAATAAAGCGCCTCGCAGAAGGAGTTGTTGCCACCGTGGTGGATGAACAGGCTCGCCTGTTCGACCACGGAAGGCTGCGGAAACCAGTCGTCGATGAAGACATTGTCCGGCACGTCGCGATAATCGTCGCGCCAGTGGCCGGCGTTGATGAGAAAACGGTAGGGCAGTTTCGAGAAGGCCTCGATCATCCGCTTGATCATTGCCACGTCCATGGCGCCGAGCGAGCCGAAGCTGATGAGCGCCAGCGGCGCTTCATTATGACTGGCGAAGCGGGGCGAGACATAGGGCGCCTCATGCCGCACGCAACCGTCGAGGAAGACGAAAAGCTCCTCATCCAGCACGTTACGGCGCTTGCGGCGAATGATTTTCGGCGCTAGCAGCAGGTTGAGGTAGGGCGACGGCTCGAGAAAAACTGACGTTGGCGGTGGACGCAAGCCCGACTGGCCGAGAAAAGCGGAAAACCGTCGGTGGGCAGAAGCCGTCACCTCGCGGTATCGCGCGGAAAACCGCTCCCATTCCTCGCCCGGTGTTTCGCTGCAGCCGGAGAGATAGGGCGGCACGCACGGATCGGGAATTTCGGTTTCGGCGCAGGAGACGACGCGGACCCAAGGTACGCCGGCATTGGCGATCGCCGGAAACATCACGACATTATCGAGCACGATCACATCCGGCTTCAGCCGGGCCACAAGTTGCCTGAGCGGCTCTTCCACCCGGATCGCCGTATCGACGATCGCATCCCAGGTCGGGCCGACATAGCTTTGCAGTTGGTCGAACGGACTCTGGCGGAAGGCGTCCTGATGGCGCTCGATGAAATCGTTCCAGTCGGTCGCGGGTGCGGACGTATCGTCGCCGAGTTGGTATTCGCCAAAGCCGTATTCGGTAAAGACGCCGCTGAAACCGGGATGACAAATGAAAACGGGGCGGTGGCCCATGCGCCTCAGTTCCTGGGCGATGCCCACACAGTTCAGCGCTGCGCCGTAGCTTGCTTCCGGAAAGAGGGCGATGGTCTTTGCTGGCGTCATGGAGGATCAACGCACGACGAGCTTGAAGGCGGGAGGAACGCCACGGCCGGCCAGCCGTGGGCGCTGCGATTGGGAGAGCTGTATATGCACACGCATGAGATCGGCCGCAAGCTCCATCTGGCCGCGCTCGATCTGCTCGAGAATCTGGATATGCTCGAGGTTGGACTGCATCAGCCGGAAGGCGTTGACATGGCCGGCCGGCGGGCTGGCGCGGCGGCGGCGGTGATGGTTGGTAAGCGTCTCTGCCATGAAGGGATTGCCGCAGGAGCGCGCGATCAACAGGTGGAAATCGTAGTCCGTGCGGTCGAAAAGTTTGCGGTCGAAATTCGTCTCGTTCATCCCGCGCAGGATCAGCATGGACTGGCGCAGCGCCGTCATCGCCGGAATATCGCGCTTGAACTCCGGCAGGGTCAGCGCGAGCGGTTCGGTCGCAAGGCGGAACTCGTAGCTTTTCGCCGCCGCATCGCCACTGATGGCGAAGTGCTTCAGCAGCCATTGCTGGCCGGAACCGCGTTCGGCCAGATTTTCCTCTGCCAGTTTCACAAACGCATTTTGTACCGTCTGGCGTGAGACCTCATAGCGGCGCTGCAGCGCGGCGACGGTCTGGCTTTCGGCAATGCGTCCGGCGGCGAGATCGCGTAGGATCGCGGCATAGATTTCACTCTCGCCATCGCCTTCCGCCGTGTCTTCGAGGCGGGCAATGGCGGCGGGATCGACGGCGAGCAGATAGCCGCCCTCGGCATCCGCCGTCACAAGCTCTCGCTCGGCAAGAATCTGCAAAGCCTTGCGGATCGGGGTTCTCGAGACGTTGCAGAGCGAGGCGAGCGCCTGTTCGGCCAGCCGCTCGCCGGGCGCCATGCCACGCTCGCCGGCGACATCCAGTATTTTTTGCGCCAGTTCGACATGGCGGAAATTGGTCCGTTTCGGCTCCGGTGTCATGGCTCGCCTCTGCCCTCCATCGCCGTGCATGCTGCCCTTTGAGCTTTCGTCGCGCAAGCCCGGAAATGCGCGGACCGCAAAAATGCATCGACCCTATTGACGTATTTTTTTTATAAATAATACTTCCATTCGACAGGGAATGAGACCGGAGAACCGGCGCGCCCGTCGAAGAGGTTGGAACAACGTAAAACAAGGGAGTCTTCCGTGACCGTGAAGAACCGACTGACTGCGACCTGCGCGGCCGCGGCGCTTGTCGCCGCATGTCTTGCGACGGGCGCGGCTTCCGCCGCCGATCTCGTCATCTCGAACTGGGATGGCTACATGGCCCCTGACATCGCCGAACAATTCAAGGCCGCGACCGGGCTGGAGATCGAGGTGGTCAACCACGCCACCAACGAAGAGGTGATGGGCAAGTTGATGGCGAGCGGCGGCAAGGGCTACGACGTCGTTTTCGTCTCCTCACCCTTCGCCGAAATCCTCAACGGGCAAGGGCTTGCCGAGCCGATCGACAAGGCGGCCGTGCCGAACCTCGCCAATCTCTATCCGGAAGCCACGACGCTCGCCTATGATCCGGGCAACACGTTTTCCGTGCCCTATACCTGGGGCTCGACGGGCCTCTGCTACCGCTCCGACCTCGTGGAAGGTACGCCAGACAGCTGGCTGAACCTGCTCCAGCCGGTGGATGCGCTGAAGGGCAAGACGACGATGCTCGCCACCGACCGCTGGCTGATGGCGGCGGGCGAGCTCGCCAAGGGGTTTTCCGTCAACGAGAAGGATCCGGCCAGGCTCGAAGAGGTGAAGACCCTGCTCATCGAGGCGAAGAAGACGCTGCTCGCCTATGACGACACGACCTTCTATTCCAAGCTCGTTTCCGGCGAGGCCTCGCTGGTGCATGCCTGGGACGGCTGGTGCAACTACGGCATCGGCGAAAACAAGGACATCAAGTTCGTCGTGCCGAAGGAAGGCTCCGACCTCTGGATCGACACGATCGTCGTCCTGAAAAGCTCGGAGAAGAAGGATGCGGCGATGAAGTTCATCAACTTCATCCTCGATGCCAAGAACCACGCCTGGGCCGCGCAGAACATCCTCTACAAGGTGCCGAACAAGGCCGCGATGGAAAGCCTCGACAAGGCGCTGTCCGAGCAATACCCGAACATGGCCATGGCGCCTGCGGACCTCGTCAAATACGAGCTGCTGCGCGACCTCGGGACGGCGCAGAAGGACTATTCGCGCATCGTGAGCGAGATCAAGGCCGCGAACTGAACGCGGCCCCTTCCCGTGGCGACTGGAAGGCGGCCCGCCGCCACGGGCAATTTTCTTCCTGCAATCCTTTATGCGCGATGCTGTGACGGCCCCCGCGGGAGTAAAGCCTTGTCCTTCAATGCCACCAGACCGACCCTGCTCGCGGCGCCCGGCGTCGCCTGGCTCGTCGCCTTCATGGTGGTCCCGTGCCTGCTGGTGCTGAGCTATGCTTTTTTCGAGCGCGGTGTCTGGGGCGGGGTCGAATACACGTTTACACTGGAAAATTTCGCCCGCGTCGCCGATCCGCTCTATGCGAAGATCTTTCTCAATTCCGCGCGCATCGCCCTGACGGCGACAGTAGCGGCGATCCTCATCGCCTATCCGGCGGCTTACGCGATTTCGCGGGCGCCAAGGATGTCGCAGCCGATCCTGCTGTTCTTCGCCGTGCTGCCCTTCTGGAGCAATTACCTGATCCGCACCTATGCGTGGATCGTGCTGCTGAACCGCGAGGGCCTGATCAACAACCTGCTGCGCTCGCTTGGCTACACAGGCGAGCCGCTGTCGATGCTCTATACCGAGAGTGCCGTCATCACCGGTCTCGTCTACAATTACCTGCCCTTCGTCATCCTCGCGATCTATTCCACGCTGTCGCGGCTGAACCCGGAACTGATGGAAGCGTCGCGCGATCTCGGCGCCGGCCCCGTCCGCACCTTCCTGCGCGTCACGCTGCCGCTGACCCTGCCCGGCGTGGCGGCGGGCGGCGTCTTCGTCTTCGTGCTCTCCATCGGCAATTTCGTGACGCCCGCGCTGCTCGGCGGCGGGCGGTTCCAGATGGTCGGCAACCTCGTCTACGACCAGTTCCTGACGGCGAACGACTGGCCCTTCGGCGCAGCCCTCGGCGCGGCGCTGATCCTCACCATGATCGTGCTGCTCCTGTTGCAGGCCCGCGCCACGGCCCATGCCAGCGGCGAGCGCAAAGGGGAGGCGGCGCAATGAACGTGACGCTTTCCAGCAAGTTGCCGGGGCGCATCGTGCTGCTCTTGGTCTTCGGCTTCCTCTATCTGCCGATCGCCGTGCTGGTGCTGCTTTCCTTCAACGACAGCGGCCTGCCGACCTCGTGGTCCGGCTTCTCCACCCGCTGGTATGGCGCGCTGCTTTCCAATACGGACATCCTGCGCGCCGCCGGCAACACGTTCATCGTCGCCGTCTTCGCGACCGTCATCTCCACCGTACTCGGCACGCTTTTGGCGCTCGGCATGGAGACGCGGCGCCGCAAGAGCAACGGTCTCGAAGCGCTCGCCTTCGCGCCGATGGTCATCCCCGATATCGTGCTCGCCGTGGCGCTGCTCACCTTCTTCTCGCGTCTCGGCCTGACGATGGGCTTGCACACCATCGTCATCAGCCATGTCATCTTCGACCTTGCCTTCGTCTGCTCGGTCGTGCGCGCCCGGCTGAAGCATTTCGATTTTTCCATCGTCGAGGCCTCGCGCGATCTCGGGGCGTCGGGCTGGACGACCTTCTGGCGCGTCACCTTCCCGGTGCTGCTGCCGTCCATCGTCGCCGGTGCGCTGCTCGCCTTCACGCTTTCTGTCGACGAGTTCATCATCGCCTTCTTCACGGCCGGCGCCGGGCGCTCGTCCATCACCCTCCCCATGCAGATCTATTCGATGATCCGCTTCGGCATCACGCCCGAGGTCAATGCACTCGCCACCATCGTCATGGGCGTCAGCGCGACGGCGCTCCTGATCTCGCAATGGCTTAACAGACAGCAGCAGGTCCCATGAACGCATCCAGCAATCCGATCCTGCGCATCGAGGGTGTCGGCAAGGCGTTCGGGCCGGTGACGGCCATCGACGATGTGACGCTCGATATCCGCGAGAACGAATTCTTCGCGCTGCTCGGCCCCTCCGGCTGCGGCAAGACCACGCTGCTGCGCATGCTCGCCGGCTTCGAGAGCCCGAATGCCGGCCGCATCCTGCTTGAGGGCAAGGATATTTCCCCGTTGCCGCCGGAAAAGCGGCCGCTCAACCTGATGTTCCAGTCCTATGCACTCTTTCCGCATATGACGGTCAGGCAGAATCTCTCCTACGGTCTCGAAATGGAGCGGCTCGCCAGGACGGAAATCCGCCGCCGTGTCGACGAGACCATGGCGACGACGGACCTCACGCAATTTGCCGACCGCAAGCCCGAACAGCTTTCCGGCGGCCAGAAGCAGCGTGTTGCGCTCGCCCGCGCACTGGTGAAGCGCCCGAAAGTGCTGTTGCTCGACGAACCGCTCGGCGCGCTCGACAAGAAGCTGCGCGAGAAGATGCAGCTTGAACTCAAGCGCATGCAGAACGAGGTGGGCATCACCTTCATCATCGTCACGCACGACCAGGAGGAAGCGCTCGTCATGGCCGACCGCATGGCGATCCTCAAGGACGGCCGCCTCTTGCAGGTCGGCGCGCCGGAGGACGTCTATGAGCGCCCCGCCGACCGCTTCGTCGCCAACTTCATCGGCGTCATGAATTTCATCGACGGCAAGGTCGGGGTCGACGGTCTCTTCGCCGCGGAAGGTCTGCAGGTGAAGGCATCTGGCAATGCCGGCTCCGCGACGCTCGCCGTGCGACCGGAAAACATCGCCGTCGGCCCGCCCGGCGACCTGCCGGTGTCCGGCGCCGTCGTCGATATCGCCTATCACGGCCTCGACCGCGTGCTGCACGTCAAGACGACCGCGAGTGCAACGCCGCTTCAGGTCCGCATTCCCGCGAGCGGGGCGGGCAACTGGAAGATCGGCGATGCGCTGAGCCTCAAGATCGAGCCGGCGAGATGCCGGCTCTTCCAATGAATAAAGAGGGGAACACCATGTCCAGGACCATCGCATTCTTCCCGGAAGCGGCCTTTGGCCCGGCGCTGAACTCGGTCGGCATCGCGCAGGCCGTCGAAGCGCTCGGCCACAAGGCCGTCTTCCTCTCCGACCCCGGCTTCGTATCGGTCTATGAGGGCTACGGTTTCGAGGCACATGCCGTGAACCTTTCCGAACCCATGCCGCCGGAGCAGATGGCCAAGTTCTGGGAGGATTTCATCAACGGCCACATCCCGAATTTTCGTAGATCTCCCTACGACCAGGTCGACAACTACGTGAAGGATTGCTGGACGGCGATCGTCGACAGCGCAAAATGGGCGCAGAAAGACCTGCCGGGCGTGCTGGCGAAGATCAAGCCGGACCTCATCTGCGTCGACAACGTCATCCTCTTCCCGGCGATCAAGCAATACGGCACGCCCTGGGTGCGCATCATCTCCTGCTCGGAAAACGAGATCGAGGATCCGAAAATCCCGCCGCATCTTTCCGGCTGCGGTGAGAAGGATTTCGCCTGCCACGCCGCCTATCGCGACCATTTCAACGACGTCATCAAGCCGATCCATGACGATTTCAACGGTTTCCTTGCCGAGAATAACGAGGCGTCCTATCCGATCGGCCAGTTTTTCGAAGCCTCGCCCTTCATGAACCTGCTGCTCTATCCGGAGCCGGTGAAGTTCGAGCGCGAGCATCCGCTCGATCCGAAACAGTTCCAGTATCTCGAGGGCTGCGTTCGCAAGGAGAAGCCCTACGAGGTGCCGACCTTTGCCGAGAACAACGACAAGCCGCTGATCTACATTTCCTTCGGCTCGCTGGGGGCAGGGGATACGGACCTCCTGAAGCGCCTGATCACGACCATCGGCAAGCTGCCCTATCGCGCGCTCGTCAATGTCGGCGACTACAAGGATCAGTACGAGAACCTGCCCGGCAACGTCATCGTCGACAGTTGGTTCCCGCAGCCTTCGGTCATCCCGCAGGTCGATGCGGTCATCCATCACGGCGGCAACAATTCGTTCACGGAGTGCCTCTATTTCGGCAAGCCGGCGATCATCATGCCCTATGTCTGGGATGGTCACGACAATGCGACGCGCGTCGACGAGACCGGCCACGGCTTCAAGATGCCGCGTTACGACTGGACGGATGCCGACCTTGCGGCAAAACTCGACGCCTGCCTCAACAATTCGACCATGAAGACGCGCCTTGCCGCCACCAGCGCCCATATGCAGGCCCGCAACGGCCCGAAGAAGGCCGCGGGCATTCTCGACGACCTCGTGAAGACGGGCGCCTACAATGGTTGAGACGACGAAAGCATCCGCCCCGCACATCCATAACGCGACTACCTTTTCCGGCCTCGTCGACTGGGGCGACCAGCCGGACAGCCTGGAGGGCCAGTCTCGCTCCTCGGGCCGTCTCGTCTACAAGGGGCCGAACAACCAGCCGGAATCCGGCATCTGGGTCTGCACGCCCGGCCGCTGGCGGCTGTCCATCCCACGGGACGAATTCTGCCATTTCGTGGCCGGCCGGGCGGTGTATCGCTCGGACGAAGGCGAGGTGATCGTGGTCGAACCGGGCACGGTCGTTATGTTCCCCGGCGGCTGGACCGGCGAATGCACCGTCACCGAGACCATGCGCAACATCTACATGCTGGTCTGACGTAAAGAGAAAATGAAAGGAAATATCCCATGACCGCGACACCCCTGATGCGCAAGCCGCTGGAAGAGACCGACCTCAAGGACTGGGGCGTGATTCCCACCATGATCGAGGGCGAGAGCCGCACCTCCGGCAAGGTCATCTACAAGGGCCCGAACGGCGAATCCGAAAGCGGCCTATGGATCTGCACGCCGGGAAAGTGGTTCTGCCACGTCACCAGCGACGAGTTCTGCCACTTCCTCGAAGGGCGCTGCACCTATGTCCATGAAAGCGGTGAGGTGATCGAGATCACGCCGGATACCGCCGCCTTCTTCCCGAAGGACTGGAAGGGTGAATGCACGGTCCATGAGACCGTGAAGAAGGTCTACATGATCCGCTGAGGGCATATTTTCCCCTCACCCCGCAAGCGGGGAGAGCGAGACGAAACGCTGCGGTCGGCCCCTTCTCCCTGCCTGCGGAGAGGGGGGCGGGCAGGCGGATGAGGGACCGTCGCCCGGTTCTCCAGAACACCAAGGAAGTATTGCCATGTTCAACCCCGCCGAACCCGTGTTCTACCGGCACCCGGCCTATGTCCCGAGCAAGGGCGCCCGCCATGCCGTGATCGATCCCGCAACGCTCGCCACCGTCGGCACCATCGCCGACACCGCGCTCGACGACATGGAAGCTGTGCTCGATGCCGCCGCCATGGCGCAGCGGGACTGGAAACGGCTCGACGCGAAGACACGCGCGACCATCCTTCACCGCATCGCCAACCGCATCGAGGCAACAGACATGCGCCGCTGCGCTGAACTGATGTCGCGCGAGATGGGCAAGCCCTATCCGGAGGCGATCGGCGAGGTGGCGAACTGCGCGGGCGCCTTCCGCTATTTCGCGGAAATGGCGCGCGACGAGGGCGGCAAGGTGGCGGGCACCACGCAGGCCGGCTCCTTCCAACATGCGCGCTACGAGGCGCTCGGCGTGAGCGTGCATATCATGCCGTTCAATTTCCCGATCCTCCTGATGTGCTGGACGGTCGCCGCGTCGCTCGCCGCGGGCAATGCGTGCATCATCAAGCCGGCGCCCGCGACGACGCTCTCCACGCTGGAATTCATGCGGGTCTTCAAGGCCTTGCCGGATGGCCTGATCGCCTGCCTGCCGGGCGGTGTCGGGCTGAGCAGCGCACTCATCGCCTCGCCGAAGACTCACGCCGTCGCGTTCACTGGCTCAGTTGCCGCCGGCAAGGCCGTGGCGATGGCCGCCGCGGCGCAGATGAAGCCCGCTGTCATCGAGGCAGGCGGTTCGGACCCGATGATCATCACGGCCCACGCGCCGCTCGATGTGGCCGCGGCCGGTGCCGTCACCGCCGCCTTTCACATGTCCGGCCAGGTCTGCACCTCGGCCGAGCGGTTTTTCGTCGTCGATGCGGTGCATGACGCGTTCCTCGCGAAGTTCGCTACCGAGACGAAGCGTCTGCGCATCGGCAACGGTCTCACGCGCGCTGAGATAGGTCCGCTTGTCAGCGAGGCGGCGCGCGCAAAGGTCATCCGGCTGGTCGAGGATGCCAAGGCCGCGGGAGCGACGGTGGTGCTAGGCGGGAAGATCCCGGACACTGAGCCGACCGGCTGGTTCTACGAGCCGACCATCCTTGTCAATTGCACACCCGACATGGCGATCATGAACGAAGAGTGCTTCGGTCCTGTCGCCGCTATCATGCGCGTCAAGGATTTCGACGAGGCGATCGAACGGGCCAACGACAGCGAGTTCGGCCTCGGCGCGTCCGTCTTTACCACCTCACTCGAAGAAGCGATGGAGGCGGCGGATCGGCTTGAGGCCGGCATGGTCTGGGTCAACAACCCGCTGATCGACAACGACGCGTTGCCCTTCGGGGGCTGGAAGAAATCCGGCCTCGGACGGGAGCTTTCAAAACTCGGCCTCGATGCCTTCCGCCGCTCGAAAATGGTCATCATTGACCATAAACCGGTGATCCAGGGCTGGTGGTATCCCTATCCGGATGACTGGTTCTTCGACGCGGAGGGGCGCAAGCATGTGTGAGGTTCATTCCTCGCTCGCCGGCATCCTTCGGCGCATCGCCGAGGGCACTGCATCACCGGCGACCGCACCGGCCAGTCCAACAGCCGTTGCGGGAGTTCGTCCATGTCTCGATAGACGACGCAAGCCATAAGAACTGGTGCCGGTCCATTCGGACCAGGGCTCCCAGTTCACCAGCATGGACTGGGCATCCTTCCTCAAACACCACAAACTGGTTCATTGCATGAGCCGACGCGGCAACTGCCATGACAACGCAGTCGCAGAGAGCTTCTTCAACCTTCTGAAGCGTGAACGGATACGCCGCAGGGTCTATCGCTCTCGTGATGAGGCGCGTCAGGATGTGTTCGATTACATCGAGATGTTCTGCAACCCGAAATGAAAGCATGTCAGGAACGGGATGCTGTCGCCCGTCGAGTTCGAAAAGCAGCAGAAAATCTAACCCGAGGGTGTCTACGAAACTCGGGGCTATTCAGTCAGGTGCGGAAGGGTCGGCATGGACGTTCCGATCTTCGAGACGGGCGGCGCTTACGCCGCGGCCTCCCGGCCGTGCTGGTGCGGCAGGTCGGTGCCGAACTGCATCTGCCAGAACAGGGTGAGGATGTGGTTGCGCGTGAGCGGGGCGAGCGGCAGCGTGGGCGTGTCCTGGATCGGCATCCACCGCGCCTCGTCGATCTCGCTCGTCGGCGCGATGACCTCGTCTTCGAGCTGGACCCTGAAGACATAGGCGACGAGCAGATGGTCCGTCTCGTCGGCCGCCTCGGCCTCGAAGCAGCCGAAGGGCGCCATGCGCGAGGGCGGAATGAGGATGCCCAGTTCCTCGTGCAGCCGGCGGGCAAGTGTCGCCTTCGGCACTTCGCCGTCCCTGATCCTGCCGCCGGCCTGCATGAACTGCGGCCCGCCGCGCTTGCGCACGAGCAGCGTGTCGCCGTTCTCCCGGGTGACGAGCGCGACCGCGATGCGGATTTCTTCCTGCATGATGACCCGATATTCCTCTTCCAACGATGGCGCGCCGCCGCCCGAAGGCGCTTTGGCTCCGGCCGCAAATCCTCTAATCGTTATATTTCACAAAATATAACGTATTGGGAAGAGCCATGTCGATGCCGACCGGAGATCGAGACAGGATGAGGACATGCTGATCAGGCACCTGAAGTTTTTCGTGACGCTCGCCGAAGAACAGCATTTCGGGCGCGCCGCAGAACAGTGCAGCGTCACGCAACCCACGCTCTCGCAAGCGATCCGCAAGCTCGAGGAGGATCTGAACCTTTCCCTGATCGTTCGGGGGCACCGCTTCCTGTCGCTGACCGCCGAAGGCGAGAAGGTCCTGCGCTGGGGGCGGCAGATCCTCGCTGACTACGAGAGCCTTCACGATGACCTGAGAGGCAGGAAGAAGGGCGGCTTGACCGGGACGCTGCGGCTCGGCGTGATCCCGGGAGCGCTCGCGATCTCATTGCTCGCCGCGCTGACGGAAAACCTCGGCCAGTTCCTCCTGATCGCCCCCTTCGGGGCAAGCTGCGTCCTTCTCTTCGCTCTGCCGCAAAGTCCGCTCGCTAGGCCGCGGAACGTGATCGGCGGGCACCTGATCTCCGCGCTGGTCGGCCTGCTGGTCCTGACCGTCCTTGGCGATGGCGTTATCGCCATGGGGCTCGGCGTCGGCCTTGCCATCGCGCTTATGCAGTTCAGCGGCACGCTTCATCCGCCGGCCGGCGGCGACCCCTTGGTCGTCATCCTCGCCGGTGCGGGATGGCCCTTCCTGCTCCTGCCGATCGCCACGGGGACCGCAATCCTTGTCCTTCTCGCCTGGCTCTACCACCGGTTTGTTTCAAAGCGCGCCTATCCGGCGTGAAAGGTGCCGGGAGGCGGTCTGATCCGTCGACCGGTCCAAGACCGCCGCGCGGCCTGTTATGGGTTCCCGCTATGCTGCGGCGTATCACTTCAGCGCAAGAACAACCGGACCGGCGATCGGATCGGTGATGCCGAGGCCGCCGCCGAGGTCTTCGAGGGTATCGCGAAAGCCGTCGAGCGTAGCGATCATCTGCGGCCTGCTGGCGGCAAGAGCATCCATGCTCTCCCATTCCGCAACGATGCAATAACGCCCTTCTCCCGTCTGAACGATACTGGCATGGCGCAGGCCCGCCCAGTCGGTCGCGACATTGCGGTGCGCATCGAGAAAGGCGTTCTCCATGCCGGACTTGACTTTGAAACGCACGACATTGAATGCGATCATGGCTGCCTACCGTCAGAAATAGCTGCGATTGCTACAGGACACCGGCGTCCGGGGACGGACCGGCGCACGGAAGTCCGTGCCGGACACATCCTTGCCCCCAAACTAGCACGCACGAAAAACAAGGGAAATCTAAAATAGATATGCGAAATGCAATGCTGCCTCAGCACCGGCTGGCGGCATGCCGTTCGCGCGTAAATGCCGAAGCCAGGCCCCTTCTTCAAGGCGAGGCTCGCGGCATGACCGGCAAGGCAGGCGGTCGGTGCCGTTCCCATCGATGTTGAATATATAACATTGATATTGACATTTGTGTATAATCTAACATAGCCTCCGCGATGTGTCCGATGGGATGTTGGATTTCGGGAGGAGAGAGAATGAGTTTTTGGCGCAAGCCCTCCATGCGGGGCAAGGGTCTGGTATTGGGCGGCATGACGATCCTGGCGGCGGGCCTCGCCGGCTTTGCGCCGGCCCTGGCGGCTGACGTCATCCGCGTCGCCTCGCCCTACCAGACGACGACGCTGGACCCGATGCGGTCGGCGGCGGCGGGCAATATCGAAACCTATGGCCAGCTCTATTCGCGCCTCCTGCGGCGCAATCCGGAGACCGGCGCGCTGGAGCCGGGGCTGGCCGAGACCTGGGATATTTCCGAGGATGGCAGGACATATACGTTCCATCTTCGCGACGCCCGGTTCTCGGACGGCTCGCCGATCACGGCCGATGACGTGGCCTTCAGCCTCGAACGCATCCGCACCGACAAGCGCTCGGCCTATCCGGCCCCGCTCAGCGCGGTGGAAGCGGTGACGGCGGCCGATCCGAAGACCGTGGTGGTCACGCTGAAGTCGGCCTTCGCGCCGTTCCTCGGCAATGCGGAAATCTGGAACATGGGCATCGTGTCCAGGGCCGACGTGGAAAAGCGGGGGGAGGAGGAGGCTTTCGGCACGGTTCCGGTCACGTCCGGTCCCTACGGCGTCAAGCAGTGGAAGCCGAACGAGAGGCTTGTGCTCGAACCCAATCCGCACTACTGGCGCAAGGGCTATCCGAAATCGGACGCCACCGTCGAATTGATCGAGATCGCCTCGCCCGAGACCCGCATCGCCATGCTGAAGGCCGGCGAGATCGATGCAGTCCGCGCCGTGCCGTGGGCGCAGGTCGACGACCTGAAGACGGTCGAGACGATCGACATGCGGCTTGAGCCTTCGACAACCATCTACATGACCCTGCTGAACCACAAGCGCGAGCCCTTCTCCAGCCTGGCGGCGCGGCAGGCGGCGGGCATGGCGATCGACAACAAGGCCATGGCCGCGGCCATCACGCGCGGCTATGCCGAACCGGCGAATACCACGCTGCCGGGCAGCGTCGATTTCCACGACAAGGACTATCCGGGCATTCCCCATGATCCTGCCAAGGCGAAGGAATTGCTGGCCGCCTCCGGCATGGCGGGGCGCGAGGTGAAGATCCTGGCGGCCGCCGACGCGCCCTCGCAGCAGACGGCGCTGCTGATCCAGGCCCAGTGGCAGGCCATCGGCCTGAAGCCTGTGATCGTCAATGTCGACGGCGGCGCCTGGTGGGATGCCACCGGCAAGGGCGACTACGACGCGGCGGCCAACTGGTGGTACAACGAGACCCCCGATCCCGACCTTGCCGTCCGCTGGGCGGTGTGCGGCACCTGCGGCTCGAATTCCTACAACACCTTCTACACCAACCCGAAGGTGGATGAACTCGTGGAGGAGGGCACCCGCGAGGCCGATCCGGCCAGACGCGCGGAGGTCTACAAGGAGATCCAGAGGATCACCACCGAGGAGGTGGCGCAGATCCCGCTCTACTACGCGCCGAACGCGGTCGCCTATTCCAGGCGTATCGAAGGGCTCAAGCTGACCCCTTCGCTGCAGTGGACGCTCGAAGAGACGTCCATCGGCCAGTAAACCGCCTCAAGCGCGCCCCACAAGCGGGGCGCGCCCTTCACGCCCGAAGCGGAGAACCGGATTGCCCCTTCTGCAGCTCCTTGTGCGGCGCCTGCTGCAACTTATCGGCGTGCTCGCCGGCATCAGCCTCGTGACCTTCCTTCTCGTGCACATGGCCCCCGGCGATCCCGCGCGGCTTCTCGCCGGGGAAAGGGCGAGCGCCGAGACCGTGGCGGCGATCCGCTCGCAATACGGGCTCGACCTGCCGCTCTGGCGCCAGTTCCTGACCTATCTCGCCAATCTCCTCTCGGGAGATATCGGCCTGTCGCTGCGCTTCCAGCGGCCGGTCATCCAGCTCATCGAACAGTTCATGTGGCCGACGCTGTTCCTGACCGCCTATGTCCTTTGCCTCGCCATCCCGCCGACGGTCGCGCTGGCCATCCTCGGCGCTCGCCGGCCGGGCGGCATCGCCGACCAGATCATCCGCCTCGTCGGGATCGCCGGCCTCACCATCCCGGTGTTCTGGTTGGGCATCATGATGTCGCGCTTCTTCGGCGTCAGCCTCGGCTGGTTCCCTGTTTCGGGCTACGGCGTCGGCTTCACCGGGCACCTGCACCACCTCTTCCTGCCCGCGGTCTCTACCGCGATCTGGCTGGTGCCGGTGCTGACGCAGAGCCTGCGCGCCGCCCTGATCGAGAAGACCGCCGCCGACTTCGTCACGGCCGCGCGGGCGCAGGGCGCGACGGAGCGGCAGATCTTCTGGCAGACCATGCTGCCCAATGCCGTGCTGCCGACGCTCAACCTGCTCGGGGTGATGGTGGCCTTCATGATCGGCGGCGCGGTCATCGTCGAGACCGTCTATGCGGTGCCGGGCCTCGGCACACTGATGGTCAACGCGCTGCTCGGCCGCGACTACTACGTCGTGCAGGGCCTGACGCTGGTCTTCGCGGTCTCGACCGTCCTGATCACGCTGACGGTGGACCTGTTGACCGCCTTCATCGATCCGCGCGTCCGGCTTTGAGGAGACCGCCCATGGCTGACACACCCGCTCCGGCAATTACCGCCCCCTCCGTCCGCACGGTCACGCCCGTCATGCTGGTGGCGCTCGCCATCCTCGGCGGATGGCTGGTGCTGGCGCTGGCGGCCCCGGTGATCGCGCCCTACGATCCCGACGCCATCGACATCCTGAACATGCTTTCGCCACCGAGCGCCGCCCATTGGTTCGGCACGGACCAGGTCGGCCGCGACGTCTTCTCGCGGGTTCTCTTCGCAAGCCGCGTCGATCTGCTCTTGTGCGTGGCGGGGGTGCTGCCGCCGCTGGTGATCGGCACGACCATCGGTCTTCTGAGCGGCTATTTCGGCGGGCTGGTCGATACCGTGTTCATGCGCATCTACGACCTGACCGTCGCCTTCCCCTTCTTCGTGCTGGTTCTCGCCATCGTCGGCGTGCTCGGTCCCGGCCTTCTGAACTTCATCCTGGCGCTGACGCTGGTCGGCTGGGTCAGCTATGCGCGGCTGGTGCGCGCGCAGGTGCTGACGATCCGCGAAAGCGAATATATCCAGGCGGCCAGATGCCTCGGTTATCCGCCGGCCGCCATCCTCGCCCATCATGTGCTGCCCAACGCGATCGGCCCGGTCATCGCCTATGCGGTGAGCGATGCGGTGTTGGTGATGCTGGCCGGCGCAAGCTTCGGCTTCCTCGGCATGGGCGCGCAGCCGCCGCTTGCCGAATGGGGCGTCATGATCGCCGACGGGCAGGCCTTCGTGCAGCAGGCCTGGTGGATCTGCCTCTTCCCAGGCCTTGCCGCGATTTCCCTCGGCCTCGGCTTCGCCCTGCTCGGCGACGGGCTGGGACAGCTGCAGCGCAGGGGAGTGACGGCATGAGCTGGCTCAGGAACGGCACGCCGCCGCTGCTGGAGGTAAAGGACCTCTCCGTCAGCTTCGGCGAATTTGCGGCGGTGAAGAACGTCTCGTTCGCGCTCCGGCCGGGCGAAATCCTCGGTATCGTCGGGGAAAGCGGCTCGGGCAAATCCGTGACCTGCCGCGCGGTGATGCGCCTGCTGGCCGCCGCCGCCCGCGCTGAAGGCAGCGTGACGCTCGAAGGGCGGGACCTGCTGGCGCTCGGCGAGGACGAGCTGTGCGCCATTCGCGGCCGCGACATCGGCATGATCTTCCAGAACCCGGCGTCCCATCTCGACCCGCTGCGCCGCATCGGCGAGCAGGTGGCCGCGCCGATGGTCCGCCATCTCGGCATCACCCGGCGCGAAGGCCTCAAGCGCGCTGTCGCGCTGCTTGACGATGTCGGTATCCGCGAGCCGGAAAAGCGCGCGCGCTCCTATCCGCATGAATTTTCCGGCGGCATGAAGCAGCGCGCGATGATCGCCGCGGCGATCGGCTGCCGGCCGAAGCTGCTGATCGCGGACGAGCCGACCACCGCGCTCGACGTCACGGTGCAGGCCCGCATCCTGCACCTGCTCAAGGACCTCAACCGCAGGACCGGGCTGGCGATGATCCTGATCTCGCACGATCTCGGCGTGGTCGCGGACATTTGCTCCCAGGTGGTGGTGATGCGCAACGGCGAGGTGGTGGAGCAGGGAGCCATCGATGACGTCATCAACCGGCCGCGCCATCCCTATACGAAGCTGCTGATCGAATCCCAGCCGGGCCGCAAGACCTACGGCACGGCGGACGGGCCGGACGGCGGCAAGCCGCTGCTCAGCGTGGAAAAGCTCTCGGTGTCCTTCTCCACGGGCGGGGGCCTGCTCGGCGGGCTCGGCGGTGGCGGTGCCTTCAAGGCGCTCGACGGGATCGACCTTGAGATCGGCGCCGGCGAGACGGTCGGCATCGTCGGCGAAAGCGGTTCCGGCAAGAGCACGCTCGCCCGCTCGATCATCCGCCTCAACACGCCGGGCGGCGGGGCGATCCGCCTCGGCGGGCAGGATATCGGTGCGCTCTCCGGCGATGCGCTGACGGCGTTCCGCCGCCGCGTGCAGATGGTGTTCCAGAACCCGTACGATTCCCTCAACCCGCGCCTGACGATCGGCGAGGCGGTTGCCGAACCGATCTGGCGGCATGGCCTTGCCGACCGGAAAACGGCGCAGAAGGAGGCCGAGGCGCTGCTGGAGATGGTGGAGCTGCCGGCGAGCCTCTACGACCGCAAGCCGCGCCAGCTCTCGGGCGGGCAATGCCAGCGTGTCGGCCTTGCCCGCGCGCTCGCGCTGAAGCCGCAGCTGCTCATCGCCGACGAGATCACCTCCGCGCTCGATGTCACGACGCAGGCGCAGATCCTGGAGCTTCTGGTGCGGCTGCAGCGCGAGCGGTCGCTGACGCTCATCTACATCTCGCACGACCTCTCCGTCGTCAGCAGCCTTTGCCAGCGCGTCTATGTCTTCAAGGCCGGGCGCGTCGTGGAGCAGGGCGTGGCGCAGCAGGTGCTGTCGAGGCCGCAGCATCCCTATACGCAGGCGCTGGTCGGCTCGCTCACCCGGCTGCCCGCCCAGACAGGCACGATCTCACAACCGGTATAGACCCATGCGACTTGACGAATACGTATCCCATGACGGCACCAGCCTCGCCCGCCTGCTGGCCAGGGGCGAGATCACCCCGCGGCAGCTCGGCCGATGCGTCGCGGCGGCCGTGGCGGCGGTCAATCCCGCGCTGAACGCCGTCATCGAGCTTTATCCGGACGCGCTGGAAAGCCTGCCGGAGACGGCGTCCGCCACGCCCTTCGGCGGCATTCCCACCCTCACCAAGGACTTTCCGGTCGAGGCGGGGCGGCCGGCGGAATTCGGCAGCCGCCTTGCGCAGGGGTTCCGCGCCGCCCATGACGCGGTCTACTGGACGCGCCTGCGCAACGGCGGACTGGTGAATGCCGGGCGCACGACGAGTTCGGAGTTCGGCGTGCCGGCGGCGACGGAATCGCCGCTCTACGGGGCGACGCGCAATCCCTGGAACCTGGAACGCGGCGTCGCCGGGTCGAGCGGCGGGGCGGCCGCCGCCGTCGCGGCCGGTATCGTGCCCTTCGCGCAGGGCAGCGACGGCGGCGGATCGATCCGCAATCCCGCCGCCTTCTGCGGCCTGATCGGCCTGAAACCCTCGCGCGGCCGGGTCACCGGCTCCCCGAACGCCAATGCCCCGCTTCTCGGGCTGGCGACGGCCTTCATGCTGACCCGCTCCGTGCGCGATACCGCCGCACTGCTCGACCTCTGCCACGGTCCCGACGCCGGCGACGGCTACGAGATCGCCGCGCCCGCCGGAACCTATCTGGAGGCCATACAATGCACGCCGCGCGCGTTGCGGATCGCGCTGTGCACGACAGCCTGGTCCGGCGTCCGGCTCGATCCGGAGGTCGCCGCGGCGACGCGAGCGGCGGCCGAGCGGCTGGCCTCCCTCGGCCATCATGTCGAGGAGGCCTCACCCGATTTCGACTATCCCGCCTTCCTCCACGCCCAGAAGGTCATCTGGGCCGCGGATGCCGCCGCGCACATGCCGGCCATGGCCCGCCACAGGGGCCGCAGGTTGGAAGACGCGCTCGGCCCGAGCGTCCATGCCCTTTATCGCTGGGGCTGCGGCATCGGCGGCGCGGAACTCATCGAGGCCCTTGCCGTCTATGACCGCGTGACGCGGCAGGTCGGCCGCTTCCTTGCCGGCTACGACCTGCTCCTGACCCCGACCAGCGCCATCGCGCCGGAGCCGATCGGCACCTTCGATCCCAACCGGGCCGGCATCGACGCGGACGGCGTCTTCGACGACCTCGCGCCCAAGGAGACGTTCACGGCGCTCTTCAACGCGACGGGGCAGCCCGCGATCTCCCTGCCGCTCGGGCGCAGCGGCGATGGCCTGCCGATCGGCATCCAGCTCGTGGCGCGCTTCGGCCGGGAAGACCTGCTGCTTGCGGCGGCGCGGCAAATCGAGGAAGACATAGGCGGTGCCTCCGGTATCTGGGGGCAGGGGCATCCGGCGACGCATGCCGGCAATTTCTAGGGGACTGTGACCGTGGCGAAGGCGCGAGGCGGCAAGCATGCCGCAGGATCGAACGGCGTTGAGGAGAAGATCGACATCGAGGCGATCCTGCGCGACCGCATGGCCGGCTTCTCGCCCTCCGAGCAGAGCCTTGCGGCCTATATCCTCGACAATATCCAGATCCTGCCGTTCGAGACCGGCAGCAGCATCGCGCAGGCCGTCGGCGTCAGCGAGATGACCGTCACGCGCTTCGTGCGCGGCCTCGGCTTCGAGAACCTGCGCGACCTCAAGAAGCGGCTGCGCGTCGCCGTCGCCGAGAAGGACAGCGAGATCGACGACTACATGGCGCGCTTCCAGATGCGCGAGGGCCGCCAGCAGATGCTGCAGGAGAGCCTGCGGCTGGAGCTCGACGCCATCGTCAAGGCCTATGCGCTGACCACCACCGAGGTCTGGGAGGAGGCGGCGAACCTGCTCGTCAAGGCCCGCACCGTCTATGTCGTCGGCTTCCAGGCCTCGAAGGGGCTGGCGATGGACTTCGCCAGCCGCCTGCTGTGGGCCCGCTCCAACGTCATCTTCATCGACAATGCCTCCGGCACGTTCGGCGAGATCCTCAATGCGGATCCGAGGCACAGCGCCGTCGTCTTCGTGGATACGGCCTCCTATGCCACGCGCGGCATCAAGCTGGCGGAAAAGCTGAAGGCGATGGAGATGCCGCTCGTCGTCGTCACCGACAAGTTCAGCCACTGGGCCTTCGCCTATACGCGCTTCGCCTTCGAGGCCCATACGCATGTGAAGACCTTCTGGGATTCCACGGCAAGCCTCAGCGTCGTGCTCAACCTGATGATCGACGCCGTCGCCACCAGGCTCGGCCCGAAGGCGAAGGCCAACTTCGCCATGATGAGCGACATGGGCAGCCTGTTCGGGGAGTTCGTCGGCGGCAGCTACCTGCGCCGCACCGATTGAACGCGCGCCCGTTCCCAACCGAAAGCGAGATCCCTCATGACCGTCATGCCGCCGTTCCGCGATCCCCTCGCACCGGGCAAGCCCCCCATTCCCCGGCAAGACTGGGACCGCGCGCCCTGGAACCGCTGGACCTTCCAGCACATCCGCGAGATGCTGCCGACCGCAAGGGTGTGGCGCGGCGCGGGGCCGGCGAGCGTGCTGCCGGCCGATCCGCAGGATATCGACGCCATCGCCTTCGAGGCGGACGGGCGGCAGGGCACCATCGCCGGCTTCCTCGCCGAGAGCTTTACCGACGGCCTTCTCGTCCTCCATGGCGGGAAGGTCGTTGCCGAGCGCTACCTGAACGGCATGGCGCCTCACACCCTGCACCTGTCGCAATCGGTCGCCAAGTCGGTCGTCGGCACGGTGGCGGGCATCCTGATCGGCCGGGGCCGCGTCGATCCCGCCGCGCCGCTGACGCACTACCTGCCGGAGCTGGAGGCGACGGCCTATCGCGGCGCGACCGTCCAGCATGTGCTGGACATGACCAGCGGCGTGGTCTTCGATGAGACCTATACCGCGCTCGATTCCCACATGGCGCTGCTGGATGCCGCCAGCGGCTGGAAGGACCGCCAGAGCCCGGACTGGCCGCTGCACGTCTGGGATCTGATCCTCTCGCTGAAAGACCTGGAGTGCCCGCACGGCGCCTCCTTCCGCTACCGCTCGATCGAGACGGACGTCCTTTCCTTCGTGCTGCAGCGTGCGGCCGCCACGCCGCTGGCCGAGCTCGTCAGCCGTGAATTGTGGGCGCCGATGGGGGCGGAGGAGGACGCCTGCTTCACCGTGGACGCTGCCGGCTACGCCCTCGGCGACGGCGGCTTCAACGCCACGCTGCGCGACTATGCGCGCTTCGCCCTGCTGCATCTGCGCAGCGGGGAGATCGACGGCCGGCGCATCGTGCCGGCCGACTGGATCGCCGCAACGCGCTTCAAGGCCGATCCCGCGCTCTTCGGCGGCATCTATCAAGACGTCCTTCCCGCCGGCGCCTATCACAACCAGTTCTGGATCGAGGACACCGCCCGCGGCGCCTATATGGCCCGCGGCGTCTTCGGGCAGCTGATCTATATCGACCCGGCAGCGGATTTCGCGGCGGTCATCCTGTCGAGCTGGCCGGAATTCGTCAGCACGGCACGGACCCGGACAGCCCTTGCCGCCGTCAGGGCCATACGCCAGCAGCTGGCAGGCTGATTCCCGGGGGAGGCCGCGTTCTCCGCCGCGCTGCGGAGGATGCATTCAGCAGCCCATGCGCCGCAGGGGTTATATAAGACTCGAGCGCTCGGTCGCAGCATCGTCGGGCTGACCAACCGGCAGATCGAGGATGGCGCTCGCCACGCTCGCCATTCCGGCCGTGGAGCGCGCCGGTGGCTCGGTCCGCTCACGCTGGCCGTCATCACCCGACCCCGCGGGCATAGGAGACGCAAGGCCTGCCGGAATGTCTTGGCAGGCCTCGCAGCGGGATTATGCCGCCTGGCGGACGAGGACGCCGAGCGCCGTGGTGATCAGGCGGGCGAAGGTGAGCGCGCCGATCCCGTCGACGTCCCGCTCGGGCATGAACTCCACGAAATCCATGGCGGCGATGCGGCCGCGCTTCGCTGCCCCCTTGATGAGGTCGACGGCCTGATAATAGCTGAGGCCGCCCGGCGCGCGGCCGATGACGCCCGGAACGAGCGCGGGATCGAGCGCGTCGGCATCGATGCAGATGATGATGTCGCTGCCTTCGGGGATGAGATCGAGCGCGGCGTCGACGCCGTTGCGGTGCAGGTCGTAGGCAGTCACGAAGCTGACGCCCCAGGCGAGCGCATCCTCGTAGTCGCCGGTCGCCGCCGAGCCGATGCCGCGTGCGCCGACCTGGACGATGCGCTCGACATGCGGCATTTCGGAAGCCCGCCGCATGGTGGAGGACAGGCCCAGCCGCTCGCCCATGTGCATCTCGCGCCAGTCGATATGGGCGTCGATCTGCAGGATCGTGAACTTCCGTCCGCTGGCGGTAGCGCCGATCGCCTCGATCATCGGGATCGGGATGGAATCGTCGCCACCCAGCAGCACCGGTACGGCGCCACGGGCCAGCACCTTCGACACAGCCTCGGCGATGTGCGCGCGATTGCCGGCGGTGTCGGCCTCGTCGAAGGGCAGGTTGCCGCAATCGACCGGCCGCAGGTCCGGCACGGGGAAGACGGGGCCGCCGTGATCGAAATCGTGGCGGTCGACATTGGCCGTCAGCGATCCCGTGGCCCGGCGCAGCGCATCCGGCGCGTTGCGGCAATAGGCGCCCACCGAGGCATAGGGCGTGGCGCAGGGCGCGCCGATCAGCGCCACCGGCGCCGAGAGTGCGTCGAGGTCCGGGCAGGCCGCAAGGCCGAGGAAGGTCGTGGTCTCGGCCGCCGCGCCGAAGAGCGCGCCGAGGTCAGGCTTTTCATTCATGGATTGTCCTCCTGTGTTGCGGCCTTCGGCCGGGAAGCGGGCTGGATGAGGGGACGGGCCGCGCCGTGTGGCGCTCAGCCGATCCGGTTTTCGAGATAGCCGGCCCAGCGGCGCTGGACGACCTGGAAGCCCGAGACCAGCACGAAGGTCAGGGCGAGATAGATCGCCGCGGCGGTCACGTAGGGCTCGAACTGGATGTAGTCGGTGAGGGTGATCATGCGCGCGACGCCGGTGGTCTCCAGCAGCGTCACGGTGCTGGCGAGCGAGGTTGCGTGCAGCATCATGATCATCTCGTTGCCATAGAGCGGCAGGGAGCGGGTGAGCATGGCGGGGATGAGGATGCGCAAGGCCTGCGTGCGGCGCGACATGCCGTAGGCGCGCGCGGCCTCGATCTCGCCGACGGGGATGTGGCGCAGTCCCCCCGCGAAGATTTCCGTCGTGTAGGCGGTCGTGTTGAGCACGAAGGTGAGGAGCACGCAGACCATCGGGCTCGAAAGCCACGGCCAGAGGATGCTCGTGCGGATCAGCTCGAACTGGGCGAGGCCGAAATAGACGAGGAACAACTGTACCAGAAGCGGCGTGCCGCGGAAGACCAGCGTATAGAAGAGGACCGTATAGCGCACCGCCGTAACCCGGCTGTTGCGCAGGAAGGCGAGCGGCACGGCGAGCATGAAGGAGATCGCAAGCGACGCGAAGGCGAGGAACAGCGTCAGCTTCGCCCCTTCGGCATAGAGGGGAAGGTTTTCGGCGATGACGGTCCAGTTCACGGCGCGAGCTCCCGAAGGCCGATCTCGAAGCGGCGGGCAGCGAGCCCGAGAAGCAGGAGGGAGAGGATGGTGACGAGAAGGTAGAAGCCGGCGGCAACCAGATAGAAGGTGAAGGGCATGCCGGTCGCTTCCGCCGCGCCCTTCGCGCGGAACATGACGTCCTGGAGGCCGATCAGCGACACCAGTGCCGTCGCCTTTGCGAGCACCAGCCAGTTGTTGGTGAAGCCGGGCAGGGCGAGGCGCACGAGCTGCGGCAGGATGATGCAGGCGAACATGCGGCGGCGCGTGAGGCCGTAGGCGATCGCGGCCTCGATCTGGCCTCTCGGAATGTTCTGCAGGGCCGTCTTGAAGGTCTCGGTCATGTAGGCGCCGAAGATCAGCCCGAGCGTCGCGATGCCGGCGATAATCGGCGGAAACTCGATGCGCGCGTCGATGCCCATCGCGTCGATCCACTGGTTGAGAAGCGCGGGCAGGCTGTAGTAGATCAGCAGCATGACCACGAGATCGGGAATTCCGCGCACGACGAAGGTATAGAGCGAGGCAGCGCTCCGCAGCAGCCGGTTGCCGGAAAGCTTGGCGAAGGCCGCGGCCATGCCGAGAACCGTCGCCACGGCGAGAGAGGCGACGGCCAGCAGCAGGGTCGTCCACCCTGCCGCCAGTATCGTCGCGGTGAATGCACCGACCATGCCGGTCATTCGCCGAAATATTTGGCGTTGATGGCGTCGAGCTTGCCGTTCTCGCGGATGGCGGCGAGCCCCTTGTTCACCTTCTCGACGAGCTCGGCGTTCTTCTTGTTGATGGCGATCGCCACGCCCTCGCCGAATTCCTCCGCGTCCGCGCCGGTGAGCTGCGGCCCGACGAGTTCGAAGTCCTTGCCGGCGTCGTTCTTCAGGAAGCCGTGGATGATCTGGGCTTGGTAGCTGATGTGCAGGTCGGCGCGGCCGGCCGTCAGCTCGAGATAGGGTGCGCTGCCCGTGTCGTAGCGCTTGATGCTGGCCGTCGGAAAATGGCTGGTGACGTAGGCGTCCATCGGCGTGCCGGTCTGCACGGCGATCGTCTTGCCGGCGAGCCCCTCGGGCGTGAAGTCGAAGGCGGCGCCCTTCTTCGCCACGAAGCGGAAGATGGGGCGATCGTAGATGTCGCTGAAGGCGATGACCTGGCGGCGCTTCTCCGTGACGGTGAGCTGCGAGATCAGCGCGTCGTACTTGCCGTCGATCAGGCCGGGAATCATGCCGTCCCAGGCGGCGTTGAAGATGTTGCAGTCGAGCGCGGCCGCCTCGCAGATCGCTTCCATCAGCTCGATGTCGTAGCCGACGAGCTTGCCTTCGGAATCGATGTATTCGAAGGGCGGGAAGGTGGCGTCGGTGGCAATGTCGATCTGTTCGGCCGCCTGTGCCGCCGTGAGCGCGGCAGCCATGATCGCGGTGGCAAAAAGGGTCTTGAGCGTAGCCTTCATTCTTCTGTCCTCTGGGGTTGATCGTTCTTGTTGGTTCGGCAGGGTTTGCGGCCCCGGCCCGGCCGTCGGGACCGGCGCCTGATCAGTGCTTCAGCCGGCCGGCCAGGAACTGCTGCAGCCGCGGGCTGCTCGCCCGGGTGAAGATCGCGTCCGGCGCGCCTTCCTCCTCCACCCGTCCGAGGTGGAGGAAGACGACGCGGCTCGACGCGTGGCGGGCGAAGCCCATCTCGTGGGTGACGACGATCATCGTACGCCCTTCCTCGGCGAGTGCCTGCATGACGCGCAGCACCTCGCTCACGAGTTCGGGGTCCAGCGCGGAGGTCGGCTCGTCGAACAGCATCACGTCCGGATCCATGCTGAGGGCGCGGGCGACTGCCACGCGCTGCTGCTGGCCGCCGGAAAGATGCGAGGGATACCTTTCCAGAACCTCGTAGTTGAGGCCCACCTTGGAGAGGTTGGCCTTCGCCCGCTCGACCGCTTCCTTCCGCGAGAGCCCGAGGACGCTGACCGGAGCCTCGACCACGTTCGAAAGCACGGACATGTGCGACCAGAGGCAGAAGTTCTGGAAGACCATGGCGAGCTTGCTGCGGATGCGGCGCAACTGGTGCCGGTCGCTGGCCCGCAGCATGCCGTCGCGGTCCCGGACGGTCGCCAGCACCTCGCCGTCGATGGCGACGGTGCCGGCACTCGGGCGCTCCAGGAAGTTGATGCAGCGCAGGAACGTGCTCTTGCCGGAGCCGCTGGCACCGATAACGCTGATCACGTCGCCCGCCTCGGCCTGGAGCGAGACGCCCTTCAGCACCTCGTGCGCACCGTAGGACTTGTGGATGTCTGTCGCGCTGAGTTTCAGCATCGGTTCCCTTTCGGCAAGGCGGCTCGGACCGCTCTTCTGCTCATTTCTTTTGCCATCTAGGGACATGGCGCCGTTTTGCGCAAATGACGATTCTTCACCCGATACATGACGTGAAATCATGTATTGCGAATTCGTCCGGGGCATGGGCCGAAGACGATGGAATGATTTGTGAATCTCAGTCAGCTTTCCCGGAAACCCCTGTCAGGGCAGGGTTTCCCATGCGGCGTCGCGGCCGAAACGGGCAAGCAGCCAGCGCAGGAAGAGGCGGGTCGCCGAGCGGCGAAGGCTCGCATTGTTGCAGACGACGTGCCAGCCGCCGAAGGCGTCGATGGAAAACGAGAAGGGCTTGATCAGGACGCCCCGCTTGAGATCGGAGGCCGAGAGCGTATCGCTCACCAGCGCCACCCCGGTGCCGTGGATCGCGAGATCGATCGCCATGCCGAGGTCGCTGCAATAGAGGTGCCGGGCCTGCTGGTCGAAGTCGGTTTCGCCGGCCTCGGAGAACCACCGCCGCCATTCCGAGCCGTCGTCCCAGTGAAGCAGGAGGCAATGGCGCAGGTCGGCGGGCCGGGTGATCGTCCCGCCGATGCGCTCGAACAGCAGCGGGCTGCACACCGGCGTGACATTGACATGGGCGAGGAGGGCGGACCAGCGATCCGCCCAGCCGCCTGGGCCGAAGGAAATGCCGACGTCGATGTCGCCGAGCTCGTGCACTCGCTGGTTCTCGACCAGGCGGATGTGGCATTCGATCGACGGATGGTCCTGGCAGAAGTCGCTGATGTGCCGGGCGAGCCAGGTATTGGCGAACATCGGCGGACAGGCGACATCGAGCCGGCCGCCGACCTGGCTTGCGTCGGCAAGGCGCATCGTGGCGGCAAGAATCTCCTGGAGCGCGGCGGACACCGTCTTGGCGAGGATCCTGCCCGCATCCGTCAGCACCACGCCGCGTCCGGCCTTGACGAAGAGCTCGCAGCCGAGCGCCTCTTCCAGCCGGCGGATCTGATGGCTCACCGCGCTGTCCGTCAGGTGCAGCTCTGCCGCAGCCTTCGCGAGGCTCTGGTGGCGTGCCGCCACCTCGAAGGTGCGCAGTGTCGGCAAGGGAAGGTTGTGTAGGTCGGCCAATTTGAAAACGGTGATGGTGCGAGGAGAAATGAACGTCGAAAACATGTTCCCAACGGCAGGTGTGCGGCCCGAACCTCTTCACGATAACATGATAAGGAGGCAAGTCACGTGCGGTGGACAAGGTATTGTTGCTAAGCCCGCTGGCATGTGCGTCCATCGCGGATGCGCTCGCCCTCATGGGGAAACGGCGCCTTGTTGACGGGCGCTCCAACCCCATTCACGCGCCCGTGCGCTACCACGCTGTTTCGGGCGGCGCCAGCGTATCTGCTGCATCCGCTATCTCGTCGACAGGCTCGACTACTGTTCCACCTGTCCGCTCCCGCAGGCGAGCAAGTCGCCGCCCGACGAGGCGGCTTCGTCGGCTTCCTGCTCGTGGTAGGCGTGTTCTTCCGGCCGATCGACAAGATCAACGCGATCATCGAGACCTATCCCAAGGGCATTGCCGGCTTCACGCGCTATACGCAGTTCCTCGACACCGATATGCAAGCGCAGGCCGCCAATCCCATATGGCACGAATGGCAGGCGTTCGCGGCTCGGTAACTCCAGCCTTCTCGGTTCGGCCTATATGGCAGCTACTGGAAGTTCACATATAGGGAACCTGCAGCGCGAATGGCTGACAACGGAGCCGGCGGCTATTCTGTCTTCAGAAGTTTTGCTGACAGTGTTTCCTCGAAGCCGTGGTCCTTGAGCGCGGCGGCCAGCGTCGCCTCGTAGTCGGGCTGAGCGCTTTCGAAGCGTGAACGCCCTTTTTCGGTCAGGACCGTGTAGACCCCGCGCTTGTCGTCCGGGCAAAGATCGCGAATGGTGAGCGCGCCGCGCTCCAGACGCTCGACCATTCGCGAAACCGAACTCTGGTTCAGATGCAGATGCGTGGCCAACTCCTGCATTCGAAGTTCGGATTTGGCCGATCGTGACAATATCTGGAGCGCACGATATTCCGACAGGCCAAGCCCGTGCTGTTCTTGCAAAACCTTGCCCAGCTCCGCTTCGACGTTGGCTACGACATGAATCAGCTTGAGCCATGAATCGCTTCTCTTGGACATGACCGGCGTAGACTCCTTTCGAGCAATCAGTGGGGCATTCTTCATATGTATGTCCATGCAACCGCCGACTCAAGGAATGTGCGTCGCCATGATACGCGCAGCCATAAGCGAAATGCCAAGCGTGGGGGCAAGCCCTTCAAGATGGCGATCTTGCTCATGGCAGGCGACCGTCGGATTTGCGGACTATCGGCAAAGAAGAGATACATGCCGCGATCGCCGAACCCAAGCGCGGGTATGATTGAAATGCTTCCAGTCGCAACTGGCGCCTCACCTAAAAAATCACGTCATCCTAGTCAACCGCGAAGGCGGTGAATGGAATGCCACCGTCGTGGACAGGATTTCACGGAGAAGGCGACTGCCTCCTCCATGAGCTGCTTGTCGCGGGTCGAACGATCGGCTGCCATCAGGCTCGACCCTGGAGCTTTGCGCTGTCGGCGAGCTTCAGCCAGACGATACCGGCGATGATGACTGCCAGCCAGAATGCCTGGCCCAGCGTGAGCGGCTGGTCGAGCAGGATGCTCCCGAAGACAGCCGCGCCCACGGAGCCGATGCCTGCCCATACCGCATAGCCGATCCCCACGTCGATGGTCCGCAAGGCGGCGCTAAGGAAGTAAAGTGTGAGCAGGAAGAACACCAAAGCGGCCGCCGACCAGCTCAGGACGGTAAACGCCTGGCTGCCCCCGACGCTGAGCGCATATCCGATTTCAAAGGCGCTTGCGAGCATCAACATGATCCATGCGCGCCCGCTGCTTTGGTGGTTTTCATCCGTAGTCGTCATGTCAAGTTCCTTTCAGGTCGGATGGGAATTTAAGGGCGACGGTTCTCTACGCTGCGCCGCTGAGGCGCAGGCCAACGACGCCTCCGATGACGAGGGCGATCCCGAGTATCTTTTTCAGGTTGAGTTGCTGGCCGAAGAACAGCGCACCCAGGACGACGATCCCGACGCCCGCAACGGAGGTCCAGATGGCGTAACCAACGCCAACGTCGAAGGTAAGAAGTGCAAGACTGAGGAAGAAAGTGGCGATTGCGCCGCTGACAAGGGTGACGATAGTCCACCCAAGCCGCGTGAATCCCTTCGCATTGCCTGCGCTGATTGCGACCGCGATCTCAAAGATCACGGCTACTCCAAGATATAGCCAGCTCATCGTGTTTTCCTTTCATCACTGGTTGGGCTTGATGGCCTGCGCCTGGTGGGCAGAGCTTCGTGCACCGGTTTATTTACTTGCATGTGCATGCATATTAAAGCTGGCGGAATAAGTCAATATCTATGCATGTGCATGCAAATTAATAGGTATTCAGCTGCTGCGAGATAGGTCCGGGAATTATCCGGCGTGCCGCTGACTAGCGCCTATCTCGACGAGAATTTCCTCGAATATGCGGAATATGGCCCACAAGCCGATACTCGCAGAGGCCGGCCGCAAGGGGGAGGTACTCAAGCTATAGTCATACCCGCTATTAGGCCTGCATGCAGGAGGTCGGCACGCAGGCGGATGTGACGATCGCCTGGCACGCCTGCCGCGGGCCGCCTCCAGATCGTCCGGCTGTCGAGCACCCGGAGTTCTCAGGTTTTGGTAAGAATCCCGTCAACGCCAAACCCGCGGGAATTTTCTATCGCCGCCGCTGGGGCTTCAAGGTGTCGTCGCTTCCTCGATCAGCCAGTTGATGAAATAGCTGACCTCGGCAGTTTCCCGCTTTGCTTCCGGGCAGATGCAATAATAATTGTGAAGAGCCGGTACGCTGAGTTGCAGCGGCTGTACCAGCCGGCCTTCGTCGAGATCGCGGGCGGAAACGACTTCGTCGCTGAGCGCGACGCCGAAACCATCCCGTGCAGCCTGAAGGACGATGCCGAAGTCGTCGAAATAGACGTCCGCTTCGCCGGCATAGGCAATGCCCGCCTCCGCCTGCCAGCGACGCCATTGCGATCCGTCATCCTCGTGAAGCAGCCGGTGATAGGCGAGGTCGGATGGCTGGCGGATGGCGTTCGGCCCGCGCAGGAGCTGCGGGCTGCAGACGGGCGTCATGCGGATGCCGTGCAGCAGGCGCCACCAGAAACCTGGCCACGGCGGCGCCCCATAGACGATCGCAACATCCGTCTTGCGCCAGTCGACGCCGGGAAAGTGGCTGGACGTGACGACCTTCAACTGGAAGTTCGGGATGTCGGCCATGAAGGTGAAAAGCCGGGTGGCGAGCCAGGTGACGCCATGAACCTGCGGGATGGAGATGGTCAGGGTTCGCCTGCCGGCGTCGCCATATCTTTGCACCGAAAGCTGGCGCACGCCGGTCTGGATCGCGTCCATCGCGCTCGCCACCGAGCGCTGGAGCTGGCTTCCGCTGCGGGTCAGGGCCAGTTGGCGTCCGCGCTTTTGAAACAGGTCGACACCGAGCGCCGTCTGCAACGCGCGAATCTGCTGGCTGACGGCGCCCGGCGTCACATGCAGTTCCGCCGCCGCCGCGCTGACATTGCCGAGCCGCGCGACGCTCTCGAAGACGCGGAATGCATGAAGGGGAGGCAGCACCATCGGTTTCGTTCCTCAATCGGGGACTTGATGATCAGGCATTCTGGTCGCGTCCGGGGCGCAACTGCTCGATCACGCGATCGGCAAGCGCGCGCAGGACCGGATCGCCCGCCCGATCCACGGGACAGACGATGTAATATTCCCGCGCCGCGTTGATGGTCGTCGAAAACGGCTGAATGAGCCGGCCCTCGCTCAGATAGTTCCGCGTCAGGACGTCCGAGACCAGCGCCACGCCGCGGCCTTGAACGGCAGATGCGATCGCCTGCGCCACTGAATTCACCCGCACCCGAATGTTGCCCTCAAGGCCGATCCGCGCGGCGACGGACCACTTCGCCCATTCGCCGCCATCGTCCTCATGCAGCAGGACGACCGAACTCAGCTTCCTGTCGCGGTTGCGCAGGTCGAGCCGGGGGAACAGCGTCGGCGAGCAGACGGCGCAGAGCCTGACTTCGCTGAGCGACCGCCAGTATTTTCCGGTAAACGGCGGGTTGTCGTAGACGATGGCGAGGTCGTTCTTGTCCCAGTCAACGTCCGCGGCGGTGATGGCCTCGTTGATCGTCAGGCTGGCTATGCCGTTCGACTGGGCGAAGTCGACGATGGCCGCTGTCAGCCAGGCGATGCCGAGTGCGGTCGGCACGGAGACCGACAGCGCGGCGGGCTGGTCGCCGGCGGTGATTTTCCGCGAGGCGCGCGTCGCCGTGTCGAGTTGACCGAGCGATATGGCAACGGCCTGCGAAAAGTCCTTGCCCGCCTGGGTCAGCGCGACATTCCGGCCCGCTTTCTGAAACAGCACGATCCCCGTGGCTTCGCTGAGCTTCTTCAGTTGCAGGGAAATCGCGCTCGGGCTGAGGTTCAGTTCCTCGGCCGCATGCCGGACCCCGCCGAGGCGCGCCGTTGCCTCGAAGGCCGGCAGATATTGCAGATACGGGGGCAGGCGACTCATCGAAGGTCCGGTTTATTGTTTATAATAACAGAACGATATCGGTGATTATAAATTGATTTTTCCAAACTGTTAAGAGTGTTATCCAACGACAAAGAGGAGAACGTTCATGATTTCGGCAAAGCCATTCGATTTTCCCTATGACGGCAATCTGGAGGCGGAAAAGACCGCGCTCATCGTCATCGACCTGCAGGAGGATTTCCTCTCGACGACGGGCTATTTCGCCCGGCAGGGCTATGACCCGGCGCCGCTCCGCGCAATCCTTCCCGCGGTCAACCGGCTGATTGCCGCCTGCCGGGGTGCGGGGGTTCGGATCATCCACACGCGGCAGGGCTATCGCGAAGATCTCGCGGACATGACCCCTTATGAGAAATGGCGCCGGAAGCGCTCCGGGCTTGAGGGGACGACCGCGCTGCTGCGGTCCAGCCCCGGCTTCCAGATCGTTCCCGAACTGGATGTGCGTCCGGAGGACATCATCGTCGACAAAACCTGCAACAGCGCCTTCACCCATACGGACTTCGAGCATGTCCTGCGCGCGCAGGGCATCACGCATCTCCTGTTTTCCGGCTGCACCACGGATGTCTGCGTCCACACCACGCTGCGGGAGGCCTGCGACCGCAACTTCCAATGCCTGACGATCTCCGATGCCTGCGCCAGCGGCGATCAATACGCCCATGAGGCGGCTCTTCACATGGTCACCGTCGAGAACGGCATTTTCGGCGCGCTCGCCGACACGGCCGCGGTTCTTGAAGGCCTGAAGAAGCTTGGAACCGCTGCGAAATGAGTGGGGTGCCTGCGAACCAGAAATACGTTTCCCTGATGCGCCTGACGCAAAAGGGGCTCACCGAGCTGACCGACAGCGCCAAGCGCCGCAAGGTCAGCGAGGATCGCGTGGCGGCGCTCGGCGGCCGCTCGATCGCCTTCTACGCCCTGCTCGGCCCCTATGATTTCGTGCAGGTTTTCGAGATGCCGAGCAATGAAGCGATGATGCAATACGTCCTTACTGCCCGCCGGGACGGACATGTCGAACCGTTGATCCTTCCGGCCTTCGACACGGACATGTACGGGCAGATCCTCACGACTATCGTTTAGTTTTTCTGAGTTTTTTCAGCGAAAATATTTAGCTTGTCTGCAAGGAACGTTCATATACGACTTAACAAAACATCCATCCAAGAAGCCAAAACAAGGGAACACGACAATGAAGACTGCACGACTGGGAATGAAACCGTCTCTTCTCGCCGGCACCATGCTGGCAGCTATTTTTGGCGCAAGCGCCGGTCTTGCCGCGGACCAGAAACCCGACTTCGTATCGGGCGGCGTCTTGAAGGTCTGCACCAGCGGCGAATTCCCGCCGATGGAATATTACGAGAACCCCGGCGACAAGGACCTCATCGGCTTCGAGATCGACGTCATGGACGCGATCGCCAAGCGGTGGGGCGCCAAGGCCGAATATATCGTCGGCGACTTCAAGGGTTTGCTCCCCTCGCTCGATTCGAAGCGCTGCGACCTTGTCGCGAGCGGTATCCTGATCACGCCCGCCCGCCTGGAGAAATACGACGGCATCCCCTATTTCAGCTCGCATATCGTGTTGGTCACCGCGGCGAGCGACACGCAGACCAAGGTCCCCGCCGATGTCAGCGGCAAGGTGATGGCGATCGAGGCCGGCACGTCCTATGAAAAGATCGTCGCCGACCTCAATGCGGAGCTCGAGGCCGCCGGCAAGGCGCCGATCCAGGCGCAGACCTATCCTTCGGCATCCGGCGTGATCGAGCAGATCCTCGTCGGCCGCGCGACCGCCACCATCACGCAGGATACGACGGCCGCCTATCGCATGCTTCAGGTGCCGGGCCGCCTGAGCATTCCCTACACCTATGAGGAGAGCGAGAACTATGGCATCTATCTTAGAAAGAGCGATGGCGACCGCCAGATGCTGAAGGAAGCGATCGAGGCCCTGCAGGCAAGCGGCGAGATGAAGGCGCTGCTCCAGAAATGGAACCTGCCGGAAACGGCGACCGACGTTTCCCATGACGTCAACTGACGACAGGACGGTTCAGCATTGTTCCAGCTCGACCTCTTCCTGCACGCGATCTTCAGCGCCCCCCTTTTCAAGGGGGCGCTCCTGACGATCGGCCTTTCCGTTTGTGTCATGGCCGTGTCCTTGGTGCTCGGCATGGGGCTTGGCTCCATGGCGGGCTCCCCGCGGCCGGCGGTCCGGTGGCTGGTGACGCTCTATGTCTGGCTCTTCCGCGGCGCGCCGGCCCTGCTCGTGTTGCTCTTCGTCTGGAACGGCCTGCCGCAGATTTCGGAGATCTTCCGCGCCGGCTGGTTCACGCCTTTCGTCGCGGCGTTCCTGGCACTGTCGCTCATCCAGATCGCCTATCTGGCGGAAATCCTGCGCAGCGCCTTTGCCGCCGTCGGCCCGGGCCAGCGGGAAGGGGCGGCGGCCCTCGGCATGCATCGCTGGCAGATCTTTCTGGTCATCACCATGCCGCAGGCGCTCCGGATCGCGGTTCCCGCGCTGATGAACGAATTCATTTCCCTCCTGAAGACCACGTCGCTTGCGACCGTGATCTCGCTCAAGGAACTGATGACCGTTTCGCAGTTCGCCATCGCGACGAGCTTCCGCTTCCTCGAATGGTACGGCGCCGCGCTCGTCTACTACCTCGTCATCGTCTCGGTGCTGACGCTCGCGCAGAACCGCATCGAGCATGTGCTGTCACGCGGCTATCGCTGATCCCCGCTTCACCCACGAGTTGGACATGAACACGCAAACGAAGACCGATCTTCCGCACAAGGCCGCGATCGAGGTGGCTGGCGTCAGCAAATGGTATGGCGCTTTCCAGGTCCTGAAGGGCATCGACCTTACGGTGAACAAGGGCGAGCGCATCGTGATCTGCGGACCCTCCGGCTCCGGCAAATCGACGCTGATCCGCTGCATGAACCGTCTCGAGGTTCACCAGGAAGGCTCGATCATCGTCAACGGCATCGAGCTCACCAACCAGCTCAAGCGCATCGACCGCGTTCGAAGCGACGTCGGCATGGTGTTTCAGCACTTCAATCTGTTTCCGCACCTGACGGTTCTCGAAAACTGCACGGTCGCCCAGCGCTGGGTGCGCAAGCTGCCGAAAAAGCAGGCGACCGAGATCGCCATGAAATATCTGGAACGTGTGCATATCCCGGAAAAAGCAGACAAATATCCGGGCCAGCTCTCGGGCGGCCAGCAGCAGCGCGTCGCCATCGCGCGGGCCCTCTGCATGAACCCGAGCATCATGCTGTTCGACGAGCCCACCTCGGCGCTCGATCCCGAAATGGTCAAGGAAGTGCTGGACACGATGATTTCGCTTGCCGCCGACGGCATGACGATGGTGTGCGTCACCCACGAAATGAATTTTGCGCGCGAAGTGGCCAGCGAAGTGGTTTTCATGGACGGTGGCCAGATCATCGAGCGCAACAAGCCGGACATGCTGTTTTCGGCGCCGACACATGAACGCACGCGGCGCTTTCTCGGCAAGCTGCTGCATTGAGCGAGATCGCCATGAACAACGCTGACTGGTTTTCAACGGAAGCGATCTCGGCTCGGCTGACCCGGATATACGAACCGCATGTCCACCCCTTCTTTCGGGCCAACATGTTCCACGTTGTCGGCCGTGACGCCGATCTCGTCATTGATTTCGGCATGGGCCTCGGTAACCTTGCAAGCGTGCTGACCATTCCCCCCGGCAAACCCGTCCTTGCCGTGGCGACACACATCCATGTCGATCACGTCGGCTCGTTTCACGAGTTCGAGAACCGGTTGGGTCATGAAGCTGAGGCCGAAGCCTTCGCGCATATGCTCGACGCCGACACGCTGGCCCCGTATTTTCGCATGCAATCGGATGTTCTCGCGCAGGTTCCGCCGATGGGCACTAGGCCTGAAGCCTATACAATTTCACCAGCGCCGCTGACCACGATCCTGGCCGAAAATGACATCATCGACATCGGCGACGCCTGCTACACGGTCCTGCATCTTCCCGGTCACTCCCCGGGATCGATAGGCCTCCTCGATCAGAAGACGGGGATATTCTTCAGCGGAGACGCGATCTACGAGGGAAGTCTTGTAGACGATCTGCCCGGATGCGACATCGAGGCCTACAAGGCGAGCATGGAACGCCTGCTGCAGCTTGATCTGGAAGTCGTCCATGGTGGTCATGGATCGAGCTTTGGAAGCGCCCGTTTGCGGGAAATCGCCAAAACCTATCTGACCTCAAGGAATTCTTGAAATCGGGTAGGCGGCCGAACAGCTACGAGCGGATACCCTGCTTGGGGTGAGCGTCAGTCGCTTCGATGGCAAAGCGCGAGTCGTGGAGGCTTTGAAACAGGGCGCTTACGTCGCGCGCGATGACGTGCGGATCCGTTTCGGGGAAGGCGTCCGAGAGGACATGCGCGGCCTCCGCCTCATCGACCGGATATATCATGAGGTTCCAGATGCCGAGCGCGACGGGATTGAGGTTGTTGATCGCCGCCGTGTGATCGACGCCGGCCAGAAAGGCTTCGCCTTCGACCTCGTGCATCGTCACGTCTGGATTCCGGACGAGGCGCATTCCCGGCCGGTAGGGTTCGCATGACAGGTCCTGGTCGACCTCGATATCCGCCTCCGCCAGGGGATCGTGCTGCAGCAGCCGCCTGGAAAGCGCGTCGGGATCGGCAAGCGGGAGGCGCTGCGGGGCCGCCGGCCAGCGGCCGAAAGCCGATGCGAGCTGTTCTGCGGCCACCTCGAGATCGGCATAGGCAAGCACATAGCAGGGCAGCCTCTGCACGAGTGCGCTCATCTGGGCAAGCAGGGGGCGGGCGTCCTCGGCATAGGAAACGTTCTGGCGGGCCAGCAGCTTCAGGGCGAGGCTGCGCGGCGCCGCGCGGAGTTCGGCGGGGCCTTGCAGCTGGCGGTCGAGCAGGACGATCGCGCCGATGGGGGCGGTCGTTCCCTTGCGTGCGAGCCGGCCCTCGGGCAGGGCGAGATAGTGGTAGCGCCCGTCGGAGGCGCCCGCGTGCCGCATGACGAAATCGCGAAAGGCCGGCGTGGCCGAAGCCGGCAGAGGCAGCCGCAGGCGTGGGGCGACGCCCAGCGCGACACCGTCGCCTCGCTCGTCGAGCGGTACGATGTCGTCGCCGAAGACCGTGTGTCCGTCCGCCGCCAGCCTTGCGGTCAGGGTGCTCTTGCCGGCATGGGAATGGCCGGGGAAGACGAGCAGCCGGCCGGCGAAAAGGGCGGCCGCGCCGTGGAGGCAGAGGCGGTGCGGATTTTCCGTCACGAGCGCGCCGGCCAGACTCACCATCACGTCGCAGGCCGCGGCGACCGGCGTCGTCGGGACCGGCTCCTCCTCGGGGTGGTGGACGACGAGCGAGGTGCCCCTGGCGATGATGCGGGCGATCGGCTCCTCGTCGGTTTCGACGCGGTGAAACGGCCAGTCGATCGCGGCGGCTTTCAGCGCGGCGAGAAACGCCGGATGATCCGGCACGTCGATGTTGGCCTTCAGTCCCTCGAATGCGAGGCGCATGGTTCCGCTCCGTGCAATCGTCAAGCGGGGCGGAGCGGAAAGGCCGCTCCGCCCGGTTATGCGTTCAGGTGAAGATCGTGCGGCGCCGGGTGGTCCTGCGCCTGCGGACGCCGCTGTAGCTTCCGCCGCCGCCTCGGCCGCTGCTCCTGCGACCGCTGCCGCGGCCTCCGCTTCCCCGGCTGCCGCCGCTCCTCCCGGAGGAAGCATGGGCCTCATCCAGCTTGAGCATGGCGGGCGCCATATAGGCAGTGGCGGCCGCCAGTCCCAGTCTCGTCAACATCGCGCGGCGCGACAGGCCGCCTGGCTTGGTATCTTCGATCGACATGGTCAGCTCCTTTCCTGGTTGGAAAAGCTCCCATCCAGGGAACTTCGGCAGGGCAAACGCAGGCGACGCACCACCTATTCCATGCCGCATCGAATTTTTATGGCTGCGCTTCGACTGCCGGCAGGATATCCGCCGGCGGCATGGCGCAGACTGCGGGCGCCTGCACGAGCCCCCAGCCGAAGGTCGTGTCGCGGCCGCCGCGACCGAGGTCCATGGCCCCGGCGGCAAGTCTGTCCACGATCTCCCGGCCCGATGCCTGTGGATCGGCCGCGCGGGCGGCGGCAAGGGCGGCCGACACGAAGGGCGCCGCATAGGACGTGCCCGAACGGAAACGCCCGCCACGCACCGAGGCCGCCGCCCAGACGCGCACGCCCGGGGCGGCGAAATCGATATGCTCGCCGGCCGCCGCCCGACGATAGGCGCGCAGGCGGCTGTCGACCGCGGTCACCGCGACGACGCCGGGATAGGCCGCGGGGTAGAGCGGGTCCGCCCGCGGCCCCGAGTTGCCGGCGGCGGCGACGAGCACCACGTCGCGTTCGACAAGGGCGCGCACGACCCGTTCCAGCACCAGATTGGCCGGGCCGGCAAAGCTCAGATTGACGACACGGGCCTTGCTTGCCGCAATACGATCCAGCGCACGCGCGATGTCGAAGACGTCCGCTGCATCCTGCCCCCTGGCGTCGCTGTGGAACGCATCGACCGCGACGAGGCGGGCACCGGAAAGCAAGCCGGGGGTCCGCGACGCCGCGCGGCCGGCAAGCAGCACCGCGATGGCGGTGCCGTGCGTGCGCGAGGACGGGCGCCTCTTCGGATCGACGACCGAGACACGCTGGAGAACCGTTCCTGCGAGCGCCTCGTGCCCGGTGTTCACGCCGGTATCGACCATGCCGATGGTGATGTCGACGGGGCAGGCGTGCGGGGCCTCCTTCCAGCCGATCATGCCGAAGGCGGCGCATCCGTCCCTGCCGCAGGCAAGCTCGTTGGTCCGGTAGATATGGTTCGGGTCGACAAGGGCGGATGGAACGAGCTGGAGGATTTCGGTGCGGGCCTGTTCGATCGTGCGGTTCTGCGGCAGCGTGAAGCGGGTGATCTCCGTGTCGAGCAGACCGAGCCGGTCACGGGCGACGAGGCCATATCCCTGCGCGGCGATGAGGTCGATCGCGGCCGGCGAGGGCGCGGCGACGACGATCTCCGGGCGGGGCCTGCGAGCACGCGGGCGCTGCCGTCGCGGCCGGGGAGAGCTTCTCCCCGAGCCCCCGCCGCGCGAGGCGCGCCCGCCGGAGGAGCTGCCCCCGGAGGAGGATGCTCGCGCGGAACCGAGTCCCAGGAGGGCCGGCGCGGCATAGGCAAGCCCGGTGGCGATGCCCAGCCTTTGCAGCATGCGGCGCCTGGTCAGTTCCGCTGCGCCGTGCCGGTTTCCATCGTCTTTTCCCATATCGAGGCTCCTGAATTCGACAATAGAGACGAAAACGTCGCAGGCTCACCTCTATTCCAGACAGGGGAAATTTTCATGCGCGGCTGGAATAAGGGTGGTGTCTTCGGCGTTCTTGGGCGAGGACGGATAGTGTATGGCGGATTTCGGATATGACATCGTGGCGCTGCTGCCGAGGCTTCGGGGCCTCGCGCGCACCCTGACGCGTTCTCGCGATGCAGCCGACGATCTCGTACAGGCGGCGTGCGAGAAGGCGTTGCGGCATCGCGAAAGCTGGACGCCCGGCACGCGGCTCGATGCGTGGCTCTTCCGTATCATGCGTAACCATTGGGTCGACACGATGCGCCGCAGCCGGCCCGACATGCTGATCGACGACGGCGGCGCCGAGATGGCCTTGCCGGCGGAAGATGGCCGAAGGGTGGTCGAGGCGCGTCTTGCGCTTGCGGAGGTCCGGCGCGTCGCCGATTCCCTGCCGGACGAACAGCGCGCCGTGCTTCTGCTCGTATGCGTCGAGGACCTGACCTATCGGGAGGCCGCTGAAATGCTGGATGTTCCGATCGGCACGGTGATGAGCCGGCTGGCGCGTGCGCGTGTGGCGCTGGTCGCGGCTATGGAAGGCGATGTCCCCGCGCGGGCAGGTGGAGAACGGTCATGACAGGAAAGGTGACGGACGAGATGCTGATGGCGTTTGTCGATGGCGAGACCGACGAGACCACCCGCGCGGCCATCGAGCGGGCGCTTGCCGCCGATGCCGCCCTTGCCGCCCGTGCCAAGCTGTTTCGCGGCAGCCGCACCTTGCTGCGCGAAGCGTTCGGCGATGCGCGGCGGGAGGAGCTGCCCCAGGCACTGATCGAGGCGGTGCTCGGCCGCCGCGACAATGTGGTTCCGTTACGGAGCCGGATCCGGGCCCGATTCGCCCTGCCGCTTGCCGCCTCTCTCCTGCTTGTCGTCGGGGGAGCCGGTTATCTCGCCGGCCGGACGGGCGCCGGCAGTGACGATCCCCTCGGCCGCGCCGCAATCGCCGAAGCGCTTTCGGCCACCCGGTCGGGAGAGCAGCGCTCGATTTCCCTTTCAGGCGAGAGTGCACGCTTCGAGACGCTCGCCACCTATCGGATCGAGGGCGGAATCTGCCGCAGCTTCGATATCGGCGGGGCGCGTGCATCGCTGACCGGGATCGGCTGCGACCGCGGAACGGGCTGGACAGTGGAGCTCACCGTCGAACGGAGCGGCGGCAATGCCTATGCGCCGGCATCCGACGCCGCGCTTCAAAGCGTTGACGCTTACCTCGATGCGCTCGGCGTGTCGGATCCGCTGACGGCTGACGAGGAGGCGGGCATCCAGGGCCGTGAATAGCCCACCGCATGGCGTGTCGCGCGTCACCCTCGTCGGGGAAGCTTTAGCGGAAAAGGAGATCCGTTCAGCGTCGGCGGGGTGTTTCGCCCCTGCCCTCCACATCCCGGAGCGCGCGCAGGAAATGGTCGTTCTCCTCTCGCGTGCCGATGCTGACGCGGATGAACCTCTTGAAGCCGGGCTGTTTCCAGGGCTTGACGATGACCCCGCGCTCGAGCAGCGCCGCGGCCAGGTCCGTTGCGTTCTGCCCGACATCGACGAACAGGAAGTTACCTTTCGACGGCGCTGACCGATAGCCGGTGGCGGCGAGGGCTGTCTTCATGCGTTCGCGTTCCTCGATGGCGGCGTTTACCGATTGCGCCAGATGGTCCGGATCGTCGAGAGCTGCGACCGCAGAGGCCTGGGCGATGGCGTTGGTGTTGAACGGGGTACGCACGCGGTTGAAGAAATCGCAGAGGCCACCACCGCTGACGATGCCGTAGCCGATGCGGAGTCCCGCGAGGCCATAGGCCTTGGAGAAGGTGCGCAGCACCACCCACGGGATGTCCTTGCCCCTCAGCATGCCGATCGCCGACCGGTAGTCGTCGCCGGCGGCATATTCGGCATAGGCCTCGTCAACGACCAGCAGCGTCTGAGCGTCGAGTGCGGCGATGAGCTCTGCCAGATCGTCCGGCGTCAGCCAGCAGCCAACCGGGTTCATGGGGTTGGAGAACATCAACATGCGCGGCTTGCGGGCCACGGTGGCAAGGAGCGCCGCCATGTCGATGGTCAGGTCCTGCGTCACCGGCACGCGCTCGATCCGGCCGCCCATCAGTGCCGTATAGTCTTCATGCAGCGGGAAGGAGGGGTAGAGCGTCGCCACCGTGTCGCCGGGGCGCACGACCGAGCGGCAGATGACGCCGATCAGGTCCTCCGAACCGTTGCCGAGGATGACCTGCCGGCTATCGACGTCGAAGCTGGTGGCGAGCCGGGTGCACAGGGCGCGGCCTTGCGGATCGGGATAGAGCCGGGCAAGTTCGCCGATGTCGGAAAACAGCCGTCGCAGTGCCGGGGAGGGGCCGAGGGGGTTCTCGTTGGAGCCGAGCTTGGCGATGGTCTCCACCTGATATGTCGCCCGCACCTCTTCGAGCGTCAGCCCCGCATTGTAGGGCTGGATAGAGCGGATTTCTTCGCGGATCAGGCTTGAAGGGTCTGCCATTTTGCGGCTCCATGCGATCGGTTTGCCATGCCGCATTCATACGCCGGGAATTTTGATCTGTATATATGTATAGACATTTTCTTGTGGAAGTGCTGTCATTCGCCGGGAAGTCAATCGAGGTGTCGCCATGAACCGTCCGGTCTTCGATCTCTCCAGTCGCCGTGCGCTCGTCACCGGGGCCAGTCGCGGAATCGGCCAGGCGATTGCTGTGGCGCTTGCCGAGGCGGGCGCGGACGTGGCGATCACGGCGCGGTCGCTCGACGGGCTGGCCGAGACCCGGGCGCTGGTGGAGAAGGCCGGCCGGCGCTGCGTGGAGCTTGCGCAGGATGTGCGCGACGTGGAGGCGTGCACGGCCGTGACGAACGCCGCGGCTGATGCGCTCGGCGGTCTCGACATCCTCGTCAACAATGCTGGCTTTGAAGATGTCCGCCCGTCCTTCGATGTTGACGAGGCGCTTTGGGAATCGATCCTCTCGACGAACCTGAAGGGCGCCTTCTTCTGTGCGCAGGCGGCCGGCCGCATCATGGCTGACGCCGCCGGCGGCGCGATCGTCAATCTCTGCTCGCTGACCTCCTATGTCGGCATTCCAACGGCGGTACCCTATGGTGCGTCGAAGTCGGGCCTTCTCGGCGTGACGCGGGCTCTCGCCACGGAATGGGCGCCGCACAACATCCGCGTCAACGCGATCGCGCCCGGCTACTTCCGCACGGCGATGACAGAGGCGTTCTACCAGAACGAGGACTGGCAGATGCGGATGCTGGACAAGATCCCGCAGCGCCGCTTCGGTAGCGAAGGCGATATCGGCGGCGTCGCCGTCTTCCTGTGCAGCGATGCCGCCGCCTACGTCACCGGCCATTGCATTCCGGTCGATGGCGGTTACCTTGCCTCGATCTGAACGCGGCAGCGCCCAGCATTGGTCATGCCGCTTTAAGGCGGGCCACAGAAGTTATTTTTCGCAGCTGCACAATATTTAATCATCCGTCTTTGCGGTGCAAAAAATACGCAAGTGTGGTTGACGGAACTTGTATGCATATGTATAGACAACTACGTGAGATGCTCGGCCGCCCGCCCGTGGCCGCAGTGACAAGAGGAAGCCTTCCAGCGGTCCCGTGTCGCCGGTAGGGCAATACAGGGGAATGCCATGGGCGTTGTCGATGCCGAGCAGCCCGCGGTGGAGCCGCGCGACCGGATTGCCGTTTCCGTCAAGGACGTCAGCATGGTCTTCGGCAATGTCCATGCTGTGAAGAGCGCATCCTTCGACCTGCCGAAAGGCCGTTTCCTGACGATCCTCGGCCCCTCGGGATCCGGCAAGACGACCTTGCTGCGCATGATTGCCGGTTTCGATCGCCCGACCGGCGGCGAGATTTTCATCAACGGCCAGCCCGTCAGCGCTGTGCCGCCACATGGCCGGGCCATCGGCATGGTGTTCCAGAAGCTGGCGCTTTTCCCGCACATGACGGCCGCCGAGAATGTCGCCTTCCCGCTGAAGATGCGCCGCCACGATGCCCGCCGCATTCCGGAGAAGGTGGAGCGCTATCTCGATCTCGTCCGTCTCGGCGGTTACGGCAACCGGCGCATCAACGAGCTTTCCGGTGGGCAGCAGCAGCGCGTGGCGATTGCCCGCGCCCTGGTGTTCGAGCCGGACCTCCTGCTGCTCGACGAGCCGCTCGCCGCGCTCGATCGCAAGCTGCGCGAGGAGATGCAGCTGGAATTCCGCCGCATCCAGAAGGAGCTCGGCGTGACGACGATCAACGTCACGCATGACCAGCGCGAGGCGCTGGTCGTTTCCGACGAGATCATCGTCATGAACGGTGGCTCGATCCAGCAGAAGGCGCGTCCGGTGGATGCCTATCGCGCGCCCTCGAACGCCTTCGTCGCCAATTTCATCGGCGTCACCAATTTCGTTGAGGGCAGGGTGGTCGAGCTTGCCGGGTCGCGTGCGACGATCGAGGCCAATGGCCTGCATCTTGCCGGCCTGGCGGCTGACGCGACGCTTGCCGGCGGCAAACCCTGTGCCGGCGCGGTGCGCGCCGAACAGATCCGCGTCGCGCCGAAGGATGGTCATCTCGACGGCCTCGAAACGGTGGTCGACGGTCTCGTCGTCGACTGCATCTTCGAAGGCGAGCGCGTCGTCTATGAAATCCGGGTTCCGCAACTCGGCGACGTACTGATGCGCGTCTTCGACCACGATCCCGAATCCCACCTGCAATTCGGCCCGGGTGACGCGGTTCGCCTCGGCTGGAATGCAAGGGACATGCATGTCTTTCCAAAATAACCAACGAAGGCTAAGCCAGAGGAGAACGCGTAATGTCGCATGATAAACTTTCTTCCATGCAGATCCGCCGCCGCACGCTGCTGGCATCGATGGCCGCGGCGGGTGCGTCCGCAGGTCTTTCGACGCTCGGCGTCAGCCGTGCCTTTGCCCAGGAGCCCGAAAAGCCGGCCGAAATCATCGTCCGCGCCTGGGGTGGCAGTTGGGTGGACGCGCTGAAGGCGGGCGTTTCCGACAGCTTCACCAAGGCAACCGGCATTGCGGTTCGCCATGACCTGACCGAAGACAACGAGATCCAGCCGAAAGTGTGGGCGGCCGTCGCCCAGAAGCGCGTGCCGCCGATCCATGTGAACTGGGACACGACCACCAACGCCACCAAGTCGGCGCTGCGCGGCGTGACGGAGGATCTGTCGGACCTGCCGAACCTCAAGGGCACCACCGAGCTTGCCAAGCCCGTCGGGCTCGACGGCTATCCGATCGTCAACACCTACGGCTATGTCTACGTGCTGGCCTATCGCCCTTCGGCGTTCCCGAACGGTGCGCCGAAGTCCTGGAAGGACCTGCTCGATCCCAAGCTCAAGGGCCGCATCGCGCTCTATAACGACGGCATCGGCTTCCACTTCCCAGCCCAGGTCGCCGGCGGCGGCAAGCTGGAGGATATCCCCGGCAACATGCAGCCGGCCTGGGATTTCATCTCGAAGATCAAGGAGCAGCAGCCGCTGCTCGGCGAGGACCCGGATTTCACCACCTGGTTCCAGAAGGGTGAGATCGACGCCGCCTGCACCATCTCCACCAATGCGCGCGAAGCCAAGAAGAACGGCATCGAGCTGGCCTGGGTGGTGCCGGAGGAGGGCGCGAAGTTCGATACGGACGGCCTGTGGATCCCGAAGGGCCTGCCGGAAAACGAACTCTACTGGGCCAAGCAGTACATCAACCATGCGCTGACCAAGGAAGCCCAGCAGGTCTGGCTCGACGGTCTCGGCCTGCCCGGTGTCGTGCCCGGTCTTACCCCTCCGGCCGACCTCGTTGACGATCCGTCCTATCCGGTGACGGAAGAGGCCTTCAAGCACCTCATCCGCATCTCGTCCAAGGTGCAGGTCGAAAACGAGAGCCAGTGGTTCGCCAAGTTCAAGGAAATCATGCAGGGCTGAGGCCCTGCCTGCCCGCCGCGGCATTTTGGCGGCGGGCCGTCTCCTTTCGTTAAGAGGATCGGTTCATGCGCGCTCCCCGTGCCGCATATCCCGTGACATGGCGTGTCATGGATATGCTCGAACGCCTTGCGGCGGCCGTCTGGCTATCGAGTTTCCAGCGGGGCTTGCCCTATCTCATGCTCTTGCCAGCGGTCGTTCTGGTGGGGCTTTTGGTGCTCGGCCTCGTGCAGATCGGTGATACCAGCCTGAGGGTGCTCGATACCAACACGTTCCTGATGTCGGAGGACTACACGCTCGCCAATTACCAGCGCGTGCTGACGGAGAATTTCTTCGCGACGGTCGCCGGCCGCAGCCTGATGGGCTCGCTGATCGTCACCGCAGTAACGCTGCTCTTCGCCTTCCCCTATGCCTACCTAATGGTGCGAACGCCCTCTTCGGCGCTGCGCAAGTTCCTGCTGGTCGCCCTGTTCCTGCCGTTCTTCATCGGCCAGGTCGTGCGCGCCTATGGCTGGCTCATCATCCTCGGTAACCAGGGCATGGTCAACGAGGCGCTGGGGCTCGTCGGCGTGCCGCCCATGCGGCTGCTCTACAACTATCCGGCAGTGCTGTTCGGCCTCGTGCAATACATGCTGCCTTTCGCGGTGCTGATGCTGGCTCCGGCGCTGACGGCGATCCCGAACGAGCTGGAGGCCGCGGCCGCCTCGCTCGGCGCCGGCTGGGTGCGCACCTTCCGCCATGTCGTGCTGCCTTTGTCCCGCCCGGGGCTGGTCGGCGCCGGCCTCGTGGTCGTCACGCTGTCGCTCACGGACTTCGCCATCCCCGCCATCCTCGGCGGCGGCACGCAGGATTTCATCGCCAACGCGATCTACGACCAGTTCTTCCGCACCTCCGACCAGGGCCTCGGTGCGACGCTGTCGCTGATGCTCGTCGCCGTCGGCTCCATCCTCGTCGGCGTCGTCTTCATGCTGTTCGGCGCGGGCACGCTCGCCATGGGGGAGACGCGCAAATGACCGGCAGCCGCAGCAAGTCCGTCGTCCTGTGGACCTTCGTCATCGCCGCGCTCCTCATGCTGTCCGCGCCCACCGTCGTGGTGCTCGGCGCCTCGTTCACCGCCGGCAACATCATCACCTTCCCGCCGGACGGGCTGTCGCTGAAATGGTACGGCGCGATTGCGCAGGCGAGCGATCTTAGGCAGGCTTTCGTGCGCTCGCTGATCGTCGCCACGATCTGCACGGTTGTCGCCATTCCCGTCGGCACGCTCGCCGGCATCGCGCTTGCGAAATACCGCGTGCGCTTCGCCCGCTCCATCCAGATCTACCTGCTCTTGCCCTTCACCATTCCCCTGATCGGCTCCGGCATCGGCCTGATGCTGGTGTTCGGCAATGCGGGCGTGCTCGGCAAGCTCTGGCCCGTCGGCATCGCCTGCTGCGTCATCAACCTGCCGTTCATGATCTGGGCCGTGACCGCGAGTGCCAGCAACCTGTCGCCCGACCTGGAACTGGCCGCGGCCAATTGCGGCGCGCCGCCCCTGCAGCGCTTCCTCTACATCACGCTGCCGGCGGTGCTGCCGGGCGTCATCACCGGCTCGCTCCTGATGTTCATCCTCGCGCTCAACGAGTTCCTGGTCAGCCTTCTGCTCGTCGACGCCCGGAGCGTCACGCTGCCGGTGCAGATCTACAATTCCATCCGGTCGATCATCACGCCGGACCTTGCCGCCATCTCGGTGGTCTTCATCGCCTGCGCCGCCTTCGTGATCGCTCTGCTCGATCGTCTGGTCGGCCTCGACATCTTCCTGAAATCGAAATGACCCTTCGGCCCTTGAGGGGTCAGACATCAAGGACAAGACGATGACATCAGTGTCTTTCTACGAGTATTCCAAGCTCAACGCCGAAGAGAAGGCGGCCCTCCTGCGCCGGTCGGAGACCGATATTTCGAGTTTCATCGAGAAGGTCGCGCCGATCCTGGAGGCCGTGCGCACCGAGGGCGACAAGGCGCTGGCGCGTTTCGGCCGCGAGCTCGACAGGGCCGCCGTGACCGAGGCCAACCTCAAGGTCACCGAAGCGGAATTCGACGCGGCCTTCAAGCTGGTCGATGCGAGCGTCGTCGAATCGATCCAGTTCGGCATCGACAACATCCGCACCTTCCATGAGGAGCAGAAGCCGGAAGCCATGTGGCTGAAGGAGATCCGGCCCGGTGCCTTTGCCGGCGACCGCTTCACGCCCATCCGGTCGGTGGCGCTCTACGTGCCGCGCGGCAAGGGCTCCTTCCCGTCGGTGACGATGATGACCTCCGTCCCCGCGGTCGTTGCCGGCGTGCCGAACCTTGCCATCGTCACGCCGCCGGCGCCGGATGGCTCCGTCGATGCCGCGACGCTGGTCGCCGCGCGCCTCGCCGGCGTGGAGACCGTCTACAAGGTCGGCGGCGCGCAGGCGGTGGCGGCGGTCGCCTATGGCACCGAGACCGTCAAACCGGCGCTGAAGATCGTCGGGCCGGGCAGTCCATGGGTGGTCGCGGCCAAGCGCTCGCTGGCCGGCGTCATCGATACCGGCCTTCCGGCCGGCCCCTCCGAGGTGATGATCCTTGCCGACGAAACAGTGCATGGAGGCCTCGCCGCGCTCGACCTCCTGATCGAGGCCGAGCACGGTCCGGATTCCTCGGCCTATCTCGTCACCCACAGCCGCCGCGTCGCGGAAGAAGCGCTTGCCGCCCTGCCGGACCACTGGTCGCGCATGTCGGAGCAGCGCGTCGCCTTCTCCAAGGCTGTGCTCACCGGCAGGACGGGCGGCATCGTACTGACGAGCTCGATCGAGGAGAGCTACGCTTTCGTCAACGCCTATGCGCCGGAGCATCTCGAGCTTCTCTCGGAAGACCCCTTCATCCATCTCGGCCATATCACCGAGGCATCGGAAATCCTGATGGGCACGCATACGCCGGTGAGCATCGCCAATTTCTCGCTCGGGCCGAACGCCGTCCTGCCGACGAGCCGCTGGGCCCGCACCTTCGGTCCGCTCTCCGTCACCGACTTCGTCAAGCGCAGCTCGATCGGCTACGTCACCGCGCCGGCCTATCCGGAATTCGCCCGGCACTCGCACAATCTGGCGGTTTACGAGGGCTTCTCGTCCCATGCGCTGGCCGTGTCGCCGCTGCGCCAGACCTACCTGAAGAAGGGCGGCTGAGACCATGAAGGCGGTGCGGCTCCACGATGCGAAGGACCTGCGGGTGGAGGCGGTGGCCCCGCTCTCCGCGCCGCCCGCCGGCTTCGTCAATCTCGCTGTCAGAGCCGCCGGCATCTGCGGCTCCGACCTTCACAACTACCGCACCGGCCAGTGGATCACCCGCCGGCCCTCGACGGCGGGGCATGAATTCTGCGGCCGCGTGACGGCGGTCGGCGAGGGCGTTAGCCATGTCGCCGTCGGGGATGTGGTCTGTGCGGATTCCCGCGTCGGATGCGGCACCTGCGCGGCCTGCCGCAGCGGCCGCGCCAATGTCTGCGAGGCTCTCGGCTTCGTCGGCGAGGTCTGCGACGGCGGTTTTGCCGAGGCGGTGCAACTGCCCGCGCGGCTCGTGTTGCGCCACGATCCGACGCTTTCGCCGCATGTCGCCGCGATGGCCGAACCGCCGGCGGTGGCGCTGCATGCCGTGCGCCGGCTGGCCGCCCCGGCCGGCGAACCGGTGCTCGTCGTCGGCTGCGGCACGATCGGCGGGCTGAGCGCGCTGCTTCTCTCGCGCCTTCATGACGGCCCGCTCCTCCTCGCCGATCTCAACCCAGAGAAGGCTGCGCTGGTGAAGGTTGTTGCGGGCGGCACGGTGGTCGCTCTCGAACGGGAGGCCCTCGATGCGGCGCTTTCCGGCCGGCGCCTGTGCTACGCACTCGACGCGACCGGCAGCATCCGGGCCATTGCGGGGACGCTTGACCTCCTCTCGGGCGGTGGCGCGCTTGCCCTCGTCGGCATCGGCCACGGCAAGCTCGATCTCGACCCCAACCTTCTCGTCGAGCGGGAAATCGCGCTGATCGGTTGCCATGCCTTTGCGGACGAACTGGCCGAGGCGGTCGGACTGCTTCCCGAACTCGCCCCGGCGCTTGAGCAGCTGATCGAGGTCCTGCCGGGGCTCGACGCGGTGCCGGCAGCCTATGAGCGGCTTTTGCGGGGCGAAAGCCGCGCACTGAAGACGATCGTCGCGGTGGCGGACTAGCCGCCGCGTCATTCCGGATGCCGGCCCTGCCTGCCGGTGGAGACAGTGAACCATGAACACGCTTTCGGATTCCGCATCGCCGCTTTACGAGAAGGTCAAGGATTTCGTCCTCGGCAATATCGGCAGCGGCAAATGGAGCCGCAACAGCCGGCTTCCCTCGGAAAACGAGCTTGTCTCCACGCTCGGCGTCTCGCGCATGACCGTGCACCGGGCGTTGCGGGAGCTCACCTCGGAGGGGCACCTGCGCCGCATCCAGGGCGTTGGCACCTTCGTCGCGCCGCCGAAGCCGCAATCGACGCTGATCGAGATCAGCAACATCATCACCGAGATCAAGGCGCGCGGCAGCCGCCACCGGGCCGAGGTGGTCGTGCTCGAGCGCATCAGGCGGCCGGAGCCTGAGCTGCTGCTCGCTTTCGAGTTCGAGACCCTGAGGCCTGTCGATCATTCCGTGGTGATCCATTTCGAGAACGACCTGCCCGTCCAGCTCGAGGAGCGCTATGTCAATCCGGACCTCGTCTCCGGCTATGTCGAGCAGGATTTCAGCGTCGCGGCCACATATGATTACCTCCAGACCGCAACGCCGCTGACCGAGGTCGAACACCTCATCAGCGCGCTGCCGGCGGGCGAGGACAATGCACGCCTCCTGCAGATCCGCCCCGGCGACTGCTGCCTCGTCCTGCACCGCAAGACCTGGACGGGGCAGGTCGTCGCCACCGTCAACACGCTGACCTATGTCGGCAGCCGCTATTCGCTCGGCAGCCGCTACCTGCACGGCAGCAAATGATCCTCGTCCATCCGGAAAGAATGCCATGACCCAGCCCACCAGCCGCACGGCGGAAATCAGGACGCTCGCGAAAGCCGGGGGCGGGGGGGCGGAGCGGCTTCTGGCCGACCTGCTGCGCGATCTCTTCGCGGTCGAGGCACGCAACGTGGCGATCAACCACGACCAGTACAGCCTCAATTCGCTGAACGGTTTCTTCGAGACCGATGATGGCGCCTTCTTCTTCAAGTTCCATCAGGAAGAGGGTGAGGAGGCGATGAGCGGCGAATATTATCGCGCCGACATCCTGGCCAAGGCCGGGCTCCCGGTGGACCAGCCGCTCCTGATGTCGGTGCTGCCGGGCGAGCAGATCCTCGTCTATCGCCGCCGCACCGACCCGCGCTTCTCCGACGTGCTGCGGGCCTTGGACATGACGGACGATGCCGAAGCGCGCGAAAGGGCCGTCGAAGCCGAGCGCGCGCTGAGCGAGGCCGTGCTGAAGGTCTATCTCGACACGCTGCATCCGGTGAGCGCCGCCGAGGTGGCGGCCGAGCCGATCCACCGCCTGTTCTACGAACGCCTGATCGATCCGCCGGCTGGCCTCTATCCGGGCGGGCGGCTTTCGCGATTCTATGTCGGCGAGGACTTCGCCTTTCCCGGCCTCACGCTCGGCTGGGACCGGCTTTCGCGCTGCCGCTTCGTCGTCAATGGCGTCGAATACAAGGATGGTATCGGCGCGCTTTTCGATGCCGCGCACGAGCGGCTTGCCCCGGCGCGTCTTGCGGATGCCGGCGGTGTCGTCGCCCATGGCGATGCCCACAACGCCAACGTCTGGTACGAGCAGCGCGAGGGTTCCGCACGCCTTGCCTTCTTCGACCCGGCCTTTGCCGGCGAGAACATCCCGACGCTTCTTGCCGAGGTGAAGACGACCTTCCACAACATTCTCGCCCATCCCTTCTGGCTGTACGATCCTGCCCTGGCGGCGGAGCGGTACGAGGCCAGCGCGCGTCTTGAGGGGGATCGGCTGCACGTCACGATGGATTTCGAACCGAGCCCGGTCCGGCGGGCGCTGCTGGAGGTGAAGGCCGAGGCCCTGTGGCGTCCCTTGCTGGCGGCCCTGAAGGCACGGGACATGCTGCCTGCCGACTGGCGGCGGGTCGTCCGGCTCGGCCTCTTCCTCTGCCCGACGCTTGTCATGAACCTGCGTGCCGGAGCGACGAGCCACAATCCCGTCTCCTCGCTCATCGGCCTGTCCATCGCGGTGATGGCCGGCAGCGAGCCGGTGGCGGGGGAGGATGCGGTCACCCGCTTCCTCGACGCGATCGACCCCGGCAGGGGCTGAGATGGTCCTGGTCAATATCCACGATTTTCGCGATCTCGCCCGCCGGCGCCTGCCGAAGATCTTCTTCGACTACATCGACGGCGGATCGTTCGAGGAGGAGACCATGCGGGCGAACCGGTCGGATTTCGCCCGGTTCGGCCTGCGCCAGACCGTGCTGGCGGAAGCCGGCCCGCAGGATCTTTCGACCGCCTATCTCGGACGTCGCCATCCCCTGCCGTTCATGCTGGGGCCGGTCGGGTTCCTCGGGCTCTATTCCGGTCGCGGCGAGGAGAAGGCAGTGCGCGCCGCCCATGCCGCGGGCATCCCCTTCTGCCTGTCGACCTTCTCGATCGCCTCGCTCGCCGATCTTCGCGTGGTGACGGGCGGGCCGCTGCATTTCCAGCTCTATGTGCTGGAGGATCGCTCGCTCTCGGAGGAGTTCCTTGCGGCGGCCGAACAGGCCGGCGTCGACACCCTGTTCGTCACGGTCGACACGGCCATTACCGGCATTCGCGAACGGGATGTGCGCAACGGTTTCCGTTCCTTGACACGGGTGACGCCGGGGCTTCTGGCGCGGCTCGCGCTGAAGCCGCGCTGGCTTGCCGATGTGGCGCTCGGCGGCATGCCGTCGGTGCGGGCGATCGAGCACCGTCCGGATTTCGGCCGCGGCGCCCTGGAACAGGCGGCCAACCTGTCGCGTCGCATCGACAAGACCCTGTCCTGGAAGGACATCGCCTGGCTGCGCGAGCGCTGGACCGGAAAACTCGTCGTCAAGGGCGTTCTTGCGCCGGAGGATGCCGTGACCGCACGGACGCTTGGCTGCGACGGGGTGGTGATCTCCAATCACGGCGGCCGCCAGCTCGACGGCGCGTCGAGCACCATCGGCGCGCTTCCGGCGATCCGGGCCGCCGTCGGCCCGGATTTCTGCCTCATGCTGGACGGCGGCATCCGCCGCGGCACTGATATCCTCAAGGCGGTCGGCCTCGGCGCCGATGGCGTGATGCTCGGCCGGGCTTATGCCTACGGCCTTGCGGCGGCAGGCGAGGCCGGCGTCGCCGAGGTGATCGCGATCCTGACACGGGAAATCTCGATCAGCCTCGCCCTGATGGGCATTGCCTCGATCGATGAGCTCAAGGCCGCTGGTGGCGCCGCCGTACGGTGCAAGGGCAACGCGACCTGACCGGGAATGGCAGCGGTCCGCCGGTGGTTTTTCGCTGTTCCGGTTTCCGACATGTTCGAGCGTGCCTGCCATGCCATCAACGGTTGCGTAGACCATGCGCCGGGTCAAACCCACGCGAATCCTCGTCCCGGCGGCTCCTCGATCTCAAGGGTCTGCACCTCTTGAGCCGCTTGGCCGCTGGCGTACTATGGTCGGCGGTTTGGTTCCGGCCGGTTGACCTGATCCCCGAATTCCCTTGAGGTTTCGGGGGGCAGAGCACTCGCGCCGCTGATCCAGGCGACTAGCCTGCATTCAAGAAAGGAGCATTCTCGCGCAGATGGATGACCGTCGGGCCGTCTGCAGTGAAGGCGATCCTTACCGCGGCTTCCAGTTCCTCGAAGCTCTTCGGCTCGGCGGTCTGGCAGCCATAGGCCTCGGCGAGCTTCACGAAATCCGGATTGTGCTGGTTGACGCCGATGGTCGGGATGTCGCGGGCGAGCATGCCGTCGCGGATCTGGGCGAGGCTGTCATTGTTCCACAGGATGATGGCGAGCGGCAGCCTGTTCTCCACCGCCGTGCCGAGTTCCTGAAGCGTGAACTGGAAGCCGCCGTCGCCGACGATGGCGGCGACGGGCGTCTTGGGGCTTGCGATCTTGCCGCCGATCGCCGCGGGCAGGGCATAGCCCAGCGTGCCGAAACCGGCCGGGAAATGCCAGGTGCGCGGCAGGGCGCTGCGATAGAAGGCGTAGCCGGTGTAGGCGAGCTGCGTCATGTCGGTATAGACGACGCCGTCGTCGGGTATGGCGTTGCGCAGGCTGTCGAGCACGCGCACATGCTTCTGTTCGAGCGGCGTCAGCGCGTTGCGTTCGGCGGCGCGCAGTTCGGCGATGGCGTTGGAATTCCTGAAGCCCTCGGCCGGCGCGACCTTTTCGGCGATGGCCGCCAGCGCCAGTTTCGAATCCGCCTCCATGGCGACGTCCACGTCGTAGTCGCGCACCAGCGTCGCCGGGTCGATGTCGATGCGGATCAGCCTGCCGTCCATGGGCAGCGGGCCGTCGAGCCAGATGTCGGGTTCCGCAAGCTCGGTGCCGACGAGCAGCACGGCGTCCGCCTCGCGCACGAAAGCCTGGGTCGCGCCGCGGTCAACCGTCACCTCCAGCGCAAGCGGATGGTCGTCGGGCAGGATGCCCTTGGCCGCGATGGTGGGAACCACCGCCGCGCCGATCTTCTCCGCCAGCGCCTTGACCTCGGCGGCGGCCGAGACCGCGCCGCCGCCGGCAAGGATCACCGGCCGTTTGGCGGCATCGAGGATGGCGGCGGCGGCCTCGACCTGCGCGGCGTCGGGCGCGCGGCGGCGGGCGGTGGTGCGTCGGCTCGCCGGCTTGTCGTCCGGCGCCTTGAAGACATCGAGCGGGATGGAGAGATGGACGGGGCGCGGGCGGCCGCTGTCGAAGAGCGCGAAGGCGCGGGCGATGTATTCGCGCACCTGTTCGGGGCTGCCCGCCGTTTCGGAGAAGGCGGTGAGGGGACGGGTGACGGCGGACTGGTCGGTGATCTCGTGCAGCGTGCCGCGGCCCATGCCGAGATCCTTGTTGGCGGCGACGGAGGTGATGACGAGCATCGGCACGCTGTCGGAATAGGCCTGGCCGATCGGCGTTGCGGCATTGGTGACGCCGGGGCCGGAGATCAGGATGCAGACGCCCGGCTTGCCCGACATTCGGGCATAGCCGTCGGCCATGAAGCCGGCGCCCTGTTCGTGGCGCACGCCGATATGGCGGATTCCGGCGGCCTCCATGCCGCGATAGGCTTCGAGCGTGTGCACGCCCGGCATGCCGAAGACGGTGTCGACGCCATAGGCCTTCAGGATCTGCATCAGGCGGCTGCCGCAGGAAATGGTCTCGTTCATGGCAAGTGTCCGTTCGGAAAATCGATGTCAGGGTTTGGCGGCGTCTTCGAGGCCCATCCAGATCGAGCCGTACTCGTCGGCCACGACCATCAGGCTCGCGCCAAGGTCTTGCGCGAAGGCACGCTCGGCCCGCGACCAGGCGGGCATGATCCAGGGTTTCCCCGCTTTTGCTGCGGCGTCCGCGATCTTTTTGAGATCGGCCTTGTCGGCGTCCGTGTTGCGGTAGGCACCGCGGCCGGAATCGAGCGAGAGGTCGCTTGGGCCGACGAAGAGGCCGTCCACCGTCGGGAGCGCCAGGATTGCCTCGACATCCTGTAGCGCTGCGGCGGATTCGATCATCGGATAGCAGCGGGTCTTGGCGTTCTCGTTGTCGTAATAGTCCGGCTTCACACCGCCGTAGCGGGCGGGGCGGGTGCCGGAAAAGCTGCGCGTGCCGAGCGTCGGGTACTTGGCGGAGGCGGTGACGCGGCGCGCGTGCCCGGCATCGCCGATATGGGGGATGATGACGCTGTCGGCCCCCATGTCGAGCGCCTGCTGGATCGGGATCGCTTCGGGTCCCAGCACCTTGGCGTGCATGGTCATGCCGAGCGCCTTGCCGAGTGCGATAATGCGGTCCATCGCTTCGAGGTCGAAGAGACCGTGCTCGATGTCGAGGACGACATGGCGATAGCCGATGTCATGGGCGATCTCGATCATCGCCTGATGCGGGGTCGAGAGCCAGACGGCGAGATTCTTCAATATGTCAGCCATGGGCGGCTCCATCCTTCTCTTGCCGTTCGGTGATCATGCCGGCGATATCGACGAGATCCTGCAGCTTGGCTCCGGCACGGATGCGGGCCACCCAGGTTCCTTCGTCCTCCTGGTCGGCGAGCGCGATATCCGAAATGCCCGCCACCTCGGCGGGCGGAAGGACGAGGATGCCGCAGTCGTCGGCAAGGACCGCGTCGCCCGGATTGACGGTGACGCCGCCGCAGGAGACCGGAATATTGTAGCCGCCGCCGAGATTGAGCAGCTTCGTGGTGATGGGCGAGACGCCGCGCGCCCAGGTCGGCACGCCGGCCTCGCGGATCGCCGCCGGATCGGTGATCATGCCGTCGACGATGACACCGGCAAGGCCGCGCTCCTTCGCGACCGCCGCCATGAAGCCGCCCCAGGCGGCATGGCGCTCGTCGCCCGCCCGGTCGATCACCAGGATGTCTCCCGGCCGCACCCGGTCCATCGCGTGGTAGAGCAGGGTGGAGTCGGAGCCGGGGATCGACACCGTCTGCGCCGTGCCCGCCACCCGCACGCCGTCGATCAGCGGGCGAAGGTCGTTGCGCATGAAGCGGTCATGCAGGTAGTGGCCGACGGTCGCCGCCTCGACGCGGGCGAAACGGGCGAGGAGGCCGGTATCGAGCTGCGGCGCAGGGTCGGCGATCCGGTAGGATTTGATCGACATGGTGCAGAAAGGTCCTATTGCGTGAGAAGTCTGATGGCGGAGGGCGCGCAGGCGAGCGTGCCCGGCGCGCCGGTTCGCGGCATGGGCTGGCCGTCACCGTTGCGGACGCGGGCGTTAAGGCGTGCGCCGTCGGCGAGCGTCAGGCCGTAGACGGTGTCCGTGCCGATATAGACGGCCTCGCTCACCGCACCGGAAAAGCGGACCCTGCCACCGGCCTCCCCTTCGACGAAATGCAGCGCCTCCGGGCGGATGGCGAGCGTGCACGGATCGCCCGGCTGCAGCGGCAGGGTGCTGGGGAGGTCGAACCGGCCGCCCGCAGCGTCCACGGTAAGCCGGTCGCTGTCATGTGCGATGACGCGCGCATCGATGAGGTTCATGTCGCCGATGAAGCCGGCGGTGAAGCGGTTGGCGGGGCGCTCGTAGATATCGGCCGGTCCTCCGACCTGCTGGACGACGCCGTTGTTCATGACCGCGATGCGGTCCGACATGGTCAGCGCCTCTTCCTGGTCGTGGGTGACGAAGATGAAGGTGATGCCCAGCTTGCGCTGCATCTCCTTCACCTCCATCTGCATCTCCCGTCGCAGCTTCAGATCGAGTGCACCGAAGGGCTCGTCGAGCAGCAGCACGGAGGGGCGGTTGATCAGCGCGCGGGCGAGCGCCACCCGCTGCTGCTGGCCGCCGGAAAGCGCCGAAGGCTTGCGGTCGATGGCGTGGGCCATGTGCACGCTTTCGAGCGCGGCCTTGACGCGCTGGCGGATCTCGTCCTTCGCGACACCCTTCACCGAGAGGCCAAAGCCGACATTCTCGCCGACATTCAGGTGCGGGAAGAGCGCATAGCTCTGGAACACGGTGTTGACGTTGCGCTGGTGGGCCGGAACGCCGGTCACCTCCTTGCCATCCAAAAGCAGGCGCCCGGACGTGGGCTCCTCGAAGCCGGCGATCATGCGCAGCGTCGTCGTCTTGCCGCAGCCGGAGGGGCCGAGGAAGGTGAAGAACTCGCCCGCCCTGATGGCGAGGCTCATCCGGTCGACCGCATAGGTCGTTTCGCCGCCGGCGGAGCCGAAGGCCTTGCGGATATCGATCAGCTCGATGGCGGCGCGGCTTGCGCCGGCCGTCTCTGTCATGGTGTCAGGCGGCATATCATTCGCAGCTCATGAGGGAAGAAGGGGCGGCCGGAGGTCCGCATCCGGCCGCCGGCGCGTTACTGGGCGGTCTTCACCTTGGTCCAGCCGTCCTGGTAGAGTTTCGTCGCGTCGCCCACATCGAGGATGAAGTCCGCTTTCATCAGCTTGTCTTCCGGCGGATAGATGGCGGTGTTCTCCACCACTTCCTTCGGCAACAGCTCCTTGGCCTTGTCGATCACGGTCGCCGACTTGGAGAGATTCGCGGCCTTTGCGGCGACCTCGGGGCGCATGATGTAGTCGATGAACCTGTAGGCTTCCTCGACATTCTTCGCCGATTTCGGAATGGCGAAGCCGTCGATCCACATCGAGCCGCCCTCATCCGGCACGACATATTTGACCTTGGGATTGGTCGCCATCACCTGGGCGATGTTGCCGTTCCAGCCCTGCACGATGCAGGCCTCGCCCGAGGCGACGAGGTCGCCGAAATTGGTGCTGTTGTAGCCGCCGAGCACCTTCTTCTGCTCGATCAGCGACTGCGTCGCCTTCTCGATTTCCGCCGGCGTGGTGGTGCCGGCCTTGAAGCCGTTCACCTGGAGACCGGCGATATAGGCCGCCAGCATGTTGTCGAGCATGTAGATGCGGCCTTCATACTGCGGGTCCCACAGTGCCTTCCAGCTCGTCGGCGGGGTCTTCACGCAGTCCTCGTTGTAGGCGAAGCCGGTCGTGCCCCAGATATAGGGCACGGACCATTTCTGGCCGGGATCGTAAGAGACTTCCTTGAACGGCGCGCCGAGATTGCCGAGGTTCGGGATCTTCGCGTGGTCGAGTTCTTGCAGCAGGCCCTGCTTGGCGAGCACCTGCACGGTGTACTGGCTCGGCTCGATGAGGTCGTAGCCGCTCGCGCCGGCCGAGAGCTTGGCCATCATCGTCTCGTTGGAATCGTAGGTGTCGAAGGTCACGGTGATGCCGGTCTCCTTCGCAAAGTCGTCGACGATTTCCTGCGGCACTTCGCCGGACCAGGCGTAGATGTTGAGTTCGGCGGCCGAGGCTCCCGATGCGAAGGCGATCAGGCTGACCGATGTAAGCAGGCTTCTCCAGTTTTTCATTGTCGCATTCCCCATTTTGGTTGGTGGTTATGATTGTTTGCGGATCGTCTTGAGATAGCGGCCCATGACGACCAGGATGACGATGACGTTGACGGCGATCAGCATGGCGCCGAGCGCGTTGATCTTCGGCGTGAGGCCGGTCTTCAGCATGGCGTAGATCTGGATCGGCAGCGGCGTGGAACCGACCCCGGAGACGAAGGTCGAGACGACGAAATTGTCGAAGGAGATCACCGCGCAGAGCAGGAAGGCCGAGAGGATGGCGGGCGCAAGGAGCGGCAGCGTCACCCGCAGGAAGGCCTGGCTGCCGTTGGCGCCGAGGTCGGCGGCGGCTTCATCGAGGCGGGGATCGAGGCCGGAGGCCGCGGCGCGCACGATGAGGAAGCTGAAGGGGATCGACACCAGCACATGGCCGGCGATCAGCGTGCCGTAGCCGAGCGGAATGCCGGTCCAGACGGTCGCGACGAGCAGGCCGACGGCGAGCACGATTTCCGGCAGCACGAGCGGGGCGATGACCAGCGTGGAGAACAGGCTTTTGCCGGCGAAGGGCCGCTTAACAACGGCGAGTGCCGCGCTTGCGCCGATGACGGTCGCAAGCGCCGCCGAGGCGATCGCGACGATGACGCTCACCTGCAAGCCGGCCCGGAGGCTGCGGTCGCGCAGCGCTTCCGTAAACCAGGCGAGCGAGAAGCCCTCCCAGACCACCGTCGAGCGGCCGGCGTTGAAGGCGTAGACCACCAGCACGATGAGCGGCGCGAAGAGGAAGATATAGCCGACGACCGTGGCGGCGGGAACGTAGAGGGCGAGCACCTTCCTCATGCCCGTGCCTCCTCGACCGAGCGTAGCACGCGCATGTAGCAGACGATGATGACCGAGGAGATGGCGAGCAGCACCACGGAGACGGCAGCGCCGAGCGGGATGTTGCGGAAGTCGAGAAAGAGCTGGACGATGAGGTTGCCGAGGATGATGCTCTTGCCGCCGCCGAGCAGGACGGGGATGGCGTAGACGCCCATGGCCGGCACGAAGACGAAGAGGATCGCCGCCATGACGCCGGGCAGCGACAGGGGGAAGGTGACGCGCCAGAAGGATTGCAGCGGCGTCGCGCCGAGATCGTCGGCGGCTTCCAGAAGGCGTTTGTCGAGGCCGTTCAGCGCGGCGTGGATCGGCAGGACCGTCGTCGGCAGGAAGGCGTAGAGCATGCCGACCAGCACGGCGGGATAGGTGCCGATCATACGGATCGGCTGTTCGATCAGGCCGAGGCCGAGAAGCGCGCTGTTGATCGTGCCGCCGCGGCCGAGCAGAACCATCCAGGCCGACATGCGCACGATGAAATCGATCCAGAACGGGATGAGGAGCAACGCGAGCAGGAGGCCGGCATAGCGCCCGGCGCGCAACGCGATGAAATAGGCGATCGGATAGCCGACCAGCAGGCAGACGATGGTCGAGACCGCCGCAAGCTGGAGCGAATTCGTGAAGATCGGCAGGTAGATCGTCTGGAAGAGCTCGCGGTAGCTCGTCAATGTGAAGCCGAACCTGGCGCCGCCATAGGTATCCTGCTCGGCGAAGGAAAAGGCGATGACGATCAGGATCGGGATGACCAGGAGAAGGACCGCGCTGAGGAGGGACGGGGCGAGAAGCGCCAGCGTCACGAGGTTGCCTCGGCGCGCGGCGGTCATTTCCCCACCTCCACGCGGTTGTGGCGGACCGGCTCCACCGGCCGGATGAGGTTGGTCGCGCTGACGGAAAGGTGCGCCCGCATCGCCGCTTCGGCCCTGTCGGGATCGCGGCTCGCAAGCGCTTCGTGGATCACCACCATGTCCTTCAGATCCTCGAAGAGCAGCGCCACCGGCATGCGCGACACGTAAAGGCTGCGGACCGAAAGGGCGTAGAGACGCGTCAGCGCCTGCGCGAGATAGGCATTGCCGGAGGCCTCGGCGATCAGCTTGTGCATCTCCTCGTCGATGCCGAGATGCCATTCGATCTCCATGCGGCGTGCCTCGACGCCCGCGCGTGCTTCCTCGATAAGCGCGGCGAGGCGATCGAGCTGGACGTCGCTGATGCGCGTCGCCGCCAGCCGCGCGGCCCAGACTTCTGCCTGGAGGCGGAACTCCTGGAGCTGGAAGAAATCGGTGGCCGACGTGGAGGAAACGAAATAGCCGCGCTGGGGAACCGCAAGCAGCAGGTCCTCCTGCGCCAGCCGTTGCAGCGCTTCCCGCAGCGGTGTCCGGCCGACGGCGAGCTGCTCCATGCATTCCTTCTCGTCGATCGGCGAACCCGGGAGCAGATCCGCCTTGATGATGGCGTTGCGCAGGCCGTGATAGGCGACGTCGCTGAGACGCATCCTGCCGGCGGAGAAGGGTTTCAAAGGGTGCTCCCTCATAAAATATATTTTTAGGATATATTTGAGATATCGATTGTCAATGGGAATCTGACGATCGTATTCCATGTCTGCCCCGTCGTCCTTCCGACCTCATTGCCGCTGCAGCAGCAAAGGATAACGCCCTTGCGATCCGGAGCGGTCGCATCGTTTGCACATGATCACGGAAGGTCATCTCCAGTATGTCGGTGCGGAATACTAGAAGCACCAGATAGTCTGATAATTCGCTCAACGACTTTGCTAGGAAGGAGCCAGCACGAAAGTTCGAGGATGGAGTTATGGAGCGGCCGATGAGTGAGATCGAGTATGACGTTGTGATTGTTGGAGGAGGCAACGCAGCGCTGTGCGCAGCCTTGTCGGCGCGGGAGAATGGCGCCGGCAGCGTGCTCGTTCTTGAGCGGGCTTCGGAGGAGGAGCGTGGCGGGAACAGTTCCTATACCGAAGGCCTGATGCGCTTTGCCTATACGGGCTCGGACGACATCCGGGCCCTCTCCCCCGATCTCACGCCCGAGGAAATGGACAGCGATTTCGGCAGCTATACGGAGGACATGTTCTTCGACGACATGGCGCGCATCACGCACAACCGTACCGACCCCGATCTCTGCGAGATTCTCGTCCGCCAGAGCAATGCCACGATGCACTGGATGGTGAAGCAGGGGGTGAAGTTCTATCCGCAGTTCGGCCGCCAGTCCTTCAAGGTCGATGGAAAGTTCAAGTTCTGGGGCGGCGCGACGCTTGCGGCCTGGGGCGGCGGGCAGGGGCTTGTCGACTCGCTCTACGCGGCTGTGAAGAAGGCGGGCATCGACGTGCGCTACAATGCGTGGGCCCGCGAGCTCATCAGCTCGGATGCCGGCGTCGAGGGCGTTGTCGTCAAGCTGGACGGCGTGACGCAACAGGTTCGGGCGAAGTCGGTGGTGCTGGCCTGCGGCGGTTTCGAGGCGAACAGTGAATGGCGCACCAAGTATCTCGGCCCGGGCTGGGACCTCGCCAAGGTGCGGGGCAGCAAGTTCAACACCGGCGACGGGCTCGACATGGCGCTGAAGGTCGGCGCACAGCCCAAGGGCAACTGGTCCGGCTGCCATGCCGTCGGCTGGGAGCGCTATGCCGAGGACTTCGGCGACCTCTCCGTCACCGGTGACTATGAGCGCGACAGCTATCCCTGGTCGATCATGGTGAATGCGGCCGGCAAGCGGTTCCTGGACGAGGGTGCGGATATCCGCAACTACACCTATGCGAAATACGGCAAGGTCATTCTCGAACAGCCCGGCCAGTTCGCCTGGCAGATCTTCGACTCGACCGTCGTTCATCTCCTGCGGCCGGAATACAAGACCCGCCGCGTGACCCGCGTGGTCGCCGATACGCTGGAGGAGCTGGTCGACAGGATGGGAGATGTCGACCGGGAGACCTTCCTCAAGACGGTGCGCGACTACAATGCGTCGATCACGCGCGACGTGCCCTTCGACCCCACCGTGAAGGACGGGCGGCGCACCGAAGGCCTGGACATTCCCAAGTCCAACTGGGCGAACCCCATCGAGACCGGCCCGTTCGAAGCCTATGCCGTGACCTGCGGCATCACCTTCACCTTCGGCGGGTTGCGCATCTCCACCGACGCACAGGCGATCGACGGTGGCGAACGGCCGATCCCCGGCCTCTATGTGGCTGGCGAACTGGTCGGGGGCCTCTTCTACTTCAACTATCCGGGTGCGACGGGCCTCATGAGTGGCGCGGTCTTCGGCCGCATCGCGGGGCGCAACGCCGCCATCGCGGCGCGGGCGACCAGGGAAAGCGTCAGGACGGCGAAGGTATCGGCCATGTAGTTCCGGCGCTGGCCCGCTGGCAAGGACTTATAAAGGGAGGACTGTGGTGACCGCTTCAAAGGGCACGACGAGGGTTGGTTTCGTCGGCATCGGAAACATGGGCCGGCCTATGGCGGCCAATCAGATTGCCGGCGGCTGGCAGGTTACGATCTATGACGTGGATCGTGAGAAGGCGGACGCTTTCGCCACGGAGCACGGATGCGGCAGCGCCCGCTCGCTCGCCGAGCTTGGCGAGCGATCGGATGTGGTGGTGCTGATGCTGCCGGACGGCAGGATCGTGCGCAACGTCGCGCTCGGCGACGGTGCCGGGAGCGACTGTCTGGTGCGGGGCATGCGGGCGGACACGGCGATCGTCGACATGAGCTCGTCCGCACCGGTGGGCACGCGCGCACTCGGAGAGGATCTCGGTGTGTTCGGAATCGGCCTGCTCGACGCGCCCGTCTCCGGGGGCATGAAGGGCGCCATCGCTGCGACGCTGTCGATCATGGTGGGTGGCGACCGCGCGCTGGCCGACCGCCTCGATCCGCTTCTTGCGACCATGGGAAAGCGTTTCCACATCGGGCCGCTGGGTTCGGGTCACGCGATCAAGGTCCTCAACAACTACGTTTCGGCCGCCGGTCTGGCGGCGGTGGCCGAAGCGCTCCTCGTCGCAGAACGCTTCGGCATCGATGGCGAGGTCGTCATCGATGTGCTCAACGCCTCGACCGGGCGAAACAACAGCACCGAGAACAAGTTCAAGCAGTACGTTCTCAACCATGCCTATGATTCCGGCTTCGCGCTTGAACTGATGGTCAAGGACCTCAAGCTGGCCATGGACGTGGCCGACGCCTGCGAGGTTCCCGCCACCCTCGGCCGTGCCTGCCTTGACCTGTGGGAGGAAGCGCGCGCCTGGAACGGACCCAATGCCGATCATACGGAATTCGCGCGCTTCGTTGCGGAAAGTGCGACGACCGCGAATCTGGCCAGGGCAAGCCGATGAGCCACGATCTGAAAAACCGATTGAAGGGCGGCGGAACGGTCGCGGTCTGTAACACGGATTTTCCGACCCCGCGCCTCGTTGAGTTCGTCGGCGGCCTCGGCTTCGATGCGGTTTTCATCGATTGCGAACATGCCGGCACGGACTTCCAGGCGGTTGAGGATCTGGCCCGGGCGGCGCGCGCATCGGGAATGGCGTCCATCGTGCGCCCCTGGTCCCATGAGATCGGGTTGATCAACCGATACCTGAGCTGTGGCGTCGATGGCATCCAGGCGCCGCATGTGGATACGCCCGCCGGACTGGCGGCAATCGCCCGTGGCATCACGCAATGGGAAGGCGACCACGGCAAGACGCTGCTCGTGGCGATGATCGAATCGAAAGCCGCCCTCGTCAATTTGCCGAGGATGCTGATGTCCGAGGCCGTCGACGTCTTCTACATCGGCGCGCTGGACCTTGCCCAATCGATGGGCCTCAAGGGGCAGCCCGACCATCCGAAGGTGCGGCAGGCGGTCGAAGATGCCATCGGCACGATAGAGCGGGCCGGACGCGTGGCAGGGATGAATGTTCAGGGCGATCTGCACATGGTCGAGCACTATCGCCGCCTGGGGTTGCGCTGGGTCAACGTTCACGTGAAGGCGTTCGTCGCCGGTCCGGCGCGGGCTTTTCTTGATGGTGTTCGCGAAACGCTCGTGGCGGAGCGGGCCTGAGCGGACGGCATGAAGAACTTTTAAGGGGAGAAGGCCATGTATGGCCATATCTATCATGATTTCCAGCGGGCGCCGTCCGGCTTGATCGACAGGTTCAAGGGTGTGCCGACGTCCACCCTGAGCGATGCGATGGGCCGCCATGGCGCGATGAAGGCCGATATCCGGCCGATCTTCGAGAATATCGCCCTGGTGGGATCCGCCTTCACGGTGCTTTGCTTTCCCGGCGACAACATCATGACGCACAAGGCGGTGCAGATGATGCAGCCGGGCGACGTGCTCGTCATCGATGCCGGCGATTCCGAAAGCGGCTGTTTCGGCCATCGCAGCGCCCTGCAGGTGCGCGGCCGGGGCGGCGTCGGCGTCGTCGCGAGCGGGACGGTGCGCGACGTGGCGCTGCTGCGCCGCGACCGGTTTCCCGTCTTTTCCCGGGGCGTGTCGCCGCGCGCGCCGCAGAAGAACACACCCGGCTCAATCAATGTCCCGGTTGAGGTCGGCGGGGTCATCGTTTCGCCCGGCGATATCGTGGTGGGCGATGACGACGGCATCGCCGTCGTGCCGCGCCTGCTGGCCGAGCAGGTCCTCGCCAGGGCGCTGCAGCGCGAGCGCGCGGAGGCCCTGTCGATGGAGAACGGCACGCTGAACGAACTGCTGCCCGACCCGGCCCACGGCGCGCTCGATATCGACAGGCTTCTCAAGGGCACGGTGTCGGAGCACGCGAAGTGGGCTTCGCCGAACGAGCCGGGTGTATGACGATGACGGGAGAGACCGGAATGCAGGATTTTCAGCACTACATAGACGGCAGGTTCGTCGATCCCGATGGCGACGAATGGCTCGATACGTACAACCCCTTCACCGGTAAGCCCTGGGCACGGGTCGCGCGCGGCAACACTGTGGACGTGGACAGGGCCGTCGAAGCCGCCCACGCGGCCGTGACCGCCGGCCCCTGGGCTTCGAGCACGGCCAGCGAGCGGGGCGCGCTGCTGCGCCGCATCGGCGACCTCGCCGCGCAGCGCGCCGAGCATCTCGCCGCCATCGAGGTGCGCGACAACGGCAAGCTGATGGCCGAGATGCTGGCGCAGATGCGCTACATGCCGAACTGGTACCACTACTACGGCGGGCTCGCCGACAAGGTGGAAGGCTCCGTCATCCCGCTCGATAAACGCGGCTATCTCAACTACACGCGCTACGAGCCGCTCGGCGTCGTGGCGATCATCACGCCGTGGAACTCGCCGCTCATGCTGACGGCGTGGAAGCTGGCGCCGGCGCTCGCGGCCGGCAATGCCGTTGTCATCAAGCCGTCCGAATTCACCTCCGCCTCCGTCCTGGAATTCGTGAAGATCATCGAGGAGGCCGGCGCGCCGGGCGGCCTCGTCAACGTCGTCACGGGCTTCGGCAACGAGGTCGGCACGCCCCTCGTGGAGCATCCGAAGGTCGCCAAGGTCGCCTTCACCGGATCGGACGCGACCGGGAAGCGCATCTATGCCGCGGCAGCGCAGACCATGAAGCATGTGACGATGGAACTCGGCGGGAAATCGCCGAACATCGTATTCGCGGATGCCGATCTGGACGAGGCGGTGAACGGTGCCATCGCGGGTATCTTCGCGGCCACCGGCCAGACCTGTCTCGCAGGCTCCCGCCTCCTGGTGGAGGATTCCATCCACGACGCCTTCCTCGACCGCCTCGTCGAGACGGTAAAGGCGGCCCGCATGGGTGACCCCGCTAAGATGGAGACGCAGGTCGGCCCCGTCACGACCAGGCCGCAATACGAGAAGGTGCTGAACTATATCGACGTCGCCCTCGGCGAGGGGGCGACGCTGGTGATGGGCGGCGAGCCGGGCAGGCGTCCCGAATGCGGCGACGGCTGGTTCGTCGAGCCGACCATCTTCAAGGACGTGCGCAACACGATGCGCATCGCGCAGGAGGAGGTGTTCGGCCCGATCCTCTCCGTCATCCGCTTCAAGGACGAGGCCGATGCCGTGCGGATCGCCAATGACACGATGTACGGGCTTGCGGCCGGGGTCTGGACAAGGGATATCGGCCGGGCGGTGCGCATGACGGAGGCATTGAAGGCCGGCACCGTCTGGGTGAACACCTATCGCGCGACCAGCTACATGTCGCCCTTCGGCGGTTATCGCCAGAGCGGGGTGGGCCGGGAGAACGGTGCGGAGATGATCAAGGAATACCTGCAGGTCAAGAGCGTCTGGATGAACTACGGTGCGCCGTCGGCCAATCCGTTCGTGCAGCGGTGAAGGCGAAAGCGAGTTGAGATCGTCCGTGGCGGCGAAGGCTCGCTGCGGAATGCGGAAAAGGCGCCTGTGACAGCAGCGCCGGGCGGGAGGACGCCCCGGCATCGCGATGTCACGGGACGGGGAGGAAGAATGAAGCTTCACATCACAAAAGATTTCCTGAGCGGCGCCCTTTTCGGCGCGATCGGGCTTGGAACCATCGTGCTGGGGCAGAGCTACGACATGGGAACGGCCGGCAACATGGGCCCCGGCTACTTCCCGGCGATCCTCGGAACCATCATGACGCTCATCGGCCTGACGATGGTCGTCCGCTCGACGCTTCATCCGGAGGCTTCCGAAAGCGTGACGAGCTGGGAAATCCGGCCGCTCGCCTTCATCCTTGCCGCCGTCTTCGTCTTCAGCCTGCTCATCGAGTCGCGCGGTCTCATCGTCGCGGTCGTGGCGCTCGTCCTGATCAGCCGCCTGGCGGGACGGGAGGGCAGCATGCGCGAACTCGCCGTCATGGTTCTTGCGATGACGCTGATCGCGGTGGGCATCTTCGTCTACGGACTGAACATTCCCCTCAAGCTGAGGCCCTGGTGATGGAACTCCTTCAGCATCTTTCGCTGGGTTTCGGTGTCGCCCTGTCGCCGATGAACCTTGCCTATTGCTTCGCCGGCGTGCTGCTCGGCACCTTCATCGGCGTCCTGCCGGGCGTCGGGCCGCTGGTGACGATCGCCGTGCTGTTGCCGCTGACCTTCGGCCTTCCGCCCGAGGGGGCGATGATCATGCTCGCCGGCATCTACTACGGTGCCGCCTATGGCGGCTCGACCACCGCGATCCTGGTCAATCTGCCGGGGGAATCCTCCTCGGCCGTCACCTGCATCGACGGATACCAGATGGCGCGGCAGGGGCGGGCGGGGCCGGCCTTGGCCATCGCCGCCATCGGCTCGGTCGTCGCCGGCTGCATCGGCACGCTGCTCATCGCCTTCGTCGGGCCGCCGCTCGGCGCCGTGGCGCTTAAGTTTGGCGCGGCGGAGTACTTCTCCCTCATGTTCATGGCGCTGATCTGTTCGTCCGCCCTCGTGCGCGGCTCCCTGGTCAAGGGCATGGGCATGGCGTTCTGCGGCGCGGTCTTCGGCCTGGCGGGAACGGACGTCAATTCCGGCATTGACCGCTTCACCTTCGGCATGGACGGCCTTGCCGAGGGCTTCGACTTCGTCGTCGTCGCCGCCGGCCTCTTCGCCTTCTCGGAGATCGTCGTCAATCTCGGCGTCTCGCTGCAGCGCGATGTCCTGACGGCGCGCGTGACCAACCTCATGCCGACGCGGGAGGACCTGAAGGCCTCGTGGAAGCCGATCCTGCGCGGCACCGGCATCGGCTCCATCCTCGGCGTCCTGCCGGGAACGGGGCAGACCATCGCCTCCTTCGCGTCCTACGCGCTCGAAAGGAAGCTCAGCAAGGATCCGTCCCGCTTCGGCAAGGGCGCGATCGAAGGGGTGGCCGGGCCGGAATCGGCCAACAATGCGGCCGCGCAGACGCACTTCATCCCGACGCTGACCCTCGGCATTCCCAGTAGCGCGACCATGGCCCTGCTCCTCGGGGCGCTGATGATCCACGGCATCACGCCCGGACCACAGGTGATGACCTCGCATCCCAGCCTGTTCTGGGGGCTGGTCGCCAGTATGTGGATCGGCAATGTCATGCTCGTCATCCTCAACCTGCCGCTGGTCGGGCTCTGGGTCTCCTTCCTGAAGGTGCCCTATCGCTGGCTCTATCCGCTCATCCTCGTGTTCTCCTGCATCGGCATCTACACGGTCAACATGAGCGCCAGCGACGTCGCCTTCGCCGCCTTCTTCGGGCTGCTCGGCTACATCTTCCTCAAGCTGGACTGCGAGCCGGCGCCGTTCATCCTCGGCTTCCTGCTCGGGCCGATGATCGAGGAGAACTTCCGTCGCGCCCTGCTGCAATCCCACGGAAATCCCGAGGTCTTCGTCACCTCGCCCCTCAGCGCCGTCTTCCTGGCGATCGCGTTCGGCCTCATGGCGCTGATGGTGGTTCCGCTGGTTCGCCAGCAGAAGGACCAGGCGATCGAGGAGGGTTGACGGAAGGCGGCCGGCGTCCTGTGAAAAGCCCCATATTTTTCATGACGACGCCGGTGCGGGCCGCATAGACTGGGCGTGAGGTCATCACCGCAGGACACGCCCATGGTACAGCTTCGCCAACTCCGATATGTCGTTGAGGTCAACCGGCAGGGCAACCATATCTCGGCCGCCGCCGAGGCGCTGAATACCTCCCAGCCGGGCATGAGCAAGCAGATCCAGGAGCTGGAGCTCGAACTCGGCTTCTCGATCTTCCAGCGCAGCCGGAACCGCGTGACCGGCCTGACGGATCCGGGCCGCGAGGTCGTCGAGATCGCCCAGCGCATCCTCAACGAAGTCCAGAGCCTGAAGAACATCCGCGAGGACTACGGCGCCCAGGAAGGCGGGACGCTGACGATCGCCACGACCCATACGCACGCCCGATATATCCTGCCGCGCGTCATCAAGAGCTTCGTCCAGCGCCATCCGCTGGTGCGCATCGGTCTGTTGCAGGGCAACCCGACGGAGATCTGCGAGGCGGTCGAGACCGGCAAGGCCGACATCGCCGTCGGCACGGAGACCATGCGGCCCTTTCCGAGCCTCCTGCGGATGCCCTGCTATCAGATAACGCGCAGCCTGATCGCGCCGAAAGGCCACCCCATCTTCCGGGTCAAGACCCTGACGCTCGAGGCCATCGCCAAATATCCGATGATCGCGCACGATCCGCATCGCAGCGGCCGATGGAAGATCCTCGATGCGTTCGAGAAGAAGGGGATCTCGCCGATGATCCTCTTCAACGCCGTGGATGCCGACGTGGGGAAGACCTATGTCGAGATGGGCCTCGGCATCGCCGTCATGGCGACCGACGCCTTCGACCCGACGCACGACAGGGCGCTCCGCGCGCGCGATGCCAGCCATCTCTTCGAGGCCAGCACCAGCTACGTCACCCTGCGGACCGACACCTATATCCGACGCTTCATCTTCGATTTCATAGAGCTCCTGGCGCCCAGGCTGACGCCGGACCACGTTCGCGCGACGCTGCGGGCGCGGGAGCGCGAACGCGCGGCGAAGTAAGCTTGGCACATCCTCGTGCGGCAGGAGAGCGCGCATCCGCGCGCCCGGTTCCAGTATGCCGCCAGCGCATACTACTATCGAAAATGACGCTTTGCGCCCGCAAAACCGGCTCACTAAACTCCCGACGCATAAAGGGAGGAAGTCATGTTTTCATATCGCCATCATATCGCCGGGCTAGCAATATCGCTCATCGCCTTGCAGGCCGCGCCGGCTCTCGCCCAGTCCGCCGAGGACTATCCGGACCAGACGGTCCGGATCGTGACGCCCTTCGAGGCGGGCGGCGGCACGGACATCATGTCGCGTGAGCTCGCCAACAAGCTCCAGGGCCTGTGGAACAACAATCCCGTCATCGTCGAGAACAAGGCCGGCGCGAACGGCAACCTGGGGACGGACATCGTCGCGAAGGCGAAGCCGGACGGCTATACGCTGCTCCTGACGACCAACGCCACGATCGTCATCAATCCGCAGCTCTTCGGGGACCGCGTCAAGTACGATCCGGTCAAGGACTTCACGCCCGTCTCCATGCTTTCGAGCCTGCCCTTCGTCTTCCTGGTGCCGCCGTCCTCGCCGGCGAAGACCATGGAGGAATTCCTGGAGCTGGCGAAAAAGAGCCCCGGCGATCTCAGTTGCGGCTCGTCCGGTGTCGGCGGCGGCGCGCACCTGGCGCTGGAGATGCTGAAGGCGAGGGCGGGCGTGGACATCACGCATGTCCCCTACAAGGGAACGGGCTCGTCGATCACCGCGCTCCTCGGCGCCCATATCGACTGCCTCTTCGTCTCGATCCTCAGCGCTTCGCCCTATATCAAGCAGGAGCAGCTCCGCCCGCTGGCGGTCAGCAGCCTGCAACGCAACTCGTCCCTGCCGGACATTCCGGCGGTCGCCGAGCTGCCGGGCCTCGACGGCTTCGAATCCGATCTCTGGTATGGCCTCCTGGTCCCCGCCGGAACGGACCCGCAGATCGTGCAGAAGGTCTACGAGGGCACCAAGGCGCTGATCGATGATCCCGATTTCCGCGGCCGCTTCGAGCCGACCGGCGCCGTGCTCGTGGGCAACACGCCGGAGGAGTTCTCCAAGCAGGTGGTCAACGATATCGGAAAGTGGTCCGAGGTCGTCAAGCAGTCCGGCGTAGCCAACCAGCTCTGACCGCATAGACCCCGAAGAATGCCGATCGCCTGCGCGGCCCACGGCCGCGCAGCCGGAACCCGACGTTTCAAATACTGTTCAAGCCTTCCATGGAGTCGATGTGAAAATAGAACCCACCCCCCGGCTTTGGCCCGGCGAGATATTCCAGGCGCTCAAGCGGAGCGATGTCAGGCAGGTCGCCTACGTTCCGGATGCGGGCCATGTCGAGCTGATAGCGAGCTGCGAGGCGGACCCCGGCATGTCCGCCGTCTCCCTGACCACCGAGGAGGAGGGTGTCGCCATGCTGGCCGGCGCATGGCTCGGCGGCGACCGCGGTGCGCTCCTCATGCAATCGTCCGGCGTCGGCAACTGCATCAATATGCTGAGCGTTCCGCTCCACTGCCGCATGCCGCTCTTGATGATTGTCACGATGCGGGGCGAGTGGGGCGAGTTCAACCCCTGGCAATTGCCGATGGGCCAGAACGCCGAGCGGGTCCTGCAGGATATGGGCGTCTACATTCATCGTGCGAACCACGCCGAGGAGGTGGGGCAGATCGTCTACGCCGCCGCACAGCTCGCCTTCTCTTCCAATTGCGCGGTCGCGGTGCTCCTCAGCCAGCGGCTTCTCGGCTTCAAGGACTGGAGCAAATGACGATGACCGATACGAAAAAGGGCACGATGGACCGCCGCGAGGTGATGGGAACGATCGTGGCGAAACGCGGAACCGCGCTGATGGTCACGGGGCTCGGCTCGGCGACCTACGATGCCGGCACGGTCGACCACCCCAACACGTTCTGCCTCTGGGGCGGCATGGGGGCGGCGGCCATGACGGGCCTCGGCCTCGCACTCGCCCAGCCCGAGCGCCGCGTGCTGGTGGTGACGGGCGACGGCGAGATGCTGATGGGGATCGGCGCCTTCGCGACGATCGGCGCGCAACGGCCGAAGAACCTCGCCATCGTGGTGATCGACAACGAGTATTACAGCGAGACCGGCATGCAGCCGACCCACACGCAGCGCGGCGTGAGCCTTGCCGGCGTCGCGCAGGCATGCGGTTTTGCCGGTGCCGAGACGGTCTATACCCCGGCCGAACTCGACGCGGTCGTGCCCCGGCTGTTCGAAACGGACGGGCCATTCTTCGCGGCGATCAAGGTGAACACCCAGCGCTATCCCATGTCGATCCGCGTGCGCGACGGCGCCCATCTGAAGGATCGCTTCCGGGAAAATCTCCTCGGTGCCGAGCGCGCCTATTATTGAGCGCGCGCGCGGGCGCCCGTCCTGCGACGGGCGCCGCCGACTGATCGATCAAGCAAACGGGGTGAGAACATGTCTCGGAAACGGGATTGGAAGGTCGTCCTTGCGGGCGAATGCATGATGTCCCGGCCCTTCTCGGCCTATGAGGAGCCCAAGTTCCGCGCGGTCCTCGACCTGCTCGCAGACTCCGACGTCACCTACGCGCATCTCGAGATGAATTTCGGCACCGCCGACGATCTGGAATGGGCCGCGCGCGGCGACTGGATCGCGAGCTACATGATCGCGGAGCCGGATCTTGCCGCGGAACTGAAGGCGGTCGGGATCGACCTTCTGTCCCTTGCCCACAATCACAGTTTCGATTTCGGTCCGTCCGGCCTGCTCGCGACGGCGCGCCATTGCCGGGCGGCGGGATTTGCCTGCGCCGGCACCGGGCGCGACCTGGAGGAGGCCCGCGAGCCGGCCTTCCTTGAGACGCGCAAGGGCCGCGTGGCGCTCGTTTCGACGAGTTCGGGAAACAAGGCCTACGAATGGGCGAGCCATCCGAAGGCGCAGTTGCGCGGCCGGCCGGGCGTCAATCCCCTGCGCGTGTCGATGAAATACGAGATCGACAGGGCCGCCGCCGCCGAGCTGGAAAGGCTTGCCGGCCGGCTCGGCATCGGCGGCCGCAGGGAGGCGGGCGAGATCGTGCTGAACTTTCCCGGCGACCAGTCGACCCGCACCGCACCGGCCTTCGTCGCCGGCGAGGGGTTCGGGGTGTTCAGTGAATGCCATCCGCGCGACCTCGAAGGTAATCTCCGCTCGATCGGCGAGGCGGCGGCGATGGCCGACCTCGTCATGGTCGCCCATCACTTCAATGTCTCGGAAGGGCCGCGCAGCGACAATCCTCCGCGCTTCGCCCGCCAGTTCGCCCATGCCGCGATAGAGGCGGGCGCCGATATCTGCATCGGCCACGGCTGGCACAAGACGCTCGGCATCGAGATCCACGACGGCAAGCCGATCTTCTACGGCGTCGGCAATTTCATCTGCCAATCGGAATTCGTCCGCCGGGTGCCCTATGACAGCTACGAGGCGTGGGACCACGACGTCGACCGCCTGACGACGCTGAACGCCGCGGCCCATCCGCTCCATCCCGGCCTCGACCTTGCGCCTTGGTGGAGTTCCGCCGTGTTCGAGCTAGCCTACGACGGCGACGTCCTGAAGGAGATCCGGCTGCACCCGGTCGAGATGGGCCGCCGGACGACGCCGGACGGAACGGTGATCACGCGGCGGACGGGGAAAGGTTCGCATGCCCTGACGGAAGGCCGCCCCTTCCTTGCCGACGGGGAAACCGGCGAGGCGGTTCTCCGACGCCTCAAGTCGCTTTCCGAGCCGTTCGGCACGCGGATCGACATCGAGAAGGGCATCGGTGTCATCCGGCTCTGACGGCCGCATTGCAAAGGACAGCAGAGGACCACGCATGGACAGCATGACGACCAACAGCCACGCCCACGACCTGATCGACTTCGTCCGCCGGATATCCCTCGACACGCTGCCTCCTGCCGTCGTGGAGCAGGCGCGGATCTGCCTTCTGGAGGCGCTCGGTTGCGGTGTCTTCGGCGCCTCGCAGCCCTGGTCGCGCCTCCTCGCCGACGAGATGGTCGCGGAGGCAAGCCGGGGCTTCAGCACGGTCATCGGCCGCGGCAGGCTCGCCGCGCCTGCCGCCGCCCTGTGCAACGGAACGGCGATCCATGGCTACGAGCTCGACGACCTGATCGCGCAATCCGTCGTGCACCCCGGCGCGGCCGTCATCCCGGCCGCGCTTGCCGCCGGAGAAGCGGTCGAGGCCGGCGGCGCGCGGCTTCTGGAGGCCATCGTCGCCGGCTACGAGGTGATGCACCACATTGGCCTGGCGCTCGGCGCCGAACCGTCCCGGCGGGGCTTTCATGTGACCAGCCTTTCGGCCCCGGCCGCCTGCGCGGTCGCCGCGGGCATCGTCATGGGCCTGACGCGCGACGAGCTTCTCTCCGCCATCGGGCTGAGCTGCTCCGCCGCCGGCGGCATCAAGAGCTTTGCCGTCGGCAAGGGGGGCGGCATGGTGAAGCGGCTGCATCTCGGCCGCGCGGCCGAAGCCGGCGTGCGCGCCGCCCAGCTTGCCCGGCGCGGCTTCCTCGGCCCGCCCTTCGCCATCGACAGCCGCTTCGGCCTCGTGGAGGTGTTCGGCGGCGCCAGCGCGGACGCAGCCAGGCTGAGCGCCGGATTGGGGTCGCAATGGGCGATCGCGCAGACCTGGTTCAAGGTCTATCCGATCTGCGGATGGATCCAGTCCACCGTGCAACTGCTCCTGGAGATGCGCGGTCCCCGGCCGCTCGCATCCGCCGATATCGCCCATGTGCGCGTCGGCGTCAGCAGATATGCGGCCCAGAACAACAGCGAGCCCGTGCCGATCGATACGATGGGCGCGCAGTACAGCATCCCCTATTGCGCCGCGCTCTCCCTCCTCGGTGATCCGCGCGACCCGGACATGTTTGCCGCCGAGGCGGTCGGCCGCGCGGATATCCGGGAGCTGGCGGCGCGGATAGAGATCGGCGTCGATCCCCGCATCGACGCCGTCTATCCCGCCCAGTATGGCGCCTGCGTCTCGCTGAGGCTCGCCGACGGACGATCGTTCGAAGGCATGGTGCTCGATTGTCACGGCACGCCCGCCGATCCCTGCACGCAGGCCGAAAGCCGGGAGAAGTTCAGGCGGCTGACGCGCGGACGCCTGCCCGAGGCGCAGGCCGAGACCCTCACGGAGCGCGTCCGCACCCTTGCCGATCTCTCCTCGGTCCGTGCGCTCATGGAACCCCTTTCCTCAGTGAGTTCCCGATGACAGTGAATCTCAAGGACATGACCCGCCGTGACATCCCCCTCGGGCCGGGCCTGAACTACCGCTACTTCTCCGTCCCCGCGCTGGAGGAGAACGGCATCGGCAAGGTCTCGCGCATGCCCGTGTCGCTGCGCATCGTGCTGGAATCCGTCCTGCGCAATTGCGACGGCAGGAAGGTCCTGCCACACCATGTCGAATCGCTCGCCAACTGGCGGCCCGACGCGCCGCGCGAGACGGAAATCCCCTTCACGATCGGGCGCATCGTCCTCAATTGCGCGGCGGGCATTCCGCTTCTCGGCGACCTGACGGCCATTCGCGGCGCGATGATGCGCCGCGGCTATCCCGCCGGGACCGTCGGCCCCAAGGTGCCGGTCGACATGGCGCTCGATCATACGCTGACGGTCGATTTCAATGCCCGGCCGGATGCGCTGGCGCTCAATACCGCGCTCGACATCCGCCGCAATGCCGAGCGTTACCGGTTCGTCAAATGGGCCATGCAGGCCTATGGCGGCGTTCGCCTGTTTCCGCCGGGCGCCGGCATCCTGCACCAGCTCAATCTCGAGCTTCTCGCCCCCGGCTATCTCGAAAAGGACGGGATCTGTTATCCCGACACGCTCGTCGGGACGGATTCGCACACCTGCATGATCGCCGGCCTCGGCACCGTCGGCTGGGGTGTCGGGGGCATCGAGGCCGAGGCCGCCATGCTCGGCCAGCCGCTCTTCTTCCTCACGCCGGACGTGGTGGGCGTGCATGTCGCCGGCCGGCTGCGCGAAGGCGTGACGGCCACCGATCTCGTCCTGCATGTGACCGAGATGCTGCGCAAGGCGAAGGTCGTCGGCAAGTTCGTCGAGTTCTTCGGCGAGGGCGTCACGACGCTGAGCGTGCCCGACCGCGCGACCATCGCCAACATGGCGGTCGAATACGGGGCGACGATCGGCTATTTCCCCGTCGACGGCCAGACCTGTTCCTACCTGCGCCAGACGGGACGCAGCGAGGAGACGGTGCGGGCGGTCGAGACGCTCTATCGCGCGCAAGGCTTTTTCGGCGCGCCGAAGCCCGGCGACATCGACTATTCCGACGTGCTCGAACTGGACCTATCGATCGTCGTGCCCAACCTTGCCGGGCCGAAGCGGCCCCAGGACCGCATCCCGCTCGACGGATTGAAGGAACGTTTTGCCGACGTGCTCGCGGCGCCGGTGGCGGAGGGCGGCTACGGAAAGGCGCCGGCGGCCGTCGCCGGCGAGGACGGGCGCGGGGTGCGCGACGGCGACGTCGTAATCGCGGCCATCGCGTCCTGCACCAATACGTCCAATCCGGGCGTGATGCTGGCGGCGGGGCTGGTCGCCCGCAATGCGGTCGCCCAGGGCCTTCGCACCCGGCCGTGGGTCAAGACATCGCTGACGCCGGGGTCGATGGTGGTCAGCCGCTATCTGGAAGCGGCCGGCCTTCAGGACGCGCTCGACACGCTGGGCTTCGCCGTCGCCGGCTACAGTTGCGCCACCTGCGTCGGTGCCTCCGGGCCGATCGATCCCGAACTGGAGGAACAGATATCCGCGCGGGATGTCGTCGCCTGCGCGGTGCTGTCGGGAAACCGCAATTTCGAGGCGCGCATCCACCCGGCCGTCCGCGCCTCGTTTCTTGCAAGCCCGCCGCTCGTCGTGGCCTTCGCGCTGGCGGGGCGGATGGACATCGACCTCCTGAACGAGCCGCTGGGCGTCGATCTTGGCGGCAGGCCCGTCTATCTCCGCGACATCTGGCCGACAGCCGAAGAGCTCGGGGCGGCGCAGGCGATCGCAGCCAATCCCGCCTTCTACCGGGAAACCTATGCCGGGGACATCGCCGCGCGTGATCCGAACTGGAAGACCATTCCGCAAACGACAGGCAGCCTCTACGCCTGGGACGAGCGATCGACCTACCTGAAGGAGCCTCCGTTCCTCGCGCCCGAACTGTCGGCCTCCGTCCTGAAGCCGGTCACGGGGGCGAGGGCGCTGGCGATCCTCGGCGATTCCGTCACCACCGATCACATCAGCCCGATCGGTAACATCAAGGCGCGTTCCCCGGCCGGCGTGTATCTTTCCAGCCTCGGCGTCGCCCCGCTGGATTTCAACAATTTCGGCGCCCGGCGGATGAATCACGAGGTCATGGTGCGCGGCGGCTTCGGCAACCAGCGCCTGCGCAACCTCATGGTTCCGGGCGTGGAAGGCGGCGTGACCACGCACCAGCCGGACGGGGAAACGATGAGCATCTACGAGGCGTCGCTTCGCTACAAGGCCGACGACGTTCCTCTGATCGTGGTGGCCGGCCAGGAATACGGAACCGGCAGCGCGCGCGACTGGGCGGCCAAGGCGACGCGGCTTCTCGGCGTGCGCGCGGTCGTTGCCGAAAGCTTCGAGCGCATCCACCGCAGCAACCTTGCCGGCATGGGCGTGCTTCCGTGCCAGCTTGCGGAGGGGACCCGGACGACGGATCTTGCCCTTGATGGTTCGGAGCGCTTCGATATCCTCGGCCTTTGCGACGACATGGAGCCCGGACAGTCGCTGACGCTCGTCATCCATCGGGCCGACGGGGCGAGGGCGGAGGTCCGGTTGATCCTTCGCCTCGATACGCCCGTCGAGGTCGAGTATGCGCGCAGCGGCGGTGTCATGCCCTACATCCTGAACGAGCTGATAGCCGAAGCCGAGCGCCTGCGCGCGGCCTCGTAACCGGTACGTACATGGGCTGCCGGCGCGCCGGACATTCATCGATCCGACCATCTCTTGAAAGGAAATGCACATGGACCAGGAAACATACGACAAGGGCCTCGCCATCCGCCGTGCAACGCTTGGCGACGCCTATGTGGACAAGGCGCTGGCCCAGGCCGACGACTTCACGCGGGACCTGCAGCAACTCGTCACCACCTATTGCTGGGGCGAGGTCTGGAGCCGCGAGGGGCTGGACCGGAAAACCCGCTCGATCATCAACCTGGCGATGATCAGCGCGCTCAACCGTCCCCACGAGCTTGCCGCGCATGTCCGCGGCGCCATCAACAACGGCGTGACCCGCGACGAAATCAAGGAAGTCTTTCTCCAAGTGGGCATCTATTGCGGCGTGCCTGCGATGGTCGACAGCTTCCGGATCGGCCGCGAGGTGCTGAAGGACCTGGACGCCGGATAGAAATCGGGGCATCGAACCGCCGGAGTCCTCCTTCGGCCTTCCCCGGTGGGCTTGCAAAACAATCCCTATCTTTCAAGGAGTGCGCCAATTCCCTCGTTGAATGCCTGGAAAAGGCTGGCCACGACCACCTTTGCCTTCGGGCTTGCCGCGCTCGTGGGCTTTTCAGGCGCGGCCTGCCATGTCCCGCTGGCCTGGATGCTGGGCCCGCTGCTCGTAGCGGCCTGCCTGTCGGCGGCCGGGTTCGATCTGCGGCCCAACGATAATGTGAGGAGGTTCGGCCAGCTCACGATCGGGACCGCCGTCGGGCTGACGATGACGGCAAGCGTCCTGGCGGAGCTCGGCGGGTGGCTTCCGCTCATGGTGCTCAGCGCCATCGTCTCCGTGCTCGTGTCCTGCGTGGCCGCGGTCATCCTCGCCCGGCAGGCCCGGCTCGACATGAAGACGGCGTTTTTCGCGAGCCTGCCGGGCGGGCTGGCGGAGATGGGCAACATCGGCGTCCAGATGGGCGCGCAGGCCGAGCCGATCGCCATCGTCCATACGCTGCGCGTCACGCTGGTCGCCGTCACCATCCCGTCGATCCTGCTGACTTTCGGCCCGCCGCATTTCGCCATCGCGCCGGGCACCATGATCGTCGATCCGTACTGGACGGTGGGATTGATCGCGGGAGGGGCGGGTTTCGCCTATTGTCTCGGGCGCATCCACCTCAACAATCCCTATATGATCGGGGCGGTCCTGTTTACGGCCATTTTCGCGTCACGCGGGCTCGTCGCCGGCAAGATGTATCAGCCGCTTTTCGCGGCTGCCCAGTTGATGGTCGGTTTTGCCGTCGGTTGCCGCTTTCGCCGGGATATTCTCGCCAGGCTTCCGCGGGTGGCGTTTTTCAGCGTCATCTCCATTTTCGGGCTGAGCGGCGTCATGGTGGGTTTTGCCCTGCTTCTGTCCGTCGCAACAGGGTTGAGCTATCCGGCCGCCATCCTTGCGACATCGCCCGGTGGCCTGTCCGAAATGACGGTCACGGCGGAAATCCTGCATCTTGCCGTTCCGACGGTCGTCGGGTTCCAAGTGGTGCGCGGCATCCTCGTCAACACTTTTGCCTCGCACTACTACGCGCTGCTGACGCGGTGCGGCATGCTCGGCTTCCTGCAAAGGGTCTTTGGGGCGGCCGATCCCGGCTGAAGAAGCGATGCATGTCGGCAGCCCGGCCGTATCGAACCAGGGCCTTTTCAGCGCCAGTTCTTTATCCGAAACGCCGGACGGATAGGGTTTGCGAGACTAGAGCATCACGCAAACCTCAAAGCACATGGTTGCCGGGTTCCTAATGGCCTTCGGGCCTTGTTGATCGCGCAACGCTGTCCCCCGCTCCTCGAGGGTGGGAGAAAACGGGCGCTCCCATCTTGGCGGCCTCGTGATCGAGGGTGTTGCGCATGCGCATGAGGTTGCCCATGAATTCCACGCCGTTGGCCATGGAATCCATGATGACCCGGGCGGTCCTGTTCAGGTCGATCTGGTTCCCGTCGAGCGGCAGGGTGGAGGGAAGCTCGATCAGGCCGAGCGTGGTCATGGTCTTGTAGGTGTTGCTGAGGTGAAGGCACGACCACTTCATCGACATGGTGAGTGGGCATTGCATGTAGAGGGTCGGCTTGGTGTGCCAGAGGGAGAGGCCCTGTTCGTCGCGCAGGGAAAACGTCATCTCCACCGCGTTGTTCAGCCGGAATTCGTCGTGGAAGATACGGCTGGCGACGGTCTCGCAGGCCTTCATGAGATCGGGCACCGCGACGCCGTCGATGGACTGGGTGACCGTCGCCGGTGCGTGCTGGCCCTCGTAGCGCACGCTCAACTGCGCCGGCGCATGCGCCGTATCGACGGTGACGTCGTGAAGGGTCAGCTTGTAGGGTGCGCTGGCGTTTTGCATGGCAGTGACTCGCTTTCCGCATCATGTCCGGGTCGGGCGAGTTTAGTCCATTCCGGCCCATCGACACAACATCGACCTCGGGCCTGCGAAAAAGCCCCGGCGGCGGACCTGACGAGGCGACCGCCGGGGAGGCAGGGAAACCTATTCGAAGACGGCGTCGACGTCGAAGGTCGTCAGCTTCTTCTCCAGCGCCCGCATTTCCTCGTAGTCCATCACCGCCATGATGTCCTCGATGCCGACGAGAAGGTCCTCGCGGTTGACGGGCACGCCCGTCTCGGCGACCTCGCGCATGACCGAGAGCGCCGTCTTCATCGCATGGATGGCGGCGGCCGGCAGCATGCGCGGCAGGCTGATGCGCCGGACGCCGATTTCCTTCAGCCGCGGCAGCGGGATGAGCGGGGTGGTCGGGCGGTGGCGGATGCCGAAGCCCATGTTGATGGTGACCGGAATGCCGGCGGCGTCCACGATGCGCTTGATGTCGTCCTCGTTGCGCACCGCGTCGGGGAAGATCATGTCGGCGCCCGCTTTCGCATAGGCGCGCGCGCGTTTCACCGCGCCCTCGATGCCCTCCATGGCGAGGGAATCGGTGCGGGCGATGATGACGAAGTCGTCGTCGCGGCGGGCCATGCAGGCGGCCTCGATCTTCTTGACCATCTCGGCCGGCTTCACCACCGCCTTGCCGGGCATGTGGCCGCAGCGCTTCGGGCTCACCTGGTCCTCGAGGTTGATGCCGGCGACGCCGGCCTCCTCGAACATCCGTACGGTGTGGTAGACGTTGACCGGGTTGCCGTAGCCGTTGTCGGCATCCGCCGTCAGCGGGATGGAGACGGAGCGGGCGAGGTTGCGGCAGTGGTTGACGTTCTCCGTCAGGCCCATCACGCCGATATCGGCGATGCCGAGCAGCGCGTTGGAGATCGCCGCGCCGCTGGTGCAGGCGGTCTTGAAGCCGGCATCCTCGACGAGGCGGATCGTATAGCCATCATAGACGCCGGGCGAGACGATGAACTCGCCCGATCTCAGGATTTCACGGAATTTCTTGGCACCTGTGGTCATGAAGGCTGCACTCCAAGGCTAGCGATGGGTCAGATATCGGGAAGGTTCTCACCGTCGAGGTGATCGAAGAGATTGCGCGCGGCGCGGCGCACATGCGAGCGCATCAGGGATTCGGCAAGCTGCGGATCGCGCGCCTTGATGGCGCGCAGGATCTGCCAGTGCTCGTCGTACGCCTCCTCCTTGCGCTCGATGATGGCGCCGGAATGCCGGCGGTAGATGCGCAGCAGGTGGTAGAGGTCGCCGCACAGAAGGTTGATGATGCGGGCATTGCCGCAGGCGCGTGCGATGCGCTCGTGAAAGTCGAAGACGCTGCCGTCGCCCGGCACATCCGCCGAATAGTTATGGCGGCTGCGCTCCAGCTCGGAGATCAGCCCGTCAATCTCCGCATCGCTCATGCGGCGCGCGTCGATGTTGCAGGCCATGCCCTCCAGCGCCATGCGCAGCTCGAAGAGCTCGCGGGCGGTGGTGGCGTCGAGCGTGACGACGCGCGACTTGATATAGGGCTCGCGCGTGATGAGCTGGATGCCCTGAAGCCGGCGGATCGCCTCGCGGACGGGGCCGCGGCTGACGCCGAATTCCAGCGCCAGCGCCGCCTCGTTGACCACGCTGCCCGGCGGCAGGCGGCCCTGGTAGATCGCGTCGAGGATCGCCTGGTAGATCATGTCGGAGCGCGGCGTTCCCGCCTCGCTGCCCGTTGCCTCGATCGTTTCGAACTGAGCATCCACCGTCATGTCCTCTGTCTCCCTTTTCGGCTCATCCACCATCGGTTGGGCAGGGAGAAGTGTCAACTTTTTAGGCATCTGAAGCTAAAATGTCAACAGTTTTTGGCGATATAAGCAGTATTGTGATTTTTTAGCTTTAAAGTGTTGACATTTAGAGGTGATGACCGCTTAATTGCCACAAGGACGGACAAAAGCCGCTGGGAACGCACGATGACGCAGCAGGAATTCCAATGGATGGGTCGCACGATCCGCTATGCCGGCGTGGCAGAAGCTGCGCAGGCGGCGGGCCGGTCCGTCTCCAGCCTGCCCTACGTCCACCGCATCCTCCTTGAAAACCTCTGCCGCAGCCAGCGCGCCGGCCGCCCGGTGGGGGAGCGCGACATCGCCGCCCTTCTCGAAAAGAGCGATGCGGCCGAGCTTCCGCTTTTCGTCTCCCGCGTCATCCTGCCGGATTCCTCCGGCCTGCCGGCCTTGCAGGATCTGGCGGCGCTGCGCAGCGCGGTGGACCGGGTGGGCGGAAACGTCACCGCGGTCGATGCCCTCGTGCCGGTCGATCTCGTGGTGGATCATTCCCTGCAAGTCGATTTCTGGGGTGATGCGGCCGCCGAGGAGCGTAACCTTGCCCGCGAGCTGGAGCGCAATGCCGAGCGCTACCGCTTCCTGAAATGGGCGCAGCAGGCGTTCCGGCGCCTGCGCATCCATCCGCCGGGCACCGGCATCATCCATCAGGTCAATATCGAGAGCATCGCTTCCGTGGTGGTGCTGGAGACGCTGGACGGCGCGGACTGGGCTTTCCCGGATTTCGTCATCGGCGGCGATTCCCACACGCCGATGGTGAATGGCCTCGGCGTGCTCGGCTGGGGCGTCGGCGGCATCGATGCCGAGGCGGCGATGCTGGGGCAAGCCTATATCTTCCCGCGCCCGCAGGTGGTCGGCGTCCGGCTTTCCGGGCGCATCCGCCCGCCGGCGATGACGACGGACGCCGCGCTTCTCGTGACGCAGAAACTGCGCGCGGCGGGCGTCACCGGCTGCATGGTGGAGTATTTCGGCCCGGCCATCCCGCACCTGACGGTCGCCGAGCGCGCCACCATGGCCAACATGGCCCCCGAATACGGCGCGACCTGCGGCTTCTTCCCGGTGGACGAGCAGAGCATTGCCTATTTGCGCCAGACCGGCCGCGAGGAAGACCATATCGGTCTCGTCGAAGCCTATTGTAAGGCCAACCACCTCTGGCGCGCCGATGCGGAAGAGTGCCCGGATTACGACCGCATCGTCGACATCGACCTTTCCGAGGCCGAGCCGAGCCTTGCCGGCCCGCGCCGCCCGCAGGACCGCATGACGCTCGCCGGCGTCGCCGAGGATTTTCGCGAGAAGCTCACTTTGCCGCTGTCGCAGGGCGGTTTCGGCGCCGAGGCCGTGGAGGCCGATCCGGCGGAGGCGCTGCCCGGCCATGGCAGCATCGCGCTCGCCGCGATCACCTCCTGCACCAACACCTCCAACCCCGCCGTCATGATGGCCGCCGGCCTCGTCGCGCGCCGGGCGGTGGAACTCGGCCTGACGGTTCCCGCCTGGGTCAAGACCTCGATGGCCCCGGGCTCGCGCGTCGTCACGCGCTATCTCGAAAAGGCGGGGCTCTTGCCCTTCCTCGAAGCCCTCGGCTTCAACATCATCGGCTACGGCTGCACCACCTGCGGCGGCAAGTCCGGACCGCTGCCGCAGGATGTGGCGAACGCCATCGAACGGCGCGGGCTGGTCGCGGCGGCGGTGCTGTCGGGTAACCGCAATTTCGAGGGCCGCATCCACAAGCTCATCCGCGCCAACTATATCGGCGCGCCGCCGCTCGTCGTGCTCTATGCGCTCGCCGGCCGCGTCGATATCGATTTCGACCGCGAGCCGGTCGGCCTCAGCGCGGACGGCAACCCGGTCCATGCGCGCGATCTCTGGCCGACGCCGGAGGAGATCGAGGCGCTGCTGCCGCAGGCGCGCGACCGGGACCTGTTCTCCGCCGTCTACGGCCGCGAGGCCGCCGGCGCCGCCGCCTGGGAGGCGCTGGAAGCACCGGCCGGCGCGCTGTTCCCGTGGGATCGCAGCTCGCACTATCTCGTCGAGCCGCCCTTCTTCGAAGGGGCCGCCGGGCGCGATCCGGTCGCCGATCTCGCCCAGGGGCTTTCCAAAGCGCGGGTGCTCGCCGCCTTCGGGGATTCGCTCACCACTGACCACATTTCCCCGAGCGGTGAAATCCCGCTCGATACGCCGGCCGGCCGCTATCTGGCGGATGCCGGCATCGCGCAGAAGGATTTCAACACCTATGTCGGTCGGCGCGGCAATTTCGAGGTGATGACCCGCGCCACCTTCGCCAATATCCGCATCAAGAACGCCCTGCTGCCGGATGTCGAAGGCGGCTTCACCCGCCATTTCCCGGACGGCGAGACCGTGACGATCTTCGATGCCGCACGGCGCTACCGGACGGAAGGGACCGCCGCCATCATCCTCGGCGGCAAGGAATACGGCACCGGCTCCAGCCGCGACTGGGCGGCCAAGGGCACCGCGCTGCTCGGCATCCGCGCCGTCATCGCGGAAAGCTACGAGCGCATCCACCGCGCCAACCTCGTCGGCATGGGCGTGCTGCCGCTCGCCTTCCGGGCGGGGGAGGGCTGGCGTCAGCTCGGCCTCACCGGCGGCGAACTCTTCTCCTTCGCCGGCATCGAAGAGGCCGTGCGGACGGGCGCGCCGGTGCGCGTCACCGCGGAAGGCGAGGGCGGGACCGTCGAATTCGAGGCCGTGCCGCAACTCCTCACCGAGGCCGAACGGGCGCTGATCGCGTCCGGCGGCATCCTGATGCATGTCCTCGATGCGTTCTCGCCGGCCTCCGGCAGCAAAGGAATGGAAGAATGATGCTGGATCTGGTTCTCAAGAATGCGCAGATCGCCCTACCGGGCGGCGACCTTTCCTTCGGTGCCGTCGGCGTGAAGGACGGCCGCATCGCCGTCATCGCCGAAACGGCGGACGATCTTGCCGCGCGCGAAATGATCGATTGCGGCGGCCTCCTGCTGCTGCCCGGCGTCGTCGATCCGCATGTGCATTTCGACTTCGGCAATCCGGAGACCGATTTCGAGACGGAATCGCGCGCCTCCGCGCTCGGCGGCACCACGTCGATCCTCTCCTTCCACCGCTCGAAGGACATCCGCGACAGCTTCCCGGTCGTCAAGGAGCGGGCGGAGCGGCAGAGCTGCATCGATTTCGGCCTGCATTTCGGCCTGACCAGCCAGCTTCATGTCGAGACGCTGGAGGAGATCGCCCGCCGCTTCGGCGTCACCTCCTTCAAGCTCTACATGATGTACAAGGGCGCGGCCGGCGCGGCCAAGGGTTTTACCGAGATCGACGACGCGCTGCTTTACACGGCGTTGCGCGCCACCGCCGCCATTCCCGGCGCGGTGATGGGCGTCCATTGCGAGAACGTCGAGGTCATCCCGGTCCTGCGCCCGCCGCTGAAGGCCGCCGGGCGCAACGACCTCAAGGCATGGAACGAGCAGAGCCCCGGCTTCCTCGAAGCGGAAAACGTCTTCCGAGTCTGCTATTTCGCCGCCCAGACCGGCACGCCGGTCAACATCGTCCATATGAGCGCCAGCGACTCTCTGGAAATCGTGCGCCAGCAGCGCAAGATGCGCGGCCGCTCCGGCCCGCCGATCCATGTCGAGACCTGCCCGCATTACCTCGTCGTCGATGACGAATGGCCGGCGGGCGTGCTCGCCAAGGTCAACCCGCCGGTGCGCGGCCGGGCCGATATCGAGGCCCTGTGGGAAGGTGTCTTCGACGGTTCGGTGACGACCATCGGCTCCGATCACGTCGCCCGCAAGTGCGAGACCAAGGACAAGGACATCTGGGGCGCCAGCGCCGGCTTCCCGGGCTCCGGCCTCCTCCTGCCGCTGATGCTGCACGAGGGCTACCACCGCCGCGGCCTGCCGCTCTCAAGGATCGTCGAGCTGACTTCGGCCAATGCCGCGCGCATCTACAACATGCCGTCGAAGGGCGCGATCGCGGTCGGCAAGGATGCGGATCTTCTGGTGGTCGATCCCGATCTCGAACGCACCGTCGACCACGCCGTCTCGGAGTCCTACTCGGACTATTCGCCCTATCAGGGCATGCGGCTCAAGGGCTGGCCGGTGCGCACGCTGGTGCGCGGCCGCACGGTCATGCAGGACGGCCGCATCACCGAAGAGGCCCGCGCCAATCCCTGGGGCCGCTATCTCGAACGCATGCCACGCTGACACTCTGGAACGATACGGATTTTGACATGACCGAAAACACGAGAATCTGGGACCGATTTCTGACCGAGCGCGACCAGCAGGTCTACAAGGCCGCGGGCTACGGCAAGCGCGGCGGCTTCGGCACACGCCCGGCGCTCTTCATCATCGACGTGCAGTACAATTTCTGCGGCGACAAGCCGGAGGATATCCTGGAAGGCTTGAAGCAGTACCGCACCCATTGCGGCCGCGAAGCCTGGGCGGCGGTGGAGCAGATCATTCCCCTCGTGGAACTGGCGCGCGAAAAGAACCTGCCGATCTTCTACACCGAGAGCGGCCGGCGTCCCGACCTGCTCGATTCCGGCGTGCAGGTCGGCAAGAACCATCGCGGTGGCGAGAAGACCGTTGTCGCCGGCACCCACGATACCCGCACCGTCGAGCCCATCGCCCCGCGCCCGCAGGACATGCTGATCTCCAAGCAGAAGCCGTCCTGCTTCTTCGGCACGACCTTCATGAGCCAGTTGAACTTCCTCGACGTCGACACGCTGATCCTTGTCGGCTGCACCACCTCCGGGTGCCTGCGCGCAACGACCGTCGACGCCTATTCCTTCAACTTCAAGGTCATCATACCGGAGGAAGCCGCCTTCGACCGCTTCGAGGCGAGCCACGCGATCAACCTGTTCGACCTCAACTGCAAATATGCCGACGTCATCCCGCAGGCCGAGGTCGCTGAATATCTCAGCGCCCAGCCGGTGCGCGAGCCGCGCAAGTAAGCCGCCCCTTACCATCCCGTCACTGGAAGAAACCGACCGATGAGCACGACCCTCACGCCCAAGGCCCCCGAAACCACCCTGCCGCAGACCCCGGCCGATGCCGCGGGCGTGCGCCTCTACGGCATGTATATCGACGGTGAATTCACCGCGACGGACGGGCGCTACATGATCGATACCGTCGATCCCGTCTCGGGCGAGGTCTGGGCGCGCATCACGCGCGGCACGGCCGAGGACGTCGACCGCGCCGCCAACGCCGCGCACCGCGCCTTCACCGAGGGCGAATGGCCGAAGCTCAATCCCAGCCAGCGCGGCGCGCTGCTGCGCCGGATCGGCGATCTCGTCTCGGAGAACGCCGACTGGCTCGCCTATATCGAGCAGCGCGACAACGGCAAGCTGATCGCCGAACTGTCGATGCAGATGCGCTACATGGCGAACTACTACTATTATTACGGCGGCCTTGCCGACAAGATCGAGGGCTCGGTCATCCCGACCGACAAGCCGGGTGTCCTCAACTACACCAAATACGAGCCGCTCGGCGTCGTCGCCTGCATCACGCCGTGGAACTCGCCGCTGCCGCTCGCCAGCATGAAGATCGCCCCGGCGCTCGCCGCCGGCAACACGGCGGTGCTGAAGCCGTCGGAATTCACCTCCGCCTCGCTGGTCGAGCTGATGAAGATCATGGAGCGCGCCGGCGTGCCGAAGGGCGTCGTCAACGTCATCACCGGCCTTGGCGCGGAAGTCGGCGATGCGCTGGTCAGCCATCGCCATGTCGAGCGCATCGCCTTCACCGGCGGGCCGATCGCCGGCCAGATGATCAACGAGAAGGCGGCCAAGCACATGAAGCGCGTGACGCTGGAGCTTGGCGGCAAGTCGCCGAACATCATCTTCGAGGACGCCGACATGGACAATGCGCTGAAGGGCGCGATTGCCGGCATCTTCGCGGCCTCCGGCCAGACCTGCGTCGCGGGCTCGCGCCTCCTCGTGCAGGAGAGCATCCACGATGTGTTCGTCGAGCGCCTTCTGGAGATGGTGAAGCAGGCCAAGTTCGGCCACCCGGCCGACCCGGACTCGCAGATCGCGCCGATCTCGACGCGCCCGCAGTTCGAGAAGGTGAAATCCTATGTCGAGGTGGCGCTCGCCGGCGGGGCGAAGCTGGCGCTCGGCGGCAAGCCGGCCAAGGTCGAAGGTTGCCCGAACGGCCTGTTCTTCGAGCCGACCGTCTTCGTCGATGTCGACAACTCCATGCGCATCGCGCAGGAGGAGGTCTTCGGCCCGATCCTCTCGATCATCCGCTTCAAGGACGAGGACGATGCGGTGCGCATCGCCAACGACATCGAGTTCGGCCTTGCCGCCGGCATCTGGACCCAATCCATCGGCCGCGCCATCAACATGTCGAACCGCGTGCGCGCCGGCACGATCTGGATCAACAACTACCGCTCCACCTCCGTCACCTCGCCCTTCGGCGGCTTCAAGATGAGCGGCATCGGGCGCGAATGCGGCATCGCCGGCATGAAGGAATATATGGAAGTGAAGAGCGTGTGGATCTCCACCGAGACCAACATTCCGAACCCCTTCGTTCGCCGCTGAACCGCCGGAAGGGGCAGGAACATGCACGATCATGACGTCATCGTCGCGGGAGCCGGGCCGGTCGGCCTGGTCGCCGCGCTGGTCCTGGCGAAGGCCGGACTGAAGGTCGCCGTCTTCGAAAAGCGCGACCGGCTCAACCAGGTGTCGAAGGCTTCGACCTTCCACGCCCCGACGCTCGATATCCTCGACCGCGTCGGTGTTTATGAAGAGTTCAGCCGGCAGGCGCTGCATATCGACCGGCTGCAATATCGCACGGTCGAGGGCGGCATCCTCGGCGAACTGACCTTCGATCTCCTGAAGGAACGCACGGAATTCCCGTTCCGCAAGCATCTGGAACAGTCGCTCTTGACGCCGATGCTGCTGGAGCGGCTGAAGACCTATCCGAACGCCGCCTTCAGCTTCGATGCCGGCTATGTCGAGGCCGAGGACCACGGCGATGGCGTCACCGCCACCATCGAGCGCAACGGCGAGCGCGAAAGTGTAACCGCACGGCTGATCCTCGGCGCGGACGGGGCGCACAGCGCCGTGCGGCAGGCCGCCGGCATGACCTTCGACGGCGCGGCCTATCCGGGCTTCCAGCTTCGCATCCGCACCGACGACAGCATCCGCGACGTGGTGCCGGATCTCGGGCCTGTCACCTACCTGGTCGGAAAAACCCATTCGGTCAGCTTCCTGCACATGCCGGACAACTGGCGGGTGATCCTGCGCGTGCCGGAGGGTATTTCGGAAGAGACCGCGCTGACGGACGAATGGGCGGTCGAGCGGCTTGCCGCGCTGATCCCCGGCTTCACCATGCCGTGCGTCGTCGACAAGGATTGCTACAAGGCGCGCAAGTGCCTCGCCTCGGACGGCCGGGCCGGCAACATCTATCTGGCGGGCGATGCGCTCCACCTCACCAACACGCGCGGCGGCATGAACATGAACTGCGGCATCCATGACGGTTTCGTCATCTCTAATGCCATGGTCTCGGCGCTCTCCACCGGCGACGACACGGCGCTGAAACAGGCCGCCGCCGAGCGCCACCGGGTGGCCAGGGACATGCTGCTTCCGCGCACCGACACCATGGTCTCGCAGGAAAAGGCGTGGATCGAAAAAGTCAACGGCCTGCTCTCCGACAAGGAGAAGGCCGCCGCCTATCTCGCCCAGACCGCCATGCTCGACATGGTGGAGCTTCCAGCCCGCTGACCGACTTCAAGGGGAATTTTCGATGACTGCTCACCTTCCGCCCTTGCCGGCCCCGAAATACCGCTTCGGCGCGCTGGTGCCGCCGGCCAATCCAACCGTCGAGATCGAATATCCGGTGCTGTTGCCGGCCGACGTGGCGCTGCACACCATGCGCCTGCCGGTGCTGCCGGGAACGCTCGACGACCGCAACCGCGGCTATGTCGAGAGCTTTCCGCAGATGATCAAGGGCTTCGGCTCGCTGAAGCTCGACGCCATCGCCATCGCGCTCACCGGCTCGCAATATCGCCTGACGCCGAAGGGCGACCGGGAGCTTTGCGACCGGCTGTCCGACCAGGCCGGCATTCCGGTCGAGACCGGCACCATCGCCATCGACCGCATGCTGAAGGCGCTCGGCATCGACACGGTGAGCCTGATGTCGCCCTATCCGAACATCCAGACCCAGCTCGCCATCGCCTACTGGAAGGAGGCCGGCTACCGCGTCCATTCCGTCAGCCAGTTCGAGGACGATCTGGTCGCCTATCGCGTGACGCCGGAGGAGATCGGCAAGACGCTGAAGCGCATGGATGTCGCGGACGGCGGGGCGATCATCCTCAGCGGCACCGGCATGCGCACCATCGACATGCTGGCGACGACCGCCGCGGAAATGCCCGCGCCGGTGCTCGCCTCCAACATCTGCTCGATCTGGAGCCTGACCCGCAACTGGGGACCCTCTTCGCCCTGGATGGGCGCGGCCCTGCCGGCCGGCCTCCGGTCTTGAAGAGATAAACAACGAGAAGGGCATGAGGCCCCGGCCGCGCGAGCGGCAAAGCACAACCGATCAAACCTGCAACCATAGGGGATATGCATGAAACGCAAAATTCTGACCGCCCTGGCGCTGTGCCTCGGCCTTGTCGCCTCCGCGCAGGCGGAAGACAACTTCACGCTGGCGCTCGCGCGCAACACGCTGACGGCCGCCGAGGAGACCTTCACCTACGCCATTCCGAAGCAGCTCGGCTACTTCACCGAGGAGGGCCTGAGCCCGACGATCCTCCAGACCGACGGCTCCACCGCCGCGCTGCAGGCCGTCGCCTCCGGCTCCGCCGATGTCGGCTATGCCTCTTCGGCAGCGATCGCGGCCGCCATCGACAAGGGCGTCGGCCTGAAGGCGTTCGCCGGCATCACCGTGAAGTGGCCCTATTTCATCGGCGTGCCGAAGGATTCGCCGATCAAGACCATCGCCGACCTCAAGGGCAAGCGCGTCGGCGTCATCAGCCTCGCTTCGGCCTCCTATGCCGACCTTCGCGCCAACCTGAAGATCGCCGGCCTCACCGAAGCCGACGTGACGGTCATCCCGGTCGGCGCCGGCGCGCGCGCCGCGGCGGCCCTCAAGGCCGATGAGGTCGACGCCATCGACAGCTATTCCGACAGCTTCACGGTCATGCGCCAGAACGACGTCGACCTGACCCTGCTGGAGCGTCCGGCGGAGATGGAGAAGCTGTTCAGCGTGACCATGGTCACCAGCGCGAAGACGCTGGAAACCCGCGGCAAGGAACTCGCCGGCTTCGCCCGCGCCGCCTACAAGGGCATCGTCTACACGCAGCTCTATCCCGACAGCGCGCTGAAGCTCGCCTTCGCCGAGTTCCCGCAGCTCGCCGGTGCTGCCGATCCGGCCGGCCAGGAGGCCAAGAACACCGCCGAGGCCATGAAGATCGCGCTCGGCGACTCGATCCCGGACGAGCAGGACCCCGCCAAGTGGGGCGAGTGGCTGAACCTGCCGGCCGAGCGCTGGGAAGCCCTGCTGACCTTCGCCCACGAAACCGGCCAGACCGAGAAGAAGCTCGACGTCGCGCAGGTCTGGGACGCCTCCCTGATGCCCGAGATCTACACCTTCGACGTGAAGGCGATCACCGAGAAGAAGTGAGCGTACGGCTCCCCGATGGAAAGAGACGACGATGGATAGCATTTCCCAACCGCTGATCCGCATCAAGAACCTGTGCAAGACCTACCCGACGCGCAGCGGCGACACGGTGGCTCTCGACAAGGTGAACCTGGACATCGGCGACGGCGAGTTCATCGCCCTCGTCGGTCCCTCCGGATGCGGCAAGACCACCCTCCTGAAAATTCTCGCCGGGCTAGAAGGCGGTTTTTCCGGGGAGGCGCGGCTCGGCAATGTCGCCATCACCAAGCCGTCCCTGGAAGTCGGGGTGGTGTTTCAGGAGCCGACGCTGCTGCCGTGGCGCACGATCCTGCAAAACATCATGCTGCCGGTCGAACTGGTGCGCATGGACACCAAGATCTACACCAAGCGGGCCCTCGATCTCATGGAGATGATCGGCCTCAAGGGCTTCGAGAACAAGTATCCCCGGGAGCTTTCCGGGGGTATGCGCCAGCGCGCCGGCATCTGCCGGGCGCTGGTGCGCGATCCGAAAGTGCTGCTGATGGACGAGCCCTTCGGCGCGCTCGACGCCATGACGCGCGAATTCCTCAATGCGGAATTGCAGCGGATCTGGATGCGCGCCGGCAAGACGGTGGTCTTCGTCACCCACTCCATTCCGGAAGCCGTGTTCCTCGCCGACCGGGTGGTGGTGATGAGCCCGCGCCCCGGCCGCATCAGCGAGATCGTACCCATCGGCCTGCCGCGCGAGCGTAAGCTCGGCGACCTCGCCCATGCCGGCGACGAGCTTGCCCGCATCCGCGGCCATTTCGCCGACAGCTCGATGATCGACTGAGGAGACCGTCCCATGTATCGCGATAGTTCCAAGCTGCTTCAGGCCGTCCTGGTCGTCCTGGTCTTCTTCATCGTCACCGGAGGCTGGGAATTCTATGTCTGGGTCAGCGAGACGCCGGCCTTCGTGCTGCCCGCGCCGAGCGTCGTCGGCAAGCAGCTCTTCTCGCTGCTCGGCAACGCCATGTTCTGGGATAATTTCTGGGTCACCATGTATGAGGTGTTGATGGGTTACGTGCTCGGCATCCTGATCGCCGTGGTGCTGGGCGTCCTGATCTCGCAGATCCGCCTGCTCGATCTCAGCCTGATGCCTTACATCGTCGCCTTTCAGACAATCCCGAGCGTCGCGCTCGCGCCGATCTTCCTGCAATGGTTCGGCTACGGCCTCGCCTCGAAGATCGTCATGGCCGCGCTGATCGCCTTCTTCCCGATGCTGGTCAACGTCATCGCCGGGCTGCAAGCCTCCGGCCGCGACGAGGTGCAGATGCTGAAAGCCTTCGGCGCGAGCCGCCTCCAGATCCTCATGAAGGTGCGCGTGCCGAATTCGCTGCCTTACGTCTTCGCGGGCCTCGGACTGGGCGTGGTCTTCGCGCTGGTCGGCGCCATCGTCGCCGAATTCGTCGGCGCGCAGAAGGGGCTCGGCAAGATGATCCTGCAATTCAACGAGCAGTTCAACATCGCCGGCATGTTCGCCATCCTCATCGTGCTCGCCGCCATCGGCATGACGATGCACTCCATCGTCGGCATGGCCAAGCGCCGCGTCGTCTTCTGGGCGGGCGATCACTGAGACTTTTTCGCGCGGCGGCGCCGTCCGCCGCGCGAGGGACTGAAAACAGGGGCGGGACGACCGTCCAGCAAGGAAGAGACCCATGCAGACCACGCAGCGCGAAACGCCCGGCTTCACCAATTCCAGACAATACAGGGAGTATGCCGTGCGGCATCTCGCCAACGGCGTCTCCTCGACGCCGCGCACCGCGCAGCTTCCGGTGCCGGTCGCCATGGACCGTGCCCTCGACGCGATCCTCACCGATGTCGACGGCAACGACTACATCGACTACACGATGGGCTACGGCCCGCTGATCCTCGGCCACAATCCGCCGGAGGTGGTCGCGGCGCTGAAGGCGGAGATCGACAAGGGTTTTCGCACGGCGAGCGTTCACCGGGGGGAGGGGCGGCTGGCCGAGCTGATCGCCGAGACCGTGCCCTGCGGCGAGATCTCCTCCTTCGTCAGCACCGGGACCGAGGCCGTGCAGCTTGCCCTGCGCATCGCCCGCGCCGCGACCGGACGCACCCGCATCATCAAGTTTCGCGCCAACTATCACGGCTGGTTCGACAGCGTTCATGTCGCCAATGCACCCGGCAACGACGGCCCGGGCTCGGGGGGACAGGACCCCAAGGCGTCGGAAAACATCACGGTCGTCGACTGGGGCGACGCCGCCGCCCTCGAAAAGGTGATATCGAGCGACTATGCCGCCGTCATCCTCGAAGCGGCCGCGGTCAATGCCGGCTGCTTCGCGCCGCCGGAAGGTTTTCTGCAGGCCGTCCGCGACCTGACGCGCAAGCACGGCGTCGTCCTGATCTTCGACGAGGTCATCACCGGCTACCGGCTGGCGCTCGGCGGCGCACAGGAGATGTTCGGCGTCACTCCCGATATCGCCGTCCTCGGCAAGGCCATCGGCGCCGGCATGCCGATCAGCGCGGTGACCGGCAGCAGGGCGGTCATGGAGGCGCTGGTTGATGGCCGCGTGATGCATCGCGGCACGTTCAATGGCAATCCCCTCTCGGTCAGCGCGGCCATTGCCTGCGTGGAACGGCTGCAGCGGGACGGCGCGGAGATCTATCCGCGCATGACGGCACAGGCTGCGGCCATACAGGCGCATATCAATGCGGAAGCGGCGGCTCTCGATCTCGACGTCTGCGCCAACGGCGTCGGCTCGGCGGTGCAGATCTTCACCGGCGTCCGGCAGATGGCGAACATCGCCGATCTTGCCAAGGCGGACAGGAGCAGGATCGTCCGGCTGACCGAGATGCTGATGATGAACGGGCTGATGCCGCTGCCGCGCGGTCTCATGTATCTCTCGGCGGCCCATACGGATGGGGATATCGAAACCACGCTGCACGCGCTTTCGAAGGGGCTGCGCGCCTACGCCGCGCTCTGAACCGCTCGGGGTGATCCCTATGGAAAGGCCGCGCCCGCCGGACGTGGCCTTTCGTCATTCAGAGGGTCTTCACCAGGAAGTCGCTCGGGGCCTGGTCGAGCAATTGCCGGGCCAGCCTGCGGCCAAGTTCGGCGGCGTCCGCGACATCCGCCTCGCCGGAGGCCGAGATCACCTCGGAGCCGTCGAGGCGAAGGATCTCGCCGCGAAGGTGAATACGGTCCCCGATGATCTCGGAGAGGCCGGCGATCGGCGTCTGGCACGATCCGTCGAGCACGGCGAGGAAGGCGCGCTCGGCGGCCATCTGACAGCCGGTCGCCGCATCGTCGAGCGGCGCAAGCAGTTCGGCGACATGGGCGTCGTCCGCGCGCCGCTCGATGGTCAGCGCGCCCTGACCGACGGCCGGCAGCATGTCGCCCGTGTCGATCGGCCGCCCGACGGCGCCGGACATGTGCAGCCGGTTGAGGCCGGCCACGGCGAGAAGCGTCGCCACGGCCACACCGTCCTCCAGCTTCTTCAGCCGGGTCTCGACATTGCCGCGGAAGTCGACGATCGCCAGGTCGGGCCGGCGATGGAGAAGCTGGGCGCGCCGCCGGACGCTCGACGTGCCGACGACCGCGCCCTCGGGCAGGTCCCACAGGCTTTCCCAGCGGGCGGAAACGAAGGCGTCGCGCGGGTCCTCGCGGACCAGGTGACAGCCGAGCGCCAGGCCCTCCGGCCGCTCGACCGGCACGTCCTTGACGCAGTGCACGGCCATGTCGATGGTGCCGTCGAGCAGCGCATCCTCGATTTCCCGGGTGAAAAGACCTTTTCCACCGACGTCGCGCAGGGCGCGATCCTGGATCCGGTCGGCGGTGGTCTTGATGACGACGATCTCGAACGCTTCTTCGGGCAGGCCGTGGGCGGCCATGAGCAGCGACCGGGCTTCGATGGCCTGCGTAAGTGCCAGAGGCGAACCCCGGGTGCCGATCTTCAAGGACGCGTTCTGTGTCATGTCGCTTGATTATCATTGCTGAATTTTGTGTGCAACGCACCGCCGATCTCGAAGGGCTGATCTCGATCCCGTACGACCGCCATTCCTGCCAGCCTGCGGCCTATACCGCGCGGTCGGTCACGGTGTGAAGAGGGTGAATTTCGTCATGGAGATGGAGGTCGCCGCCACCTGGACGTGATGGGCAAGCTCGGCCTCGACGCGCTCGACGGTCCAGCGGGTGGTGGGCGCGGCGATATTGACGGCGGCGACGGCCTGGCCATGGTCGTCGGTGATGGCGGCGGCGACGGAAATATCCCCCATCACCGTCTCGTTGGCGACGATGGCGTAGCCTTTTTCGGCCGCCTCCTGGATGCGCGCGCGCAGCAGGCCCTCGTCGGTCACCGTGGCGGGCGTCAGCGGGCGCAGGTCCGTCTGGGCGAAGACCTCGTCCCGCTCGGCGGCGGTGCGGCGGGACAGGATGACGGTTCCCGATGCCGTGAAGAGTGCCGGCAGGCGGCTTCCCACCATGATGTCGACATTGACGAGATGCTGGCCGGGAAAACGGCCGACATAGACGATCTCGGGCCCGTCGAGTTCCTGCAGGTTGGCGGTCTCGCCGACGCCGCGGCTGATCTGCAGGAGATAGGGGGCCGCCTTGTGCAAGACCTCATGGGCATGCAGGTAGTTGTAGGCGAATTGCAGGACCCGCGAGGTCAGGGCATAGTTGCGGCTGTTGTGCGCCCGGCGCAGGTAGCCGAGCGTTTCGAGCGTATAGACCAGCCGCTGGGCGGCGCTGCGGTCGAGCCCCGCCGCCTTGGCGATGTCGGAAAGCGGCATCTGCCGGGCCGGGCCGTCGAAGGCGTGCAGGATGCGGAACATCTTCTCCGACGAGCCCACGAACAGCGAGGACCGCTTCGGATCGCCGCCGTCGTCCTTCGTCTCTTCCTGTGTCGCCGGGATGTCGGCCTTGCGTGACATGCTGGTCTTCCGTTCTCGCCGTCCTGTCGGACCTTCCGTTTCGGATATGGCTGTAAACCCAGCCATATCCGTTGTCCACCGGCGCGGAAAACCTGTCACGCGGCCTTTTCGAGGCGTTCGAGCAGGCGGGCATATTCCGCGCGCAAGGCGTTGCGCAGTTCGTCCTTCGGCTGGCGCAACGGCATCAGCGTGCGCGGCGCGTCGATGCCGATCATGTCCATCACCGATTTCATCGGGCCGGGATTGGTCTCGGCGAAGGCGAGGTTCATCAGCGGGATCAGCTCGCGGTGCAGCGCCAGCGCTTCCTGCGTCTTGCCGGAGGAGGCGAGATCGAACAGACGCCGCCAGGTGCGGGGCAGCAGGTTGGCGGTCACCACGATGCCGCCCTTTGCGCCGGCCGTGACATGCAGCGGGAACAGCGAATCCTCGCCGCTCAGCACCGTGAAGGACGGATCGACGCCAGCGACGACGCGCAGGTAATGATACATGTCCGTGTTGCAGGCCTTCATGCCGATGATGCGCTCATGGCGCGACAGCTCGTGCAGCACTTCGGGATCGATGGCGATGCGGGTGCGGTAGGGGATCTCATAGATCAGGATCGGCAGCGGAGAATTGTCGGCATAGCGCAGGAAATAGTCGCGGATGCCGGCCTGCGTCGGGTTGGTGTAATAGGGCGTGATGACGAGGAGGGCGTCCGCGCCGGCGGCGGCGAAATCCTTGCCGGCATCGAGCGCGTCGTGGAAGCCGGTGTCGAGCACGCCGGGGATGACCGGACCCGCACCGGCCATGGCCTTGGCGCTCATTTCCACGAAGCGATTGCGCTCGCGGCGCGACACGGCGCCGTATTCGCCGGTGCCGCCGAGCGGCACGACGCCGTCGATGCCCTGCTGCTTCAGCCAGGCAAACAGCGCGTCGGTCGCCTTGACGTCGATCGTATCGTCGGCCTCGACCGGCGTGACGATCGCCGGAAGGATGCCGTGAAGGCCTGTAGAGTCGAGCATGGAAATTCCTTTCTTTCAAACGGCGGGAGGGTGAAGGCGGCCCGGCTGCGAGCCGCCCTGCAATGAGATCAGCGGGCGAGGCTGCGCTGGCGCATGCGGTCGGCGGTGAAGATCAGCACCGAGATGAAGACGAGCAGGCAGGTGGAGACCGCCGCGATGACCGGCGAGACCTGCAAGGTCACCTCGTCCCAGAACTGCTTGGGCAGCGTGGCGCTGAGGCCGCCGGACGAGAAGAGCGCGATGGTCAGCTCATCGAAGGAAGTGGCGAAGGCGAAGAGGAAGGCCGAGAACATGCCTGCCGCGAGGATCGGGAAGGTCACGTAATAGAGGCTCTTCGCCGGGCTCGCGCCGAGGCTCTGGGCCGCAAGGTCGAGCCGCGTGTCGTAATTGCGCAGCACGGCCACCATGGTCATCACCACATAGGGAACGCAGACGACCGTATGGCCGATGATGAGGCCCAGCGAGGTGCCGACGAGGTTCAGTTCCGCGAAGACATAGAACAGGCCGACGGCGATGATGATGCGCGGGGCGACGATGGGCGACAGCACGAAGGCGAGCAGCGCCGCCTTGCCGCGGATATTGGCGCGGGCAAGGAGGAAGGCGGCGGGAACGCCGATCAGCATCGACAGGATGCCGGTGCCCAGCGCCACCGTCAGCGAGCGCCAGAGCGCCTGCGTCCAGACCGGCGTGTTCCACATCTGCGCATACCATTCCGTGGTGAAGCCGGAGGGCGGCCAGTTGAGACCGGCCTGGCTGAAGGAGATCGGCACCATCAGGAAGGCGGGAACGCTGATGAGCACGAGGATCGTCCAGACGAAGACGGTCAAAGGCCAGGGCGTCTTGCCGGCGTCGGTGCTCTTGCCGCTGCCGGGAAAGAGGCCGATCAGCCCGTCGCTGGCATCGCCCACCATGGTCAGTATCTTCGCCCCGGCGCGGCGGGCTGCCGTGTCGCGGTTGGTGGTGCCGGCGGGGCTTTCGCCCGTCAGCGATGCGAAGCCGAACACCCGGTCGTAGAGGATGAAGACGATCAGCACCACGACGAGAAGCAGCACGGAGATGGCGCCGGCAAGGCCCCAGTTCAGCGTCTGCTGCACCTGGTCGATGATGAGCTGGGTGATCATCGTCTCGAACCGGCTGCCGAGCAGGGCCGGTACGATGAAGAAGCCGATGGCGGTGACGAAGACCATGATGGCGGCGGCGGCGACGCCCGGCATCGAGAGCGGGAAATAGATCGTCCAGAAGGCTGCGCCGGGGCGGGCGCCGAGCGTCGAGGCGGCGCGCGGCAGGTTGCGGTCGATGTTCTCCATCACGGCGAGCATGGTCATGACGGCGAGCGGCAGCATGGCGTGGACCATGCCGACGAGGACCGCGCCGAGGCTGTAGATGAGGTTGGCCGGCCGGTCGATGACGCCGATCGACAGCAGGAACTGGTTGACGACGCCGTTACGGCCGAGGATCACCACCCAGGCGAAGGCGCGCACCAGGAAGCTCGTCCAGAAGGAGAGGAGCACCAGGAAGATCAGCCGGCCCTTCATGCGCGGGCTGGCCGTCGAGATCAGGTAGGCGACCGGATAGGCGAGCGCCACGGAAAGCAGCGTGGTGATCAGCGAGATCTTCAGCGTGATCCAGAGGACCCGGAGATAGAGATCGGAGGCGAAGAGCTGCCTGTAGGCGGCGAGCGAAAAGCCCTCCGCATCGACGAAGCTGAGCGAGAGGAGCTTGCCGACGGGATAGACCAGGAAGCCGACGAGCAGCAGCAGGAGCGGCGCGATCATCAGCCAGTTCTTGATCCAGTCCGGCATGGGCGCGGAGCGGGTGCGGTTGGAAGCGGCGCTCATCGGCTCAGGTCCTCGCGCTTTCCGGGATCGCCACGGCGTCCGTGCCGTGCCAGGCAAGCGCCACGCGGTCGCCCATGCGGAAGGTCTCGCCGCTCGCACGGGTCGGGAAGGCGGCGACGAGATCGGGAAGCTCCTCTTCGGCGGCCTTCATGTAGACCTTGGTGAGGCTGCCCGTCACCATGACGTCGGTGACGGTCGCCTGCAGCCTTGCGCCGTCCGCCTCGCCCGCCGGGGCGATGGAAAGGTTCTGCGGGCGGATCATGATGTGCACGGCCGCGCCCGGCGCGAGCCGGCCGTCGGCGAGCGCGCGGCCCTTGACGGCACCGGCGCCGATGGCCACGGCGATCTCCCCGCCCTCGACCGCCTCGACCTTTGCCGGCAGGAGGTTCGATTCGCCGAGGAAGTCGGCGACGAAGAGGGTCTCGGGGCGGAAATAAAGGTCGCCCGGCGTGCCGAGCTGCTCGATCCGGCCGGAATTCATCAGGCAGATGCGATCCGACATGGTCATCGCCTCTTCCTGGTCGTGGGTGACGTAGATGATCGTCGCGCCCAGCTCCCGGTGGATACGCTTTATCTCGAGCTGCATGTGCTCGCGCAGCTTCTTGTCGAGCGCGCCGAGCGGCTCGTCCATCAGGATGATCGAGGGCCGGTAGACCATGCAGCGGGCCAGTGCCACGCGCTGCTGCTGGCCGCCCGAAAGCTCCTTGGGATAGCGCTGCGCGATATGCGGCAGGCGGATCATCTCCAGCGCCTCCTGCGCGCGGCGGCGGGCTTCTCCGGCCTCGACCTTGCGCATCTTCAGCGGGAAGGCGATGTTTTCCAGGATGGTCATGTGCGGGAAGAGCGCATAGTTCTGGAAGACGACGCCGATGTCGCGCAGGTGCGGCGCGCTGTAGGTCACGTCGTCGCTGCCGATCAGCACCGCGCCGCCGTCTGGCCGCGCCAGGCCCGCGACGAGGCTGAGGAGCGTCGTTTTTCCCGAGCCGGACGGCCCGAGCAAGGTGAGGAATTCGCCCTCTGCGACGACGAGGTCCGTCTCGGCGAGTGCGACGAAATCCCCGTAGCGTTTGGAGAGTTTCTGCACGGTCAGGCTGGATGACGACATGGGGTGCCCTGCTGAAAAGAGAGAGAGGGGCGGGGCCCACGCCGTGCGCGAGCCCCCGGATACGGATCAGCGGATCAGGTGAGCAGCCAGCTGTTGTAGCGCTCGATGACGGCAGCCTGGTTGTCGAGCCAGTACTTGGCGTCGATCTGCACCCCGCTCTCGATGTTCTTCGGGAAGGTCGGCGAATCCTGTGCGACCTTCGGGTCGATCAGGTCGAAGGCGGCCGGCTGGGTGACGCCGGCGGCAAAATATTCCATCAGCGCGGCCTGACGCTTGGCGTCGGAGGCGAACTTGATGAACTCGCGGCAGGCGTCGGCGTTGGGCGTGCCGGCGAGGATCGACCAGCTGTCGAGGCCCCAGATGTTCTGGTCCCAGACGATCTCGACAGGCGCGCCGCCGGCCCGGGCGGACTGGGCGCGCGAGACCCAGGTCGGGATGAGGTCGACCTCGCCGGAGGTCAGCATCTGCTCCACCTGCGCACCGCTGGTCCAGAAGACGTCGATGTTCTGCTTGATCGTGTCGAGCTTCTTGAAGGCGCGGTCGATGTCGCAGGGATAGACGTCCTTGGTGGCGACGCCATCGGCCAATAGCGCCTGCTCGATCGTGTCGAAGGGATGTTTGCGCAGCGCCCGGCGGCCCTCGAAACCTTCGACATTGAAGAAATCGGCCCAGGATTTCGGCGCCTCGCGGCCCTCGAAGGCATCCGAGCGATAGGCGAGGACGGTGGTGTAGACATTGTTGCCGACGCCGTATTCCGACATGTACTGCTTGGGCATTGTGGCGATGACGGGATCGCTTTCGAGGCCGTGCGGCTCCAGGTATTTCTTGTCGCCGGAGGTCAGCATGAGGATGGCCGGCTGGCTGATCTTGGCCATGTCCCAGGTATAGGCGCCGGCATCGACCATCGAGCGGATCTGCGCGGTCGGCTCGGCATTGGCCTGCACGCCGACGACCTCGATGCCCGTCGCCTCCTGGAACGGGCCGTAGAAGACGGCGCCGTAGGCCTTGGTATAGATGCCGCCGTCGTCGCGCACGACGATACGCTTGCCCTCAGCGCGCGAGGGCGTCCAGATGGCAGGGGCGGCCAGCGCCGCACCCGCGATGGCGGTGGTCTTGAGAAGCCGGCGGCGCGACCAGCCCTGGTTCAGAATGCTCATTTCAGTTCTCCTCTTTCGCTGTTGATTGTCGGAACCGGCATGGCCGCCGGTGTGGCATTGTCGCCGCTGGATCAGGCGTCCGGCGGAATGAGGCGGCCCGGATTGAACAACCCCTTGGGGTCCAGGGCAGCTTTGACGGCGCGCATGAGCGCAAGGTCCGCGGGGCTCTTGTAGCGGGCCATTTCCTTCAGCGAGACCTGTCCGACGCCGTGCTCGGCGCTGAACGTGCCGCCGAGCGCATGGGCGGCATCGTTGACGGCATGGCGGATCGTCTCGGCCAGCGCGTCGCGATCCTCCAGCTTATCCCACTGGTCGAAGTTGAAGAAGGGAATGAAGTGGACGTTGCCGTCGCCCATATGGCCGACGATGACCAGTTCGGCCTCCGGCGCGAGTGCCTTCACAGCGGCACCTGCCTCGCGGATGAAGTCGGCTGTGGCGGAAACGGGCACGGCGCAGTCGGTGGTGAGGCCGACGCCGCCCTTCTTGTTGGCTTCCGAAACGCTGTGGCGCAGTTCCCACATGGCTGCACGCTGGCCTTCGCTTGCGGCGATCACGGCATCCGTCACCAGACCGTCTTCGAACGCCCGGGCGAGAAGACCTTCAAGGGCGGCGTCGAGGTCGTCTTCGCCACCGGTGTCGGAAAGCTCGATCAGGAGGTGCCAGTCGTGCGCGGCCTCCAGCGGCGAGCGGCGCTGCGGCACATGGCGCACCACGAGGTCGAGCTGCTTGCGGTTCATCAGCTCGAAGCCGGAGAGTTTTGCGCCGCCCTGCTCCTGCACCCGCGTCAGCAGCCGCACGGCGGCCTCGGGATCGGCAAGGCCGGCCCAGGCGACGGCGTGGCGCGTCGGCAGCGGATGCAGCTTCAGAACGGCGGCGGTGACAATGCCGAGCGTGCCTTCCGAGCCGATGAAGAGATGTTTCAGGTCGTAGCCGGTATTGTTCTTGCGGAGCGCCGTCATGTTCGACCAGACGGTGCCGTCCGGCAGCACGGCTTCGAGGCCGAGCACGTTCTCGCGCGTATTGCCGTAGCGCAGCACCGAGGTGCCGCCGGCATTGGTGGCGATGGTGCCGCCGATCTGGCAGGAGCCTTCCGCGCCAAGGCTGACGGGATAGTAGCGGCCCGCCGCGCGCGCCGCCTCCTGCACATTGGCGAGCACGCAGCCCGCTTCCACTTCCATCGTGTTGTTGACCGGATCGACCTTGCGGATGCGGCGCAGGCGCTCCAGCGCGACGATCACCGGCGCGGGGCCTTCGGCCGCCGGAACCGAGCCGCCGACGAGGCCCGTATTGCCGGCCTGGGGGAGAACCGGCACCCCATGCCGCGCGCAGCAGGCGACGATGCCGGCGACCTCTGCGGCATCGGCGGGGCGGGCGACGCACAGCGCCTTGCCCCGATACCGGCTGCGCCAGTCCTCCGTCGCGAAGGCCATCGCCGCCTCGTCGGTCAACACCGCGTCGGCGCCGATGAGGTCCGTGAGCTCTTCAATCAGGGTCTTGGTCATTGGTCTTCCCAAGTGATTGCATTTCGATTATAATAATTGAAATACGATAGACGATAATTGCCGGCCTGACAAGACGCCGACTCGGCTTTCCGAAAACGAGGCGGAAAACGATCGTGGCGCGATTCGATTTTGCGTTGACAGGTACGCGCAAGAAATCGTATTGAAATCCATATGAATTGCATTGTGATTATATCTGATGCAGCCCGAAACCCTGGTGAACCATGAAGCCGCTCAACGTCGCCGATTACCGCCTGGCCGCAAAAAGGCGGCTTCCCCGCGGCATGTTCGAATATATCGACCGCGGAACGGAGGATGAGGTCGGCCTCAGGGGCATCCGCAGCGCCCTCGACGCGACCCGGCTCAATCAGCACGTTCTCAACGACGTCTCCGCGCCCGATACCTCGACGGTGATCTTCGGGGAGACGCTGCCGCTGCCGGTCATCATCTCGCCGACGGCCGTCGCGGGTCTCGTCTGGCACGACGGCGAGGTGCAGCTTGCCCGCGCCGCGCGGGCGGCGGGCATTCCCTTCTGCGTGGCGACGCAGTCGATGACCTCCATGGAGGATATCGCGGCCGGCGCTGAAGGCGCCAATCTCTGGTTCCAGCTCTATGTCTTCGAGGATCGCGGGCTGACGCGTGACCTCCTGCGGCGCGCCAAGGCCCTCGGCATCCGCAACCTGCTCTTCACCGCCGATACGCCCCGCTCGCCGAAGAAGGAGTGGAACACCCGCAACGGCTTCGGCATCCCAATCAAGCCGTCGCTGGCCGGCGGGCTCGATCTTCTCACCCATCCGCGCTGGTCGCTCGCCGTGATGGCACGCTACGTGCTGACGACGGGCGTGCCGACCTATGCGCATTATCCGCCGGAATACCGCACCAGCATCACGCGCGCCGCCGTCTGGGACAATGTCAAGCTGGCGCGGCGGCTGACCTGGGACGATTTCGCCGAGGTGCGCAAAGAATGGGACGGCAACCTCATCCTCAAGGGCGTGCTCTCCCCGGCCGATGCCGAACGCGCGCTGTCGCTCGGGGCCGATGGCGTCGTCGTCTCGTGCCATGGCGGACGCAATCTCGATTCCGCCCCGATGGCGCTCGACGCCCTGCCGAAGATCGCCGATGCGGTCGGAGGGCGCATGACGATCCTTGCCGACAGCGGCATCCGCCGCGGCAGCGACATCGTCAAATACATCGCCTCGGGCGCCGACGCCGTGCTCGTCGGCCGCGCGACCCTCTATGGAACGGCGGTGGGCGGCGAAAAGGGCGCGAAGGGCGTGATCGACATCCTCGCCGAGGAACTCGACCATTGCATGGCCTTCACGGGACGCTCGCGCCTGTCGGAGATCACGCGCGATGCGATCTGGCGGCCATAATATCCGTCGTTCACATCTATCTGGCCTCGTCCCCTCGACGCGGTGCCGGCGGGCGGGCATTGTCGGCGGCCGGACGGAACGGGAGTGGATGGACGCATGGCGGAAGAGAAGAAGGATACGGACGATCACCTGCTGGTGGGCAGCGTCGTCAAGGCGTTCCGCGTGCTGGAGGCGTTCGACCGTCCGCACCGCAGCATGGGTTTTTCCGAGATCTCCCGGGTGACGGGCCTTGAGAAGAGCGCCGCGCAGCGCGCCGCCCATACGCTGTGGCGTCTCGGCTACCTCGAAAAGACGCCCGGCTCCGGCGAATACCGGCTGTCGCTGCGCTGTCAGGACATCGGCATGCGCTTTGCCGAGACGAACCGCATCGTCGAGGCGGTCGCGCCCTATATCTCGCTCCTGCGCCGCAAGACGCAGGCCTCCGTCAATCTCACCATGCTCGACGGCACGGAGACGGTCTTCGTGCAGCGGCACACGACCGTGGACATGCTCGGCAACAAGCTCGGCGTGCGCGCGCGCCTGCCCGCCTATTGCACGGCGACGGGCATCGCCATGCTCGCCCGGTTGCCGGACGACGAGGTGCGGGACGTGCTGGCACGCAGCGACCTCAGGCCTGTCATGCCGAACACGGTCTGGCAGACCGACAGGATCCTGGAGCGCATCGGCGAGACCCGCGCGCAACGCTACGCCTTTGGCGTGGAGGAGGACATGGCGAGCGACATCACGCTCGCCTGCGGCTTCACCGATCCGGCGACCGGCGACGTTGCGGCGATCGGCCTTTCCTATTTCAGCGGCACGACGAGCGTTGAGGAGGTGCATGCCCAGGCGTGCGACCTGCTCGTCAGCGTGGTCGACAATCTTGCCGGCGAACTCGCCGGAAACTGACGGCGCTTTTTCTCTTTTTTGCGATGAATGGCTCAAGAAGGAAGGATTCTATCGCGCATTATTAATTACAATGTAATTATAAAGAAATGGATTGTAATTTACCTGATTTGTTATACGATCAGTGTGTGAGGAGAGGGCGTGCGAAAGCGCCCATGAACCGAAAATCCAGGACAACAAGGGAACTGCGCTGTGAAGAAAATCGCGATGTGGGGCGCTGCCTGCTGGGCGGTGCTGGCTGTGGCGGGTGTTGCCTCGGCGGGCACGCTGGAGGACGTCAAAACCAATGGTATTCTCAAATGCGGTGTGACCACCGGCAATGCCGGTTTCTCCGCGCCGGATGAGAAGGGCGAGTGGGAAGGCTTCGACGTCGACCTCTGCCGGGCTGTCGCCGCCGCCGTGCTGGGCGATCCGACGAAGGTGCAGTTCACGCCGCTTTCGGCGAAGGACCGCTTTCCGGCGCTTCAATCCGGCGAGATCGACATCCTGTCGCGCCAGACGACCTGGGTGCTGAGCCGCGAAGCGAGCCTCGGCTTCCTCTTCGGGGCGGTGACCTATTACGACGGCCAGGGCTTTCTCATCAACAGCAAGAAGATGCCCGACGTGACCTCCGCGCTCGGCCTTTCCGGCGCGACGATCTGCCTGCTGGCCGGCACGACGACGGAACTGAACCTTGCCGACTATTTCAAGGCGAACAACCTGGAATATTCCCCGCTGGTCTTCGAGAAGATCGAGGAGGCCAAGTCCGCCTATGACAGCGGCCGCTGCGACGTCTATTCCGACGACCAGTCGAACCTCTACAGCGCCCGCTTGTCGCTGTCGGCCCCGGCCGAACATGCGGTCCTGCCGGAGATCATCTCGAAGGAGCCGCTCGGCCCCGTCGTGCGCCAGGGCGACGACCGCTGGTTCAACATCGTGAAGTGGACGCATTTCGCCATGGTGCAGGCCGAGGAGTTCGGCATCACCCAGGCCAATGTCGATGAGATGAAGACCTCGCCCAATCCGGAGGTCAAGCGCCTGCTCGGCATGGAAGCCGACGCGAAGCTGGGCACCGACCTCGGCCTGACCGAGGACTGGGTGGTGCGCATCGTCAAGGCCGTCGGCAATTACGGCGAAGTGTTCGACCGCAATATCGGCTCGGGCAGCCCGCTCAAGATCGCCCGCGGCCTGAACGGGCTGTGGACCGACCACGGCCTGCAATACGCCATGCCCGTGCGCTGAACGCCTATGATCGCCGGAGGCGGGCGACCGCCTCCGGCAGCGTCCGGCTTTCAGGCGGATGTCGTCCCGGCCAGTTCGACCGCGCGCCGATGCGCCGCCACCGCCGCCTTGCGCATCACGTCCCGCAGCCCCTCGTCCCCCATCAGGACGGTCAAAGCCGCCTCCGTCGTGCCGCCGGGGCTGGTGACCTGCCGGCGCAGGTCGGACGGCGGCGTGCCCGTCGCCATGGCCAGGGCGCTGGCTCCCTCGACCGTTTCCCTTGCAAGGGCCAGGGCGAGGGGAGCGGGAAGGCCCAGGTTTACGCCGGCGTCGGCGAGGCATTCGATGAAATGGAAGACATAGGCGGGACCGGAGCCGGAAATGGCGGTCGCCGCGTCGATCGCCGCTTCGCTTTCCACCCGGTGCACCGTCCCGTTCGCCGACAAAAGCCGCGTTACACTCGCGACCTGCGCCGCGCTCGCCCGTTCGTTCGCGCAAAGGACGATGGAGCCCTTGCCGATGGCCGCCGGCGTGTTCGGCATGGCCCGGACGATCGCAACCTCGCCGAGGCCGGCGGCGATGGAGGCCAGTGGAATGCCGGCGGCGATGCTCACGGTGACACCCTCGGCCACATGCGGCCGATAGGCCGGCAGTGCTGCGGCCATGGCCTGCGGCTTGACGGCGAATATCGCGAGCGCGGCCTTGAAGCCGGGTTCGAGCGTTTCCGTCGAGACATGGGTCCTGACCCCGAGCACACCGGCCTCCTCGCGCAGCGTACCGGCCGGCTCGACGACATGAACCGCGTCGGCGCGGGTGAAGCCCGCGTCCAGCCAGCCCCGCAGCATCGCGCGGCCCATATTGCCGCATCCGACCAGCAACAGCGGGCCGCTCATGGTATTGTCGTCCATGTCAGGCCTCCGTCGTCGGAACGCCGTTGACCACAAGATCGGCAATGGTCTTGCCCCAGCCGTTCTCTTCCGTGGCAAAGAAATCGCCGACGACATAGCTGGCGGCCAGCACTGTCACGGGGCCGAGCGGGCCGATCGGATCGGTGGGAAGCGAACCGAGCGACACCGCCGCCGAGCCCCAGCGGCAGGAGGTCAGGCGGAAATCCGGCGAGGTGTCGCGGGCGATCACCCGCTTGTTGAGGATCGTGCCGTCCGGCGCGGGCTGGATGTGGATGTTGAGATGCGGCGTGGTCTTCAGCGGCTCCGTCTCCGTCCCGTCGAAACGGCAGTCGATGGTGATGAGCGGCACGCCGTGGCGCACGACGCGCGCGCTCGCGCCGCCGTCCTTCTCCTCCAGCGTGATCGTGCCGAATTTTTTCGGATAGCCCCAGAGGTCGCGGCCGGCGGCAATGGCGGCGTCGTTGTCCTCGTATTCAAAGAGGAAATAGCCGCCCTCGCGCTCGCCGAAGCGGACCGGAATGACGATGCCCGCATCCATGAAGGGCGCCTTGCGGCAGTTGGTGAAGTCGGAAACGTAGACGAGGAACCGGTCGCCGTTCAGCGTGAAGGGCGTGTTTTCCAAATACTGGCCGAGGATGGCCGGATCGCCCCGGCAGATCGCGTTGAGGCTGCGGTTGCCGGGGCATTCGTAGGGCACGAACGGATCGGGAATCAGGGGAGCCTGGAGCGGCATGTTGTTGCCGTTCTGAAGGGGGATGCGATTCATGGCGGTCCTCTTAGCGGTGCGTGAAGAAATATTCTGCAAAATTCATTTATATGAATTTGATATAGGGGACTTTCGTGTCGTCAAGCGATTTCCGCGGCTACCAGCACTTGGAAGAGCGTAAATCCCAAGCCTTATTTCCTGCCGGGAATCGAAATAATGTATTCTGATCAGTGAGATATGAAGAGTTCGAGCGGCTTGGCGGGAAGTTCGCTTGACAGAATTTCAAAATTGATCTGAAATGTCAGTGCAATGAAATTTTGAACGGCTGTGAGCGACATGAAACCGTACGACCCCCTGCAATTCTGGAATTTCCTGCGCTTCGGCCCGGGAAACGTCACCTATGCCTGCCCCGGCCTGAAGACGCTCTCGGTCTATTGCCGGGGCGAGCGCGCGCAGATGGAGCGCCTTCTGGACCCGCTGCCCTTCGAGCTGGCGGATGACCGCTTCGTCGTCTCCATCGCCGATTTCGGCAACAATTCCGGCCGCACCTATTTCGACGCCGCGGTCATCCTGCCGGTCCGATACGGCGAGCATGTCGGCGGCACCTACTATTTCGAATACGAGGACAAGCACACGACCGTCGCCGGCGGGCGGGAGCTGTGGGGGTATCCCAAGCATTTCGCCCGGATCGAACTGGAGGAGACGGCGACCGGCATGCGCGGCAAGACCTCGCTCTACGACGACGTCATGTTCGAGATCGCGGTGGATTTCGACCCCTCGGTCAGCCGCGAGGCCTGGGCGGACCTGCGCCTCTTCCCGCACTACCAGGTGCGTGCCGTGCCTGAGGTCAACGGGCCGGGTTTCCAGACCTTCGACATCATCAGCCGCAACACCATCAAGGACTACAAGCTGACGGAGCGCAAGGTCGGTCGCGGCCGCGTTTCCCTCGGCCCGACGATTTCGGTTGGCGGGGAACGGCTGCGGATCGCCGAGGTGCTCGGCGCCGAATATACGGTGGGCGATTTCGCCTCGACGCCGGAAAACGGCGTGCCGACCGTCGTCGCGTCGCTCGTTTGACGCATTTGCGGCGCCGGATCCGGTTTTGCGGATCCGGCGCCGATACCCGATAAAGCTCGACCAAAAAGGGGAATCACGACATGAGCAAGGTATCCACCAAGACACTCCTGGCCTCGGCCGTCTTCGCCGTGCTGGCGGCAGCGCTGCCGGCAAAGGCCGAAACGGCGGCGTTCGGCCGTTGCGAATTGAAGGAAGGCGCCGCCAAGCACGCGTTGAGCCCGGCCCACGAGGGCGTGCTGACCATCGCCGTGCCGCTGCCCTCGCCGCAGGCCTACCAGGGCAACACGCCGGAAACCATCGACGGCGGCTATCTCTATTGCCTCGGCGCGGAGATCGCCAGCCGTGGCGGCATCGGCAAGATCGTCGTCAAGAACGCCTCGTTCGAGTCCCTCGTAACGGGCAAGGCGTCCGATTTCGACATGTCGATCTGGGATCTCTTCCCCACCGACGAGCGCAAGAAGTCGGTCGATTTCTCCGGCAGCTACCGCTTCACCGATACCGGCGTGATCGCCAAGGCCGGCAGCGACGTGACGGCCAAGACACTGGGCGCCAAGCGCATCGGCGTGCTGCTCGGCTCGGTGCAGGAGAAATTCGTGCGCGAGAAGCTGAAGCCGACCGGGGACCTGCGCATCTTCCAGTCGAACGACGATATGTGGGCGGCGCTGATGGCCAACCAGATCGACGCGGCGCTGGCCGATACGGAAACGGCGCTGCCGCGCGCCACCGCCTCGAACGGCGCGCTGAAGGTGTTCGGCCGCTATCCGATCGGCGGGGACGTCGCGATCCTCTTCCCCAAGGGCTCCGCCAATGTCGCGCCCACCGATGCGATCCTCGCCGACATGCGCGCCGACGGCTCGCTCGCGGCGATCGAGGTCAAGTGGCTCGCGCCGATCCTCGGTGCGCCGGTCTCCAGCATCGAGGAGTGGACGACCGAATGACGGTGACGAAGAGCATCGACGCGCCGGCGCTGTCGGGAACGAGGGAGGGGGCGCACCAGACGCCCCCGCTTCCGATGGGCTGGCCCCTTGCCTTCGCCGCGGCGCTGGCCACGGCTTCGATCGGTATCGCCTTTCTTGCCGGCGGCAGCGTCGCGACGCTTGCCGGCGAGAGCATGCGGCTTGCCGGCGCGATTGCGGCCGCGCTCGCCGTGGCCTTCGCGCTTGGCATCCCCATGAGCCGCGCGTTGCGGGCGCGGCGCCTTTCGGCCGAGGCTTGGCGCGGGGGCGTTCCCGTCGCAGCGCGTGTCGAGGCGGCCCATGCCCGCCACCATGCCTTCACGGCGATGGGGCTCGGCCTGTTCCTTTTGCCCGTGCTCGCGGTCGCGACCTTCCTGACGATCAACGATGCGGTGGTCTACAAGACCTTTCTGCGCGGCGACGTCATCCTGGCGAGCCTTGTCGACGTCACCAAGGCCTTCGGCGCGAACCTCACGATCGCCGTCGCCGCGCAGGTCCTCTCCATGCTGCTCGGCCTGCTGCTCGCCATCGGCCGTTCGTTGCAGGGATCGAGCTTCGCGCTGGTGCGCGGCGTCTGCATCTTCTATGTCGATATCTTCCGCAGCCTGCCGGCCATCGTCATCATCTATCTCGTCTGCTTCGGCGTGCCGCTGATGGGCATTCCCGTGCTCAGCGACGGCGATCCGATGCTCTACGCCATCGTCGCGCTGTCCCTGACCTATGCCGCCTATAACGGCGAGCAGTTCCGCGCCGGCCTCAAGGGCATCCATCACAGCCAGATCTCCGCCGCCCAGTCGCTCGGCATCCCGCCCGGCGCAGTGCTGCGCCTCATCGTGCTGCCGCAGGCCATGCGCCGCATCGCCGGCCCCATGCTCGGCAATTTCATCGCGCTGCAGAAGGATACGGCGCTGGTGAACATCGTCGGCATCGTCGATGCCTTCACCCAGGCCAAGATCTATTCGGCCAACTACTACAATCTCTCGTCCGTCACGGTGGTCTGCATCCTCTTCATCGCCATCACCATTCCGCAGACCCGGCTGGTCGACTACCTCGTCGCCCGCGCCGACACCAAGGAGGGCCGCTGAGATGGCAAGGCCGCTGATCGAACTTGAGGGCATCGGCAAGTCCTACGGCACCTTCCGCGTCATCGACGGCATCGACCTCGATATCCCGCGCCATTCGGTCGTCTCGCTGATCGGTGCCTCCGGCTCGGGCAAGTCGACGCTGCTGCGCTGCCTCAACGGGCTGGAGGACATCCAGCAGGGCGAGATCCGGCTCGACGGCGAGGTGATCTCCGGCCTCGGCATCGACCACGTGGCGCTGCGCCGGCGCGTCGGCATGGTGTTCCAGAGCTACAACCTCTTTCCCCACATGTCGGTGCTCGGCAACTGCACGGTCGCGCCGGTCATCACCGGCGCCTGCGGCCGGGAGGAGGCGGAGGCGCGGGCGCTCGCCATGCTGGAGCGCGTCGGCATGCGCGACAAGGCGAAGGCCTTTCCCGACCAGCTTTCCGGCGGCCAGCAGCAGCGCGTCGCCATCGCCCGCACCATGATCATGCAGCCGGAGGTGCTGCTGCTCGACGAGATCACCTCGGCGCTCGATCCCGAACTGGTGATGGAGGTGCTCGATCTGGTGCGCGATCTGGCGCGGCAGGGCATGACGATGCTACTCACGACGCACGAGATGAGTTTTGCGCGGGAAATCTCGGATAAAGTATGCTTTCTCTACAAGGGCCGGATCCTGGAAGAAGGTCCGCCCGAGCAGGTGTTCGGCGCGCCGCGCGAGGCGGCGACGCAATCCTTCCTGCGCCGGGTGACGGCCGCAGGACGGCTATGAGGTGAAGGCGGGCGCGGGGCGCCTGCCGGGCAGGCAGTGAAGGACATGTCATGACGACCATCGCGGCGGGTGCGGCCATGCTGCCGGACAGCGACAAGGCGGCCAAATCGGAGGAGCGCTTCAGCGACAAGGTATACGGCATCCTGCTCGACCGGCTGGTGCGCCTGCATTACCAGCCCCTGCAGCCGCTCAACGAGCGGGAACTGACCGCCGAGCTGGATATCGGGCTTGCGCCGATCCGCGAGGCGCTGCGGCGGCTGGAGGGCGAGCATCTTGTGGTGATCTACCCCCGGCGCGGCATCTTCGCCGCCGATATCGGCCTGCGGGACCAGCAGTCGATCAAGGAGATCCGGCTGGAGATCGAGGGGCTGGCGGCCTCGCTTGCGGCCGTGCGCGCGACGACGCAGGAGCGTCAATCGCTGATGAAATTCGCCGAAAAGCTGGTGGAGGAGCGCGACATCTCGCTCCAGATCGCCGGGGACGCCGAGTTCCATCGTCGCATCTACCGCATGGCGCGTAACGACTATCTTGCCGCGATGCTGACGCAGAACTTCAATCTCGCTCTCCGACTCTGGTATTTCTGCAACCAGAGCGCACCTTCGCAGAGCCCCGAAGCGGTCGATCACCGGCCGCTCGCCGTCGCCATCCTCGGCGGCGACAGCGAGGCGGCGCGCGGCCTGATGCGGGCACATGTCGCCCATGATTCCGACCGCGTGCGCGATCTCCTGTTCAAGAGCGCCGGCTGATCGCGGCCCGGGCGGGCTTGCCGTTGCCGGGAGGCCGGGTTACACGGGGCCACAGGGCATCGACGCGATTGCCGGGGTAACGAGTTTGGCTGCTGACAACATGAAGGGTCCGGACGACGCCGATCCGCTGATGGTGCGGTCGGTGGAAAAGGCGTTTCGCGTGCTCGAGGCATTCGACGGCACGAACCGCAGCCTCAGCCTGGCGCAGATCGGCGCCAGTGTCGGGCTCGACAAGAGCGCGGCGCAACGCTTCACCCACACGCTGAACCGGCTGGGTTACCTGCGGAAGGACCCGGTGACGAAGCGTTTCGAACTCAGCCTGCGCAGCCTGGAGATGGCGCGCCATTTCATCACCGCCAACCCGATCGTCAACCAGGCGATGCCCTATCTCCTCCATCTCAGCCGCGAGACGGAGGAGGCGGTGAACCTGACCCTGCCGGACGGCGTGGATATCGTCTTCGCCGCCCGCTTCATGAGCCGGCACATGCTCAACACCGATGTGGTGGTGGGCACGCGCATGCCCGCCTTCTGCACGGCGCCGGGCCGGGCGATCCTTTCCCGCCTGCCGGCCGAGGAGGCTATCTCGCTCCTCGGGCGTTCGCCCCTGCAGGCCTTCACGCCGCAAACGGTGCACACGGTCGAGGCCCTTGTCGCGCAGCTCGATGCGGCCCGCCATGCCGGCTATGCCACGACCTGGGGCGAATTCTTCCCCGGCGATCTCTCGGTCGCGGCCGCCGTGCTCGACCAGGCCGGCCGGCCCGTGGCGGCAGTGAATATCGGAGTCTCCAACGCGCGCTACACGCCGGAGAAAGCCGAGGAGCTTTTTGCGCCGCTCGTCACCGCCGCCGCGCGCTCGATCTCGCAGGCGTCCCCGGCGTTCTGAAATCCTGACACAAGGTCTTTTCGCGCATCTCCGCCAGCCGGCGGCCGATCCTGCACGTCATGAAGAATCCCGTTGACAATTTCATGCATCGAAATACAATACATCGTATTAAATAGAAATACGGTGATTGACATGGCAGATTTCATCCTGACGCAGCAGCATGGCGCATGCCGTGTCATCACGCTGAACCGTCCCGAGGTTCTCAATGCCTGGCACGCGCAAATGCGTGCCGATCTCGTGGAGGCGCTGGAAGCTGCCGAAGAGGATGCGTCCGTCGGAGCGATCGTCATGACCGGGGCAGGGGAGCGTGCCTTCGGCGCCGGGCAGGACCTCAACGAGACCAAGACCTTCGATCCCGACCGCGCGGAAATGTGGATCGGCGAGTGGGAACGGCTCTACGACTGCATCCGCGGCCTGTCCAAGCCGCTGATCATGGCGTTGAACGGCCTCGCCGCCGGCTCGGCCTTCCAGGTCGCGCTGCTCGGCGATTTCCGCATCGGCCACGACGGCGTGAAGATGGGGCAGCCGGAGATCAATTCCGGTATTGCCAGCACCACCGGCCCGTGGGTCATGATGGAGATGATCGGCCTTGCGCGCACGACCGACCTCACGCTGAGCGGGCGTATGATGGAGGCGGCGGAATGCGCCGCGATCGGCCTGATCAACCGGATCGTGCCGCGCGAAGAGGTGCTTGCGGCAGCATTGGCGCTGGGCGAGGCGCTTGCTGCCAAGCCGCGGCTCGCCATGAAGCTCAACAAGCAGCGGTTCCGCGAAGTCACCGAGGCGCGCTTCCGCGATGCGCTCGCCGCCGGCGTGCGCAACCAGCGCATCGCCTATGGCGATGGCGAACCCAACCGGATGATGGAAAAGTTCCTCGCCGCGAAGTCCGGGGCGAAATCCGGCTGAACCGCGTCCGCTTTCGATATCAACGACGTTCCAGGACCTCAGCGTGCAAGACCAAGGTTTCGTTTCCCGCCTGCCGGCCCGCGCCGCCGCCTCGCCCGAGGCCATCTATGCGACCTTCGATGGCGAGCCGATCACCTTCGCGGATCTGCACCGCAAGTCGGACAGCGTGGCGGTCGAGCTGCGCCGCCTGGGTGTTGCGAAGGGCGATCGCGTGGCGCTCATGCTGCGCAACAGCCCCGACAGCCTTGCCGTCCTGTTCGCCATCGCCAAATGCGGCGCCGTCTGGGTGCCCGTCAATGTGCAGCTACGCGGCGACGGCCTGAAATATATCCTGGACCATTGCGATCCGCGCGTCGTCTTCGCCGACCGCGATCTCTTCCCGGACATCCTGGCATGTGGCGCCGACATGCGTGCCTTCCGGCTCGTCGCCGAGGCGGGAGAGGCGGATAGCCTCGATGGGCTCGCCGGCCGCGGCCATGTCTTTTCCGAACCGCTGCCCGCGGCGGACGACCTCTTTGCGCTGAACTATACGTCCGGCACCACCGGCCGGCCGAAGGGGGTGCGCGTCACCCACCGCATGCTGCGCTACGCCGCCGAAGGGGCGATGCTCTGCTCGGACGCGCGGGACGGCGACGTCTTCTTCGTCTGGGAGCCGCTCTACCATATCGGCGGCGCGCAGCTCATCCCGATCCCGCTGCTGCGCGAGGTCACGCTCGCCATGGTGCAGCGCTTCAGCGCCAGCCGATTCTGGGATCAGGTGCGCGCCTGCGGCGCGACGCAGATCCACTATCTCGGCGGCGTCCTGCAGATTCTCCTGAAGCAGCCGGAAAGCGGTCGGGACCGCGACCACAAAGTGCGCGTTGCCTGGGGCGGCGGCTGCCCGCGCGACATCTGGCGCGCCTTCGAGGAGCGCTTCGGCACGCCGCTGCGTGAATGCTACGGCATGACGGAATCCTCCAGCATCACTACGTTCAACGCCGCCGGCATCGTCGGGTCGGTCGGCACGCCGGTGCCGTGGCTTTCGGTGGAAATCCGCGATGAGCAGGGAGCGCCCGTGGCGGCGGGCGTGCCGGGCGAGATCGTCGTCCATCCGCGTCGGGAAGGCGCGGTCTTCGCCGGCTATTTCCGCAACGAGGAGGCGACGGCGAGGGCGCTGCGCCCGGACGGCTTCCATACCGGCGACCTCGGCAGCATCGACGCCGACGGCAACCTTTATTTCCTCGGCCGCCTGACGGACAGCGTGCGGGTGAAGGGCGAGAACGTCTCGGCCTTCGAGGTGGAGCACGTCGCCGGCAGCCATCCGATGGTGGAGGATTGTGCGCTGATCGGCGTTGCGGCCGAGGTCGGCGAGCAGGAGATCAAGCTCTTCATCAAGCCGAAGGCGGGAGCCGCCATCGATTTGCCGGCCTTCTCCGCCTGGCTCGGCCAGCGGCTCGCCCCGTTCCAGAACCCCCGCTACCTCGCCGTGGTCGACGATTTCGAGCGCACGCCGAGCCAGCGCATCATGAAGCACCGGCTGCCCGCCTCTGTCGAAGGAAGCTGGGACAGGCGGCAGGCTCAAGGCCTCGAGAGGAGAAACGCAGAATGAAGGCCGCCGTTCTCTATGGCTACAACGAGGACCTGGTGATCGAGGATGTGGCGATCGGCGAGCCGGGCGACCGCGAAGTCCTCGTGCGGATCATCGCCACCGGCGTCTGCCACAGCGACCTCAGCGCCGCCAGGGGCAAGTCGCGGCCGAAGCTGCCGATCATCCTTGGGCACGAGGCGGCCGGCATCGTCGAGCGCACCGGCTCGGCCGTATCCAAGGTCCGGAAGGGCGACCATGTCATCCTCTCCTGGGCGCCGAACTGCGGCGAATGCTTCTATTGCCACAAGCGCCTGCCGACCATGTGCGACACCTATGGCGAGGCCGCCGGCGGCGGCACGCTCTGGAACGGCGCGCAAAGGCTCGGCAACGCCGAAAAGCCAGTCCATCACTTCACCTGCGTGTCGAGCTTTGCCGAATTCGCCGTCGTGCCGGAATCGGGTTGCGCGCGGATCGAGAAGGACATTCCCTTCGAGGTGGCGGCGCTCGTCGGCTGCGCGGTGACGACCGGCTTCGGCGCCGTCGTCAACGATGCGCGCGTCGAGCCCGGCGAGGTCGTCGGTGTGATCGGCGTCGGCGGCGTCGGCATCAACGCCATCCATGCGGCATCGTTGGCCGGCGCGGAAGCGGTCGTGGCGATCGACATCAACCCGGAAAAGGAAGCGGTCGCCCGCTCGTTCGGGGCGACGCACTTCCTCAATTCCGCGACGCAGGACGTCACTGCGGAACTCAAGGCGCTGAGCCGCGGCCGTGGCCCGGACAGCATGATCGACTGCACCGGCCGGCCGGCGGCCATCGCACTTGCCTATGACGGCGTCCGGCTTGGCGGCGCGGTGATTTCCGTCGGCATCGCGGCGAAGGGCGAGATGGTTTCCCTGCCGGCCTCGACGCTGCCGAACACCCAGAAGCGCATCATCGGCAGCAATTACGGCGGCGGGGTTCCCGAGCGTGATTTCGAGCGCATCCTTGGCCTCTACCGGGCCGGACGCTTCGACCTCGACCGCCAGGTCGGTGAGCGCGTGCCGCTGGAGCGGATCAACGAGGCCTTCGGTTGGCTGGAGCAGGGCGTTCTTGCCCGCACGCTCGTGTGCTTCGACCGCTGACCCATCCTATCGAACGAGGAAGACATGTATCCCGATACCCAACTCTTCATCGCCGGCAAATGGATCAATGGCGCGGGCGGCGAGACGCTGCCCGTCCTCAACCCGGCGACCGGCGGCGAGATCGGCCGCGTCGCAAAGGCGGCGACGGCCGACATGGATCGTGCGCTCGCCGCCGCCGCTGCGGCTTTCGCCATATGGCGCAAGACGACCGCGCGTGAGCGCGCAAAGCTGCTGCATGCCGCTGCCGACAACCTGCGCGCCCGTATCGAGGAGATCGCGCCGATCCTGACCATGGAGCAGGGCAAGCCGCTTGCCGAAGCCCGCTCCGAACTGCGCAATGCCGATGACGTGATCCGCTGGTTCGCGGAGGAGGCGATCCGCTCCTATGGCCGCATCATCCCGGCGCGCAGGCCCGGTATGCAGCAGATGGTCATGAAGGAGCCGATCGGCGTCGTCGCGGCCTTCACGCCATGGAACTATCCGGTCGCCCAGGCCATCCGGAAGATCTGCGCGGCCCTTGCGGCAGGCTGCACCGTCATCCTGAAGGCCGCAGAGGAGGCGCCCGCATCCTGCGCCGCGATGATCCGCGCCTTCGCCGATGCGGGCTTTCCGGACGGGGCGGTCAACCTTCTCTACGGCGTACCCTCGGAAATCTCCGAATATCTCATTCCACACCCGACCATCCGCAAGGTCTCGTTCACGGGCTCGACGCCGGTCGGCAAGCACCTGACGGCGCTTGCCGGCGCGCATATGAAACGGGTGACGATGGAACTCGGCGGGCACGCGCCCTGCATCGTCTGCGCGGATGCGGACCTCTCCTCCGCCGTCTCGATGCTCGCCGGCCATAAGTTCCACAATGCCGGCCAGGTCTGCATCGCGCCGACGCGCGTGTTGGCGGAAGAACCCGTCTATGAGACTGTGCTCGACGGTTTCGTCGCCGCGGCGAAGGCCGTGAAGGTGGGGGACGGGCTCTCGCAAGACGTCGACATGGGGCCGATGGCGAATGCGCGCCGGCTCGACGCCATGGACCGCCTGATCGGCGACGCCGTCGCGCGGGGCGGCCGCCTCCTGGCGGGCGGCAGCCGCATCGGCAATGCCGGCTTCTTCTTCGAGCCGACGGTGCTCGCCGACGTGCCGCAGGATGCGGCGATCATGAACGAGGAGCCGTTCGGGCCGGTGGCGGTCGTCAACCGTTTCGCGACGGTCGACGCGGCGATCACTGAAGCGAACCGGCTGCCCTTCGGCCTTGCCGCCTATGCCTTCACGCGGTCCCAGAAGAACGCGCAACGCTTTGCCGAGGACATCGAGACGGGCATGCTCTCGATCAACGACTATGGTCTTGCCTATGCCGAGGTCCCGTTCAACGGGGTGAAGGATTCCGGTTACGGCTCCGAGGGCGGGCCGGAGGCGCTGGAAACCTTCCAGTCCATAAAGTTCGTTTCGCAGACGAATCTATAGAAATCACTCAAATGAAATCTTGACTTCATTTTTTCATTAGTGTGAACTTCTGCTTGACATGAACATACAGGAAAGACCCGATCTCCGATGTCTCAGCAGGCCTATTCCCTCCCGCAGCGCGCGCCCCTCTACCAGGCGCCGCCGTTCGACTACAAAGCCTTCAGCAAGGTCAGCGTGTTCTGCCGTGTCGACGAGGCGGCGATCCGCGCGGCGCTGCCCGCGCCGTTCGATGTCAGGGGCGACGTGATCGAGTTCTTCATCATGGACGTTCCGGCGGGCGGTTCGCTCGGCACCTATGCCGAGGGCGGCATCGTCGTACCGATGAGCTACAAGGGGCGCCCGGGCGGCCATGTGCTCTACGAGATCGTCACCAATGACGACTCGATGGCCGTCGGACGCGAGGTCTGGGGCTATCCGAAGAAGATGGGCGAAGTGGACTGGAAGGCGAGCGAGGCGGCGGTCACCGCGAAGCTGTCGCGCCGAGGCACCTCGCTGATCGAGATCGACTTCAAGGCCGGCGGCCCTGCCTTCGACAAGCCCGTTCTGCAGCCGCGCTTCCAGACCCGCATCATCCCGTCGCCGGAAAGCGCTGCCGTCGAGACCCAGATCATCGAGAATTCGCTGGGCCAGTCCGAAACGCTTCGCCATGCCTATGGCACGGTCGACCTCAAGATCGGCGGCAATGCCGGCGATCCGTTCTCCGATTTCCAGATCCGCGAGATCGTCGGCGCGGAAATGATCGTCGCAAATTTCGTGCTCGCCTTCGGCAAGATCGTCGGCTGAAGGGACAGCTACAGGGAACCGTACACATGATGTGTGCAAAAGCGCCCGAAAAAATGTTCAGGCTCGATGAAAAGCGGGTCTTCATCACCGGTGGCGGCGGCGGCATCGGCCGCGCGGCGGCGCGGATGTTCGCTGCCTTCGGGGCGCATGTCGTGGTTCTCGACCGGGATGCGGCGGCGGCGGAAGCCGTCTGCCGGGACGTGACGGAGACCGGCGGCGCGGTGACGGCCGCTGCCCTCGATGTCACGGACGAGGCGGACGTCCTCGGCGTGTTCGCCGCTGCGGAACGGCAGGCTGGCGGCCTCGACATCCTCGTCAACAATGCGGGCATTTCGATCCGCCGTCCGTCGACGGAGCTTGCGCTGGAGGACTGGAACAGCGTCGTCTCGGTCAACCTGACGGGCATGTTCCTTTGCTCGCGGACGGCGGCGCGCTCCTGGATCGGCCGTGGCGTTCCGGGCGTAGTGGTCAACACCGCGTCGATCATGAGCTATTCGGGCGGCGGCCTGCACCCGAACGTCTCCTACCAGTCGACCAAGGCCGGCGTGGTGAACCTTACCCGCACGCTTGCGGTCGAATGGGCCGGCAGCGGCATTCGTGTCAACGCGGTCGCGCCCACCTGGGTCCGCACGCCGCTGATCGACCATCTGACCGCGGATGCGGCACAGATGGAGAAGATCCGCAGCCTGACGCCGCTCGGCCGTCTTGCCGAGCCGGACGAAGTGGCTGCGGCCATGGTCTTCCTGGCCGGGCCTGCATCGGCGATGACCACCGGTCATGTGCTGGCGGTCGACGGTGGTTATCTCGCGAAATGAGGAGGTCGGACGAAAACGTCAAGTAGTCGCATGCCCGGTCACTGTCGTGAAGAATGCATATAATAATTTCACGCATGCGTTGCCCGGATGGGAGTTCCGTGCAACCAATCGCACCAAACGAAAGGGGAACCTTATGACCAGAAACCGTGTACTTCTTTCCGCCGCCCTGCTGTTGGCATCGAGCGTGCTGCCGGCCATGGCGGACGATATCGTGCTGGGCGGCAGCGCCCCCATGTCGGGTGCGCAGGCCGAGTTCGGCCAGTCGCAGATCGACGGCGCCCAGCTTTATTTCGACCAGCTCAACGAGAAGGGCGGCATCAAGGGCAACAAGGTGGTGTTCCGTCCGCTCGACGACCGCGCCGACCCGCGCCAGGGCACGCTCGTCGCCCAGCAATTCTGCGACGACAGCGCCGTGATCGGTGTGATCGGCCACATGAACAGCGGCGTCACCATGCCCGCGCTCGACATCTATTCCGAATGCGGCATGCCGCAGGTCGTGCCCGCCACCAATCCGGAACTGATGCGCATGGGCTTCAAGACCGTCGTGCGCCCCGTGGCCAACGATTTCGTGCAGGGCGCGCTGCCGGCGAAGTACGTGACGGAGAAGCTCGGCCTGAAGACCGCCGTTCTGGTGCATGACAAGACCGTCTTCGGCCAGGGCATCGCCGGCGTGTTCAAGGACAATTTCGAAGCTGGCGGCGGCAAGGTCTCCGGCACCCACGGCACGAATCCTGAGGATGTCGACTTTTCCGCCCTGATCGCATCGATCAAGCTGGAAAACCCCGATGTCGTCTATATGGGCGCCGGCATGCCGCAGCTTGCCCTGTTCCTCAAGCAGATGCGCGAGCAGGGCCTGAAGGCGCAGTTCATCGGCCCGGATATCGGCTTCACCGTCGATTTCATCACGCAGGTTGGGGCGGCCTCCGCCGAAGGCGCGCTGATGACGTTCCAGCTGCCGCCCTACGATTCCTCGCCGGAGCTGAAGGACTTTTCCGAACGCCACCAGGCCCGGTTCGGCCGGGCGCCCGGCCCCTATGCCTCGCTCGGCTTTGCGAATGCCCAGGTCATGGCCGCCGCCGTCGAGAAGGCCGAGACGCTGGACCGCGAGGGCGTGCTTGCCCAGTTGCACGGCGTGACGGTCGACACGCTGCTCGGCCCGGTCGCCTTCGACGAGAACGGCGAGAACACCACCGCGCCGATGTATCTCTATGTCGTCAAGGACGGCAAGTTCGAGCTGATCAAGCAATAACGGCCGGACGCATCGTCAATGGGGCCGGCGCTGCCGCGCCGGCCCGTCGCAGAGAGGCGATCCCCTTGTTCGACTATTTTCTCCAGCAACTGATCTTCGCGCTCGCGATCGGCGCGATCTACGGACTGATCGCCCTCGGCTATACGATGGTCTACGGCGTGATGCGCCTGATCAATTTCGCGCACGGCGAGTTCTTCATGCTCGGGCCGTATGTCTACACCTTCATCTTCAGCGGCCTCGTCGGTCTCGGTGGGCTTGCGCCGGTGCTGGATTCGGCCATCGCCATCGTCGCGAGCTTCGTGATCATCGGCCTTCTGGGCGTGGCGATCGAGCGCTTCGCCTATCGGCCGCTGCGTGCCTATGGCCGGCTGGCGCCGATGCTGAGCGCGCTCGGCATGTCCATCGTGCTGCAGAGCGCGGTGCGCGTGACGGTCGGCCCGCAGCCGGTGCATTTCCCGGCGATCGTGCCGAGCACGCCGATCGCGGCGCTCGGCGGCATGGTGACGACGGTGCAGCTCGGCATCCTTACCGCCGCGGTCCTGCTGATGGTCGGGCTCACGCTCTTCGTCAACGGCACGCGCCTCGGCATCTGGATCCGCGCGGCCTCCGAGAGCTGGACGACTTCCAGCCTGCTCGGCATCCGTGTCAACCGTGCCGTCAGCCTCGTCTTCTTCATCGGCCCCGGCCTCGGCGCGATGGCGGGCATCATGTACGCTTCCTATTACGGTATCATGCAGCCGACCATGGGCTCGGTCATCGGCCTCAAGGCCTTCACCGCGGCCATTCTCGGCGGCATCGGCTCCATCCCGGGGGCCATGCTGGGCGGTTTCCTGCTCGGCGCGATCGAGACCTTCGGCACGGCCTTCCTGCCGATCCTCTCCGGCGGCCTCATCGGCACGGAATATAGGGACGTCTTCGCCTTCGCCGTCCTCATCCTCGTTCTTCTGTTCAAGCCTGCCGGCCTGCTCGGCGAGACCGTCTCGGAAGAAACGACCGTCGCAAAGAAGGATTACTGAGTCATGGGGAACCCGGTGATCGTCCGTCGGATCGGCCTTCTGGCAGTACTGGCGCTTTGCGTGGTCCTGCTGGCGCTCGTGCCCAAGCTTCCGCCCTACTACGTCCGCGTCGTGGACAGCATCCTGATCTACATCATCCTCGCCGTCGGGCTCAATCTCGTGGTCGGCTATGCGGGCCTGCTCGATCTCGGCTTCATCGCCTTCTACGCGGTGGGCGCCTATGCCTATGCCTTCCTTGCCAGCGGCCAGTTCGACATCCACCTGCCGTTCATCGTGATCCTCTTCATCGGCGCCGCCGTCGGGGCGCTTGCCGGCATCCTGCTCGGCTTTCCCGTGCTGAAGCTGCGCGGCGACTATCTCGCCATCGTCACCTTGAGCTTCGGCGAGATCATCCGCATCGCCATCAACAATGCCGACGACCTGACCAACGGCCCGCAGGGCATTGCCGGCCTCGACCGGGCAAGCCTCTTCGGCCTGCCGCTGACGAGCCCGGTGCATTTCTACTGGCTGCTGCTGGCGCTGGCGATCATCGTCTGTGCAGGCGTCTACTACATGGAGCGCTCGATCCTCGGCAAGGCGTGGCGGGCGATGCGCGAGGACCAGGATGTCGTGCGGGGCCTCGGCATCAACACGACGACGCTGAAGCTGCTCGCCTTCGCGCTGAGCGCGGCGATCGGCGGTGCCGGCGGCGTGATCTTCGGCTCGTTCCAGCGTTTCGTCAGCCCGGAAAGCTTCACCTTCCAGGAATCGCTGCTCGTCGTGCTGATCATCATCATCGGCGGCGTCGGCAACATCGTCGGCGTCATCGCCGGGGCCGTGGTGCTCGTCATCCTGCCGGAAGTCCTGCATTTCGCCGCGCAATACCGCCTGCTGATCTACGGGATCGTGCTCGTGGCGGTCATCGTGCTTCGCCCGGGCGGCCTCGTCTCGCCCCGCTTCAACCTCGGCTTCATCGTTCGGAAGGTTCGGTCGCTATGGCTCTCGCCCTCGAAAACGTAAGCAAGCATTTCGGTTCGCTGGTGGCGATCAGGAACCTCACGCTATCCTTCGACGTCGGCTCGATCTACTCGATCATCGGGCCGAACGGGGCGGGCAAGTCGACCGTCGTCAACATGATCGCCGGCTCCTATTCCGTCACCTCGGGCGCGATCCGGCTCGGCACGACCGAACTCAGCAGGCTGCCGAAGCATCGCATCGCCCAGCTCGGCGTCGCACGCACCTACCAGAACCTGCGCCTCTTCGACGGCATGACGGTGCTGGAAAACCTGGAGGTGTGTTTCTTCCCGCAGTCCTGGATAAGCTTTCTCAGCGGGACGAAACGCCTCGGCAAGGCCGAGCGCCTCGACATCTGCCATGCCTGCCTCGCCGAGTTCCATCTGTCGGATGTGGCGGACGTGCTCGCCGGCGACCTGCCGTACGGGCGGCAGAAGATCCTCGAACTGGCGCGCGCCTTCGTCACGCAGGCGCCGATCGTGCTGCTGGACGAGCCGGCGGCGGGTCTCAACCATACCGAGACGAAGGACATGGCGGCGATGATCGCCGGCCTGAAGCGCGCAGACCGGGCGATCATCCTCGTCGAGCACGACATGGACATGGTCATGTCGATTTCGGACCGGATCGACGTGTTGAACTACGGCGAGCTGCTTTGCTCCGGCACGCCGGATGTGGTGCGCGCGAATGAAAGGGTGCAGGAGGCCTATCTTGGAACCACGGAAGAACTCGACGACATCCGCAAGCTTGCTCAAGGTCGCCGGGCTCAAGGCGGGCTACGGTCGAACGCAGGTATTGTTCGGCATTGACCTGGAGGTCCGCGCCGGCGAGATCGTCACGATCATCGGCGCGAACGGTGCCGGCAAGACCTCGACGCTGCGCTCCATTTCCGGCCTGACGCAGGTCTATGCCGGCGAGATCGAATTCAAGGGACGGCCGATCAGGGGGCTGCCGCCGGAGGAGATCACCCGCCTCGGCCTTGCCCATTGCCCGGAGGGGCGCCAGATCCTCCAGCGGCTGACGGTCGAAGAGAACCTGCTCGCCGGCTATCTTCCCGGCCGAGGGCGCAGCTTCGACGAGATCCGCACTGAGGTCTACGACATGTTCCCGATCCTCAGGGAGCGGCGCCATTCGCTGGCGAGCCGGATGAGCGGCGGGCAGCAGCAGATGCTGGCGATCGGCCGCTCGCTGATGGCGACGCCCGAGCTCCTCATGCTGGACGAGCCCTCGCTCGGCCTTGCGCCGAAGATCATCAACCAGATCTTCGAGATCATCATCGGCCTTTCCAAGTCCGGCATCAGCCTTATCGTGGTGGAGCAGAATGCGGCCGTGGCGCTGGAGATCGCCGACTACGCCTATGTGATAGATGCGGGCCGGTGCTCGGTGGAAGGCGGGGCGCACAACGTGCTCAACGATCCCGACCTCAAGGCGGCCTATCTCGGCGCTTGAGGCCGGAGGGGGAGAGGACGGATGCAAAAACGGGAAAACTCCATCCTGGTCACCGGAGCGGCGTCCGGCATCGGACGCGCCATCGCGCATGCGCTGGCCGCGCAGGGCGCGGCGCTGACGCTGTTCGACCGGGACGCCCCGGCCTTGCGCGCGGTGGCCGATGCCTGCCGCGCGGCAGGTGCCGCGGTCGTGGACGTTGCGGGAGACGCATCGTCGGATGCCGATATGGCGTCCGCCGTGCGGCAGGCCGTGGAGGGGCACGGCTTCCTGTCCGGCGCGGTGGCGGCCGCGGGGATCGCCCGCAAGGGCGATGTCACGATGCTCTCCGACGAAACATGGCAGGCGACGCTGGCGGTCAACCTGACGGGACCCTTCCTTCTCGCGCGCCACAGCGTGCCGTATCTTCTGCGCAACGAGGCTTCCGCATTCGTTGCGATCAGCTCGGATTCCGGCGTGCGCGGCTCGCGCGGCTATGCCGCCTATTGCGCGTCCAAGCACGGCGTCGTCGGCCTGATCCGCTGCATGGCGCTCGATCACGGCCCGCAGGGCCTGCGCAGCAATGTCGTCTGCCCTTCCTTCGTCGATACGCCGATGGCAGACGGCCTGCTGCGGGAAGGGGGCGGGACCTACGACCGCGCATTCTACGAACGGCGCGTGCCGCTCGGCCGCTTTGCCCGGCCGCAGGAGGTTGCCGATGCCGTGCTCCATCTTCTTTCGCCCCAGGCAAGTTATGCCAATGGCATGGTCTATGTGCTCGACGGCGGCACCACCGCCGGCACCTTTGGATGAGGTCCTCAGGTGGGGACAATCGCGCCGCCAGCAGCGGCGGCAAGCGCATGACATTGACTTCATGAAGTGTTTGTTCGATTTCATCATGCAAGTGAATTCGTTAGGTTATGCTCAATGCCAAAATCCACTTCCGAGGCGCGGACGCCGGACCATGTCGGCAAGACGCTGCGTGAACTGCGCCGCTCCCGCCGCATCACCATTCAACAGCTTGCCGATGGCCTCAACCGGTCGACAGGCTATGTCAGCCAGCTCGAACGCGGCCTATCCCAGCCGACGCTGAAGGACCTTTACGCTGCCTGTACCATCTTCGGCGTGCCGATGAGCTGGTTCGTCGACCTGGAAGAGAAACAGCCGGAAGCGGAGCGCGAGAAGGATATCGTCGTGCGTGCCGGCCAGCGCCGTTTCATGCTGCATCGGGGCGCACGCACCGAACTCCTGACGCCGCAGCTCGATTCCGACGTCGAATTCATGATGTCCACCTTCGAGCCGGGGCTTGAGACGGAGCTGAAGAACGTGCCGACGGCCGGCGCCGAATACGGCTACATCCTGAAGGGGCGGCTGGAATTGTGGGTGGACGAGGAGAAGTTCGATCTCCTGGAAGGGGACAGCTACCGCTTCAACCGCTCCTCGACCTATCACTCGCGCAATCCATCGAAGACCGAACCGACCATCATCATCTGGGTCGGCGTCTATAAATAGCCGCCGGCCGAAGCAGCGGGCCATCGCCATGACGACATCGTTTCCGGACCCCGCGGCTTTCGTCGGCAAGGTCGCCTTCATCTCGGGCGCCGCCTCGGGGATCGGGGCCGCGACCGCGGGCAGGCTCGCCCGTCTCGGCGCACGGCTCGTCCTGGCCGATCGCGACGCTGAGCGGCTTGCTGCCTTTGCGGCGCAGCTGGCGACGCAGGACGTGCTCGCCCTTAATGTCGACGTGACGTCCATGGCAAGCGTCGAGCAGGCGGTTGCCGCCGGCATTGCCCGTTTCGGCGGGCTCGACCTCGCGGTCAACTCCGCCGGCATCGACCTGCCGCGCTGCGCGACGGCACACTATCCGGCGGAGGATTGGGACAAGGTCATCGCGGTCAACCTGACCGGGGTGTTCAATGCGGTGCGCAACCAGATACCGGCCATGCTCGCGCGCGGCGGCGGCTCGATCGTCAACGTCTCGTCCATCATGGGCTTTCGCGCCTTTGCCGGCCAACCCGCCTACACGGCCGCCAAACACGGCGTCATCGGCCTTACGAAGGCGGCCGCGCTCGATCACGCGGCGCAGGGCGTGCGTATCAACGCTGTCGCGCCGGGCTTCATCGAGACGCCGCTGCTTGCCCATCTCAGCGAGGAGAAGAAGCAGGAGGCGGCGATGCTTCATCCGGTGGCGCGCCTCGGCCAGCCGGACGAAATCATGAGCGTCATCCTCTTCCTGCTGTCGGACGCGGCCTCCTTCGTCACCGGTGCCTGCTACGAGGTCGATGGCGGCTATCTGGCAAGGTGATCGCCGCGGTGGTCCGACACGCGCTCGATGATGTAGGCGATGCGGCCGGCTACTTCCCAGGCGCCGCGCCGGTGCTTTGACGGGAAACGAACTCAATCGGCAGCAAAGCGGTTGAAACGAGCGGCTTGCCGGAAATCGCATCGACCAGAACCTCCACCGCCCGCGCGCCCATCGCCGCTCCGGGCGTGCGCAGGGTGGTGAGGGCGGGCCGGACATAGGCTGCCACATCAAGGTCGTTGAAGCCGAGGACGGAGAGATTTCGCGGCACATCCAGCTTCAACTCGATCGCCTGCTGGATCAAGGCAACCGCGATCACGTCGTTCACCGCGAACACGGCCGTCGGCCGGTCCTCGCGCGACAGTTCCGGTGCCGCCCGGCGGCGGACCGCTTCGACGGTATAGTGCTCGGCCTCCCAGACCTCGGTGTGAAGGCCAAGCTTCGCCGCCGCCACTTCAAAACCGATGCGCCGGCGAACCGGGCCCGGCCAGCTCGGCTTCACGGTCATGACGGCAACGCGTTCGTGGCCGAGCTCGGCGAGGTGCCGGGCGGCCTGTTCGCCGCCATCCTCGTCCGCCGCAGCGACGCTGCAGATGAACTCGCGTTCACGGTTTTCCTGAAGCATCGCGATGGGGACCCTTTCGGTGCGGGCAATCCTTTGCAGGCGCTCCAGCTGGGTTTCCGGCATCAGCTCGGTGCTGCAGATCAGTGCGTCAGCGCGGCCTTCGCGAACCAGCCGTATGGCTTCCTCCTCCGCCGCGCCCTGCCGCGTGAGGATGGGCGTGACATAGAAGCCGAGTTCGCGCGCCTTGGTGGTGGCACCGTAGAGGAACATGCCGTGCAGCGGTTCCCACCCCTCCCGCAGCCGCATCTGCGAGTGATCCGCGCCATCTTCGAGCAGCATGGCGATAATGCCCGACTGCTTCAGCCGCAGGGCACGCGCGGCCGCGCTCGGGCGATATCCGAGCTGGCTGATGGCAGCCTCGAGGCGCTGGAGATTCTGGCCACGCGGTTTGAAGCGGCCGGTCAGAAAGTTGGATACGGTCTGCGCGGAAACGCCGGCCAGAGCCGCGACATCCGCGATCGTCGGGGGCTTCGTCTTCTTGTCCACCTGCGCTCCTCACCCTGCATTCGGCCAGTGCGACGTTAGTACGCGAGCCCTCACCAGAACAACGGCCTTGCGACCGCGTCAGCCAAGAATTGCGCGGGATTGTCGTCTGAAACCTTCTCGCGCATTCGGGTGCTCCACGCGGCGGCCGATTGATTTTTCCGACCGGCCGCCCTTGCGTATTTTCAATTTCGTGGCTCTAATGTTTATATCGTTAAAGTTTTTGCGGCAAGCCATTCGACTATCTCTTGACCCCATGAAACTTTGATATATGGTTTCGTATACGAAGTGGCGAATAAGCAGGGGAACGCGCGCCATGGATGACGATAGGCAAATTTCGACACAGTGCAGCCAACCCGCCCGCAGCGCAGCCGACGGGACGCTCGGCGCAGCCTCGATGCTGTTGATCGCCAAGCCGGCTCCGTGCCCTCACGATGGGGCATCGGCAGCTTGCGGCCGGCCATGCGGAGGCTGCACCCGGCGCGGCTTCGTCGGCGACGGCCCGATGGGAGGGTTTTGAGATGCTCAAATTGCTGGTGGGCCGCCTCGGCAGCGGCGCGGTGACACTCGCGCTCGTTTCCCTCATCATCTACATCGCCACGATCGCGCTGCCGGGCGATGCCGCCGTTGCCGTGCTCGGCAAGACCGCGACGCCGGAATCGCTCGCCGCCTTCCGCGCCGAGCATCATCTCGACCAGCCGGTGGCACTGCGCTACCTCGCCTGGATCGGTGATCTGGCCACGGGCGATTTCGGCACCTCGGTCGTCAGCGGCGAGCCGGCGGGCGAGCTCCTGGTGAGCCGGGGCCTCAGGACGCTGACGCTGATGGCCTTCGCCGTCGTCATCGGCTTTCCGCTCGGCACGGCGATCGGCGTCTTCGCGGCCGTGCGGCGCAACAGCACGGCCGATCACGCGGTCTCGCTCACCATGCTGGTGATCACCGGCATACCGGAATTCGCGCTCGCCGTGCTGACCGTGCTGCTGCTCAGCACCACGGTCTTCCAGCTCTTCCCGGCCGTGTCGATCTACAATGCGGACCAGCCGATCTTCGCGCAGTTCGACGTGCTCGTGCTGCCGATCCTGACGCTCTTGCTGACGATCCTGCCCTATATCGCGCTCACCATCCGCTCCTCGATGATCGAAATCCTCGACAGCGATTTCGTGGCCATGGCGCGGCTGAAGGGTGTGCCGGAGGGGCGCGTGGTGCTGCGCCACGCGCTCGCCAATGCGGCGGGCCCGCTCATCCAGGTCTTCGCCGTGACGCTGGTCTACATGGCGGGCGGGGCCATCATCGTCGAGACCGTGTTCCAGTTCCCGGGCCTCGGAAGCGCCCTGGTGGAGGCCGTGCGCAATCGCGATCTGGTCGTGGTGCAGGCGACGACCCTCATCCTCGCGATCGTCTATATCGGCGTGAACATCCTGGCCGACCTCGTCGTCGTCGCCCTCACGCCGCGTCTTCGCACAAAGGTGGCGGCATGACAGTCCTTCAAGCCCACGAAGACCATCCCGCACCCGTCGCCAAGAAGAAGCCGGCCGGCATCCTCCTTTCGACCCTCCGCACGCCGAAAGGCCGGATCGGCGCCATCCTGCTCGGATCGGTCGTGCTGCTGGCGATCCTCGGGCCCTACCTGACCGCGGTCGATCCGGAGGAACTGGTCGGCATCCCTTTCGATTCACCCGGCACGGACGGCCGCCTGTTCGGCACCGATTATCTCGGCCACGACACGCTGAGCCGCTTCCTTCACGGCGGGCGCGTCATCATGGTGCTGGCGGCCGTCTCCGCGCTTCTCGGCGTCGGCCTCGGCACGGCGCTCGGGCTCGTCGCGGCCTATGTGAAGGGGGCGGTCGGCGCGGTCGTCATGCGGGCGCTCGACGTGCTCCTGTGCTTTCCCGCCCTCGTGCTGACGCTGCTCGTCGCCTCGATGATCGGCACCTCGCTGCCGCTCGTCTGCATCGTCGTGGCGCTGTCGCATGTGCCGCGCACGGCGCGCGTCATCTATGCCTCGGCGCTGCAGCTCTCCGAGCGCGAATTCGTCGTCTATGCGGAGATGATCGGCGCGAGCCGCTTCGCCGTCATGCTGCGCGAACTGCTGCCGAACCTTGCCGGCCTCGTCGCGCTCGAACTCGGGCTCCGCGCGACCTGGTCGATCGGCATCGTCGCCTCGCTCAGCTTCATCGGCCTCGGCGTGCAGCCGCCGGCCGCCGACTGGGGGCTGATGATCAACGAGAACCAGCCGGGCCTCCTCTTCCAGCCCTGGCCGGTCATCCTGCCGGTGGCGGCGATCTGTGTCGCGACCATCGGCGCCAACCTCTTCACCGACGCCTTCAGCCAGAAGACGGCCGGCGTGAGCCGCACCATCACCTCCGGGAGCGAATGATGAACGTTGCGCCGAAACACCTCCGCGTGCCGGCGGACGAGACGCAGGCCGCCCTTGAGGTCGAGGGGCTGCGGGTCGATGTCGCCGGCTCGAAGACCAATATCGTCGCCGATATCGGTTTCAGCCTCAAGGCAGGCGAGATCATGGGCCTCGTCGGCGAGTCCGGCTCGGGCAAGACCACGGCGGCGCTGGCGCTGCTCGGCTATGCCAAGGTCGGCACCGCCATCACCGCCGGTTCGATCCGCATCCGCGGCGTCGATATCCTGACGCTGCCCTGGAAGGAAATCCGCCGCCAGCGCGGCCGCCTGATCTCCTATGTGCCGCAGGACCCCGGCGCCTCGCTGAACCCCGCCATGCGGATCGGCGCGCAGATGCTGGAAGCCCTTAACAAGGACGGCCGGGAGGCCGGGGCGGCCGAGCGGGTGGCGGAGGCGCTGGCGGATGTCGCCCTGCCGGCGTCGCCGGACTTCCTCAGCCGTTTCCCGCACCAGCTTTCCGGCGGCCAGCAGCAGCGCATCGGCCTTGCCATGGCCTTCATCGGCCGGCCGGCCGTCGTCGTCCTCGACGAGCCGACGACCGGCCTCGACGTCACGACGCAGGCCCATGTGCTGGCGACCGTCCGGGACTTGTGCGCACGCTACGGCACGGCGGCAGTCTATGTCAGCCATGACCTTGCCGTCGTCAACGATCTCGCCGACAGCGTGTCGGTCATGTATCTCGGCCGCATCGTCGAATCCGGCCCGACCGGCATCACGCTGCGCTCGCCGGAGCATCCCTATACGCGGCTCCTCATCTCGGCGATCCCCGATCCGACGGTGCGCCGCAAGCTGCGCGGCATTGCCGGCCACGCGCCCTCCGTCATGAACCGCGACGGCGGCTGCGTCTTCGCCTCGCGCTGTCCGGACGTGCTCGACGACTGTCGCCGCGCGGAGCCGCCGCTGCTGCGGCTCCATGCCGAGGAGCACAAGGTCGCCTGCCTGCGACGGCAGGGGGCGGAAGCCACCGTGCCGTTCCGCGTGCCGGACATCGAGCCCGCGCCGGAGAAGATGGAAAAGCCCGTGCTGTTGCGTGTCTCGGGCCTCGATGCGGGTTATGGCAGCGTCCGCATCCTGAAGGGCGTCGACCTTGCCATACGCGAGGGCAGCTGCACGGCCATCGTCGGCGAATCCGGCAGCGGCAAGACGACGCTCGCCAAGTGCCTCGGCGGCCTTCACACCGACGCCACGGGCAGCGTCCAGCTGCGCGGGGAGCCGCTGCCCTTCGGCGCCCGCCGGCGCAGTCCCGGGCAGCGGCGCGCGGTGCAATACATCTTCCAGAACCCCTACAGTTCGCTGAATCCGCGCCGCACGGTGCACGAGCTGGTCGCGCAGTCCATCGCCGCCTTCATGGAAAAGGGCAGGGCGCCGTGCCATTCGGTGGCCGACCTCCTGTCGATGGTGGCGCTCAACCCGCGTCTCCACGACCGCTATCCCCAGCAGCTTTCCGGCGGCGAGCGCCAGCGCGTGGCGATCGCCCGCGCCATCGCGGCGGACCCCGAAATCCTGATCTGCGACGAGATCACCAGCGCGCTCGACGTCTCCGTCCAGGCGTCGATCGTGCAGCTCCTGAAGACGCTGCACCGGCAATCCGGCACGACGATCATCTTCATCACCCACAACCTCGCGGTGGTGCGCGCCATCGCCGACCGGGTCGCCGTCGTCAAATCCGGCGCGCTCGTCGAGGAGGGGGAAAGCAACGCCGTGCTCGATGCCCCGCAGGACCCCTACACCCGAAATCTCCTCCAGAGCACGCCACGGCTCTGGTGGAGCTGACCATCCAAACGAGGAGACAGACGATGAATGCAACCAAGGCCCCCGATGTCCGCCACCTGGTCGATCTCGACCGCTACCCGATCGACGATCTCGAAAGCCCGAAGCGGCGCGAGATCATCGAGAACGCCAAGGCTTCGCTGCGCGAAAACGGCCTTGCATCCTTCCCCGGCTTCCTGACCGAGAAGGGGCTGGCAACCTGCGTCGCCGAGGTGGAGAGCCTGAAGAGCAAGGCTTACGCCCGCAATCTCCAGCGCTTCATCTATCCGCAGGAAACGCTTGATCCGTCGCTCCCGGCCGATCATCCGTTTCGCAAGCCACAGCCGCTGGTGCAGCGCATGCTGTCGGCCGACGTGTTCGACGGCGAGAGCGAATTGCGCAAGATCTACGAATGGGGCGGCCTGCCACCGTTCCTGGCGGAAATCCTCGACCAGAGCGTCTACCAGATCGCCGACCCGTTCCTGTCGCTCGCCGTGATCATGATGAACAACGGCCAGACCCACGACTGGCACTTCGACGGTAACGACTGGGTGGTGACGCTCCTGTTGCAGCGCCCGGAAAAGGGCGGCGAGTTCGAGTTCATTCCGCATACGCGCGACAAGAACAATCCGGGCCTCGACCGCGTCGAAGCCGTGCTGCGCGGCACGTCGGATGAGGTCATCTCCGTGTCGCAGGAGGCCGGCACGCTGGTGCTGTTCTATGGCGACCAGTCCGTCCACCGCGTCGCCCCCTCCTATGGCGAGCGGGACCGCATGGTCGCGGCCTTCTCCTACGACAACGCGCCGGGCTTCGTCTTCAACGAGAAGGTCCATATGAACGCCTCGGGCCGCACGACGCCGCTCTACGTCTCGCCGCGCCTCAGCGCGACCGCCGCCACGAACTGATCACTCCAAGGCCAGAAGGAGCCGGTGATGAAACCTACTTTGCTCATGCCCGCAATGGTGACACGACGCAGCGTTCTCCTCGGTGCGGGCGCTGCCGCCGCGGCGCTCGCCGGCCCCTCCTGGCTGACGGGCGCCCGGGCCAGCGACACTGCCGTCCCGAAGCGGGGCGGCACCTTCCGCGTCGGCGCGGAGGATGCGAGCGCCAAGGACAACCTGGACCCGGCGCTCGCCTTCTCGGGCTTTGCCGCCATGATGTGCCGGGCGATGTACGATTCCCTCGTCAAGGAGGACGCGACGGGAAAACCCTACGATTCGCTCGCCGAGGTCTTCGAGCCGGATGCGACCGCGCAGGTCTGGACCATCCGCATCCGCGACGGCGTGACCTTCCATGACGGCAGGGCGCTGACCATCGACGACGTCGTCTTCTCCATCACCCGCGCCATGGCGACGACCGGCTCGCTCGCCGCGCGCAGCCTGGAGGCGCTGGACCCCAAGGGCATCGAGAAGGACGGCAAGCTGACGGCGCGCCTGCGCCTGAAATATCCCTATTCCTTCTTCAAGCAGGCTTTCTTCCACCCCTGCCTCTCCATCATCCCGACCGACTTCGACGCGAAGACGCCGATCGGCTCGGGGCCGTTCAAGTTCGTCAGCTTCGAGGACCAGACATTCGTCGCCGAGCGCAACCCGAACTACTGGCTGGACGGAAAACCCTATCTCGACCGGATCGAGGTGATCGGTTTCGCCGATCCGACGACGGCGCGGCTCAACGCGCTGATGAGCGGCCAGATCGACGCCATGCCGAACGTCGCCTTCACGCAGGCGCGCACCATCGAGGCGCGGCCGGACCTGAAGCTGCTGTCGGCCGCCGGAGCTTCCTTCGAGCCGTTCACCATGCGGGTGGACCAGCCGCCCTTCAACGATCCGCGCGTGCTGGAAGCCTTCAAGCTGATGGTCGACCGCGAGCAGCTGGTGCGCAACGTCTATGCCGGCCGCGGCCGCATCGGCAACGATCTCGGCTGGGCGCAGGATCCCTATTACAATGCCGACATTCCCCAGCGCGCCTACGATCCGGACAAGGCGAAATTCCTGCTGAAGGAGGCCGGTCAGGAGAACCTCGTGATCGAGCTTCATCCCAGCCCCGAAGCGCCGTGGAATTCGGCGGCGGCGCAGGTCCTCGCCCAGCAGGCCAAGAAGGTCGGGGTCACCGTCAAGCTGGTGGCCTCGGCCGATCTTTCCAGCTTCTACGACCAGAAGTACCTCAAGGTCGAGTTCAGCCAGGACATGTTCGGCCCGAACCCGCTGTCGGTGACGGCCGGCTATTCGCTGCTGCCGGATTCGCCCTACAACGAATCCCACTGGAAGGACGAGAAGGCGGCCGAACTGTTCAAGCTGGCCTCCTCCACCGGCGATGCCGACAAGGCGCGCCAGTATCTCAACGATTTCCAGCAGCTCGTGCATGACAAGGCGGGCTGGATCGTCTGGGGCTTCCGCGATAGCCTGCAGGCCGTCAGCGGCAAGTTCGGCGGGCTGGAGCCGTCGCTGCGCGGCGTCAACATGCACGACCTGTCCGGCGTCTGGGTGCTTTAGGCATCCGGCCGATTTCCTCCCGCCTTGCGCATCGCCCGGATTTGCGGGCGGTGCGCAATCCGTTCCGCCATGGAGGCCGGCAATGCAAAGCTCTCCGATTCCCGCCAGCGACTGGTACGAGGTCGTGCCCTTCGCCGACGGGGTGTTCCTCATCCACGAACCGTGGATCCATCCGTTCTTCCGCTGCAACATGTGGCTCGTGCGCGGGAAGGAGCGGGATCTGCTGGTCGATACCGGCCTCGGTCATTTCAGCCTGCGGGCGCATGTGCCGATGCTCGGCGAGCGGCCGGTCGTCTGCGTGTCGAGCCATGCCCATTTCGACCATATCGGCAGCACGCACGAATTCGACCTGCACCTCGCCCACCCGGCCGAAGCGGAGATCTTCGCTGATCCGCGCCCGGAATGGACGCTCGCCGCCGGCTATGCCAACGAGGAGATGTTCATCGCCCCGCCGGAAGGTTGGGACAGCGTCGCCTACCGCGTCGAACCCTGCCCGGCGACCGGTTTCCTGGAGGACGGCGACGTCGTGGACCTCGGCGACCGGCGCTTCGAGGTCATCCACACGCCTGGCCATTCGCCCGGCGGCATCGCGCTCTTCGAGCAGGCGACCGGCACGCTGATCGCCGGCGATATTATTTATGACGGCGATCTCGTCGACGACACGTTCCATTCGGACAGGCAGGCTTATCGCGCCTCGCTCGACCGCCTCGCGACGCACCCCGTGCGCATCGTCCACGGCGGCCATTTCCAGAGTTTCGGGCCGACCCGGCTCAGGCAGCTGATCGCGGCCTATAAGGGCTGAGCCTCACATCACCTCGCGCAGGTCCGCCGAGGACTGGCGCAGATGCGCGACGATGCCGGCCCGGGCGGCCTGCGGATCGCCGGCCATGACGGCATCGGCCACCTGCTTGTGGAAGTCACCCTCGGAGGTTTTGGCGCGCAGGCGGTCGCGGCAATAGTACCAGAGCCGCACGCTGAGATTGAGATACTGGTTCAGCGAGGCTTCCAGGAAGGGGTTGTGCGCGGCGCGGTAGAGCAGGCGATGGAACTTCGTGTCGAGCGCGTTGATGCGGAGCTGATGCGCTTCGCCGAGCAGGGCCTCGACGCAGGCGGTGATCGCCCGCCGCTCCTCCACGCTGGCGCGCGCGGCGGCAAGCTCCGCCGCCAGCCCCTCCATCTCCACGCGCGCTTCGGTCAGCCAGCGCTCGTCGGCAAGGTTGATCTCGCTGACGAAGGTGCCGCGGCGCGGATAGACGACGATGAGATGTTCGAGCGCCAGGCGCTTGATCGCATCGCGCACCGGCGTCAGCCCGACGCCGAGAGCGCTCGCCAGCTCCGCCTCATTGAGCGGCGCGCCGGGGGGAAGCGCAAGCGAGATGATCCGGTCGCGGATGCTCTCATAGGCAAGGCCGACGGCGGAGCCCGCCTCGCGCTGTCCCTTGGCCTGCACTTCAAAAATTTCAGATCGCATCCGTCGTCCTGTCCCGGTCGGTTTTCCGGAAAATAGCGTTGACAAGCGCGAAGGAAAAGATAGGCTTACTGAAATTTCAGTTTTGAGATGAAAAAAACTTTAGACGTGAGGGTGAGCCGATGTCCCCATCGCAGACGGGCGTGGAACTGCGTTCCCTGGTATGCCGCTACGGCGCGGTGGAGGCCGTGCGCTCCATGGACCTTGCGATCGCGCCGGGGGAATTCTTCACGCTTCTGGGGCCGAGCGGCTGCGGCAAGTCGACGACGCTCCAGGCGATCGGCGGCTTCGCGCCGCCCTCCGGCGGGCGCATCCTCGTCGGCGGCGAGGACATCACCCACCTGCCGCCGGCCCGCCGGCCGACCAATTACGTGTTCCAGAACTACGCGCTCTTCCCGCATATGAGCGTGGCGGAGAATGTCGAATACGGCCTGAAGCGCCGCAAGGTGCCGGCGGCAGAGCGGCGTGTGCGCGTTTCGGCCGAATTGAGGCGCGTCGGCATGCAGGATTTCGCCGCCCGCCGGCCCGCCCAGCTTTCCGGCGGCCAGCAGCAGCGCGTGGCGCTCGCCCGCGCGCTGGTCAACCGCCCCGCCGTGCTGCTGCTCGACGAGCCTTTGTCGGCGCTCGATTTCCTGATGCGCAAGCAGCTGCGCGAGGAGCTGAAGGCGATCCAGCGCGATGTCGGCACCACCACGGTCTTCGTCACGCACGACCAGTCGGAAGCGCTCAGCATGTCGGATCGCATCGCGGTGATGAATGCCGGGCGGATCGAGCAGATCGGCACGCCGGACGAAATCTACGAGCGGCCGCAAACCCGTTTCGTCGCGGAATTCATCGGCAGCGCCAACCTGCTGCCGGGCAGGGTCGCGGAGGGCGGCTCCATCGTCCTCGATGCCGGGGCGACAGTGCGCCTTGCCGATGCCCTGACGCTAGAAGGGCCGCGCTGCCTCCTGATGGTGCGGCCGGAGCACATGTGGTTGGCGGAGGCCGGCGGTCTCGCCGCGACATTCGCCAAATGCACCTATGTCGGCGACCACCACGAGATCTCGGCCACGCTCGCCGATGGCGGCACGGTCACGCTCCGGCAGCAGGCGCGGCCGGTGCTGGCGCCGGGCGCGCCCTGCCGCATCGCCTTCGACGAGACGAAGGCCCACGTCATCCCTGCATCCTAGCAGGCAACCCGAGCCGCTCCCGCGGCCCCAAGCATCGTGAAAGAGGAAACCATGCCCAAGGACAACAGCACCGAATCCGCCGCAAAGAGCGGCGTCCAGGTCATCAAGTTCGGCGATCCGGCCAATGAATGGCACGACTACGGCGACATGCCGGGCGACCGCACGCCGGGCAATCCGATCGGCCAGCACGCTTCCGTCTGGAAATCGGCCGATGGCCGCGTGACGGTCGGCCTGTGGCGGCGCGACGCCGATTTCGGCGACCTGCTCGGCACCGGCCAGTGCTTCGATTTCGTCATCGAGGGCGATGTCACCGTGACCGACCAGCATGGCGTCAGCCACGTCGCCAATTCCGGCGACCTCCTGATCTACAACGAAAAGGACGAGGGCAGCTGGGAGCAGCCCGGCCCGATCCGCAAGATCTTCATCCACGTGCGCGACTGATCGATCATCAACCATCAAGCAAAAAGGGGAACGTCCATGCATAGTTATCGCTTCACGGCCAATCGCCGGCAGGCCCTCAAGCTCATCCTTGCCGGAGCGGGCGTCATGGGCGGCCGCTTCGCCATCCCGTTCTCCGCGGCCCATGCCGCGGAGAGCACCATCGTCTGGGCTGCCAATTCCGGCGAATGCGACCCGGCCGACATCGCCCGCTTCAAGGAGGAGACGGGCATCACGGTGGATTACCGCGAGGTCATCTCCGACGCCGACCAGTTCTTCGCCAGCGTCCGCCCGCAATTTTCCGCCGGCCTGCCGATCGGCTACGACGTGATCTGCATCTCCAGTCAGTATACCTCCTTCTACGCGGAGAACGGCTGGCTCGAACCGCTCGATCCCGCCGCGCTGCCGAATGTGCAGAAGAACCTGCTGCCCTCGCTGAAATCGGTGAAGCATGCCGATATCGCCATCCCCTTCGATTTCGCGCCCGTGGGCCTCGCCTTCAACCGCGCGCATTTCAAGGACGGGCTGGAGTCCTGGGGGCAGCTGCTCGACCCGGCGGTGAAGGGCAAGGTCGGGCTCTATGCGACGCCCATCGTCAACGTCGCCGCCTGGGGACTCTATCTCAAGGCGGAAGGCAAGATCGACAACGTTCCCGCCGAAATGACCCTCGACGAGGCGATGGAAGTGCTGGCCTTCCTGAAGCCGCATATCGAAAGCGGTCAGCTGCTGCCGGCGCAGGGCGAGAATGCCGGCCAGAAACTGTCGAACGGCGACCTCATCGCCGCCATGGCCCCGCCCGTCAACATCTCGCAGCTCGATCCGCAGAAGGTCGGCTTCGCCGTGCCGAAGGAGGGCGCGCCCGCCTATGTCGACCGGCTCGGCATTCCCAAGGGCGCTGCGAACCCTGAGGCCGCGCTCGCCTTCATCGACTGGTGGTTCCGGCCGGAAAATGCCGCGAGCTTCTGCCGCTACACGCTGCAATATCCCTATACGGTCGGCGTCAAGGAGGCGCTGGAGAAGATCGACCCGGCGCTTGCCGCCAATCCGCTGATCTTCCCGCCCGCCGACGTGCTCGACCGGCTCTACCCCTATCCGGCGCCCTGGGACCAGCGCGAGCGCGCCCAGATCGCCCGGACCTGGACGCAGATGATCAGTGGCTGAGATGGTCTCGCTCACAAAGGCGGCCGGCGCGCGCTCCTCCGGGGCGCGGGCCGGCTGGCCGGAAATGCTGCCGACGCTGGCCTGGCTCGTCGCGCTCCTCGTCCTGCCGCTCGTCTATATCCTGCGCATGTCGTTCAGCGCCGATCCCTTCGCGCTGACGGCGACCGGCTGGTCGCTTGCCAACTACGCGGATTCGATCCCCTTCTACTGGAACAACCTGCTCAACTCGGTGCTGATCGGCCTGTCGGCGACCATCCTCGCCTTCGCCATCGCCATGCCGGTCGCCTACGGCATCTCCTTCTATGGCGGCCGCTGGAAGGCGGTGCTGCTTTTCGCCTTCTTCGCGCCGTTCCTGACCAGCTATCTCATCCGCATCGTCGCCTGGCAGACGCTGCTCGGCGCCAATGGTCCGCTCTTCGCCCCACTCCATGCGGCGACGGGGCTAGAGGTGCGAGTGCTCGGAACGCCCTTCGCGGTGGTGGCGGGCCTCACCTACCAGCTCGTGCCCTTCGTGCTCCTGCCGCTCTACACCGCCTTCAATCGCATCGACCGCACGCTTTGCGCCGCGGCGGACGATCTTTACTCCGGCCGTTGTGGCGCAGGCGGGGCGACGCTCGGCATGGCCGGCGGCCTAGCCGTCGGTCTGCTGCTCGCCGCGGTGTTCTTCGGCGCGGGCGGCCTTGCCGCGCCGGGGCCGATGCTCTTCGTGCTGGCGGCGGCGCTTCTTGGCGCGGCGGTCGGCGGCACGATGACGGAGCGGTTCGCGCTGATCGTCTTCCCGCTTTCGCGCAACGGCTTCATCGCCGCCGCCGTGCTCTCCTTCATCCCGGCGCTCGGCGATTACGTCAATGCCGCGCTGCTCGGCGATATCCGCACGCAGATGCTCGGCAACGTCATCCAGGCGAAGTTCCTGGTGGAGCTGGACTATGCCGGGGCGGCGGCCCTGTCGGCGACGCTGCTGGTCGCCGCCATGCTGCTGCTCACCCTTCTCCTGCGTCTCATCCGCGGCACGGAGCTTCTCGATGTCGTCTAGCACCCCCACGAAACGGGAAGGCTTGGCGGTGCGCGCCATGATCGGGCTGGCGCTCGTCTTCATGTTCGCGCCCGTCCTCACCATGATCGTCTTTTCCTTCAACGATCCCGGCGGCCGCTTCAACTACGAACTCGGCACCTTCTCGCTGGACGCCTGGCGCGAGCCCTTCGCCGTGCCGCAGCTTGGCGTGGCGATCCGCAACAGCCTCGTCGTGGCGGCGGCCTCGGCGCTGCTGGCGGCCCTGCTCGGCACGCCGGTCGGCTTTGCGCTGGGGCGGCGCAAGTTCATCGGCCGCGGCGCGGTCTCGGGCCTCACCTTCATTCCGCTGGCGACGCCGGAAGTGGTGCTCGGCGCGGGCATGCTGATCCTCTTCGTGGCGACGGCGACGATCCCGCTCCTCAAGACCCTGACCGGCGGCCTGTTCTATCCGCTCGGCTTTCCCAGCGTCATCGCCGCCCACACGACGCTCGGCCTCAGCTTCGTCATCATCAACGTGCGCGCCCGCGTCATCGGTGCCGGCGTGACGCTGGAACAGGCCGCGCGCGACCTCGGCGCCTCCGGCTTCACCGCGTTCCGCACGATCTGGCTGCCGATCATCCTGCCGGGCATCCTCTCCGGCGCGCTGCTCACCTTCGCCATCTCGCTCGACGATTTCGTGCTGACCAACTTCACCGCGGGCGGAACGACCATGTTCCCGACCTGGCTCTACGGCCTGATGCGCCGCGAACTGCCGCCGCAGATCGCCGTGGTCGGCACGCTGATTTTCCTCGTCTCGCTCGGCCTCGTGGCGCTTTCGGCAAAACTCTCGGGACGGCAGCCGGCCTGACGTCCCCTCATTCTTCCCGGTCGAGCCGGCGGCTGACGCGCCAGCGATCCTCGCCCCGGTTCTCCAGCAGCCAGGATTTTTCCGCGATCGCCGTTCCCTTGCCGGTTTTGTAGGCGTCGATCGTCAAGGTGATCCGGTCGTCGTCGAGGCGTTCGACGCGCCCGCCCGCCACCGCGCCATCGCTGAATTCCACATGCACCGGCCCTTCCTGCGGAGGCTCGTCCGCCACGGCCGGGCATCCTGGATAGGCATGGCTGTCCATCATCCTGATCATTGTCTTTCTCCTTTCCGAAAGGTCGCAGCCGGGGAACGCTTGACCGTACATATTTCTTCATATACGAAATCATATATGGAGTTGTGACGAACGGCAATCTCCATTGCAACGCAACAACGAGGGATGCGGTTGCCGCCGCCCCCTGGAAGAGGTTTTCATGTATTACTTCGCCTATTGCACATGGCTGCATGACATCGAGATCGCCCGCTTCATGCCGGAGGCAAAGCCGGTGACCAAGGCCTATGCCGCCAACCACGCGCTACGCTTCCATGCGGCGGGCGACCGCACGGATCGCGGCTGGTGCCATTTCCTCGGCACGGCGGATGCCTGGGGCGAGCGCGCCGAAGGCGTTGTCTTCGAGCATGACGACACGCATTTTTCCGAGGACTACGACGATTTCGAGCGCTGCTGCGTGACGGTTCACGGCGAGGACGGCAAGCAGTACGATTGCTGGACCTACCGGCTGATCCGCCCCGGCATCGCCATGCGTCCGCCGAACTTCTACTGGGAGCATATCCCGACCGGCCTGAAGCAGTGGAATTTCCCGCCGGAATACATCGCCAAGGTGCAGGCGGTCTTCGATGCTGCCGCCGAGTGCCCGCGCGCCGACCGCCCGAACCCGTCGGCCATCCCGGGCAAGGGCGCCGACACGCGCTGACCCGACCGGCGGCGCCGGCCCGCCGGCGCCGCCGTCTCCATGCCGACTGCATGCAAGATCAATAACGACAGGGGTAATGCAATGAAACATGGGATCATCCGAACCTTCATGCTGGCCGCCGCGGCGACAGCCGTCTTCGCCGGCGCCGTCCAGGCCGGGGAGGGCGCCAAGCTCGTGCCCGAGCCCGTCCGTCAGGCGGGCAAGATCACGGTGGGCTCGCAGCAGACCTTCCCGCCCATCGAATTCCGCGAGCCGGGCTTAAGCGTGGTAACCGGCGCCAGCGCCGATCTCCTCGCCGAGATCGCCAAGCGGCTGGAACTGAAGCTGGAATATGTCCAGGCCGAATATGCCGCGCTCATTCCCGGCATCGAGGCGAAACGCTTCGACGTCGCCTCCGGCGGCATCAGCGACACGGAGGAGCGTGAGCAGAAGCTCGATTTCGTCAACTACATGCTCTCCGGCGGCTCGGCCATGGTGCGCACCGAGGATGCGGACAAGTACAAGACCATCGCGGATTTCTGCGGCAAGTCGGTCGCCACGCTGCTCGGCAGCCGCGTCATCATGGCCAAGGTGGAGGAGGCGTCCGCCGCCTGCACGGGCAAGGGCGAGGCGGAAATCCGCGCCGAGCAGCTTCCCTCCGCGCCGGATGCCCGCATGCAGCTCGACCTCAAGCGCGTCGACGCCTATCTCGGCGACTTCCCGGCGCTCGTCTACATGGGCACGCAGTTCCCCGGCAAATACTCCATCGTCGGCGGCAACTACATGCTGACGCCCTACATCACCTCCTGGGGCTTTTCCAAGGACAATACCGCGCTGCGCGATGCGGTGAAGGTGACGCTGCAGGAAATGCTGGACGACGGCGCCTACAAGACGATCATGGACAAGTGGGGCGTCGGCGGCGCCGTGCTGCCCGAGATCACCGTCAACCTGCCGGCCAGCAAGCGCTGACGGGGAGGAAAGGCCATGGCCATGACGGACCGTCTTTCCGCCCCGGAACTTCCGATCGTGCATCGACGCCGCTGGGGAGCCTGGCTCCTCGGCGCCGTCGCCCTCGTCGTGGTGGTGACGATCGTCCACGCGGCCATTCGCGCGCGAATCGTCAATCTCGGCGTCTTCGCCGATTACATCTTCGATCCGCTCATCGTCATGGGGGCGGTCAACGCCCTCATGCTCGGCACGCTGGCGCTGTTCATCGCCACGATCATCGGCTTCATCGCCGCCCTGATGCGGGTCAGCGGCAATCCCATCCTGGTCGCCATCTCCGCAACCTATGTCTATCTCTTCCGCGGCACGCCGATGCTGATCCAGCTCATCTTCTGGTTCAACGCGGTGCCGATCATGTTCCCGTCGATCACCATCAGCCTGCCCTTCATGGCCGAGCCGCTGGTCTCCACGCCCACCACCTCGCTCGTCACGCCGTTCCTTGCCGCGCTTGCCGGCCTTAGCCTCGCGGAAGGAGCCTATATGAGCGAGATCATCCGCGCCGGCATCCTCGCGGTCGACAAGGGCCAGCGGGCGGCGGCGACGGCGCTCGGCATGACCCAGCGCCAGGTATTGGCGCAGGTCGTCATCCCGCAGGCCGGCCGCATCATCATCCCGGCGGCGGGCAACCAGTACATCATGCTTTTGAAATCCTCCTCGCTGGCCTCGGCCATCGGCTATCTCGAACTCCTGCGTGTTGCGACCGACATCTATTCCTCGAACTTCCAGGTCGTCGAACTGCTGGCCGTCGCCGCCTTCTGGTATCTCGTCATGACCGCCTTCGCGACAGCGATCCAGACCGTCCTCGAAAAGGTTTTCCCGCAAAGATGAGCACCGCACCCGAACAGACCCCCGCCGTCTCCGTGGTCGGCGTTTCCAAGAAATGGGCCGCCGTCTCGGCCTTCACCGATGTCAGCTTCGACGTGCCGCAGGGCGAGGTCGTGGCGCTGCTCGGCCCGTCCGGCGCCGGCAAGTCCACGCTGCTGCGCTGCGTCAATCACCTCGAGACCATCTCGGCCGGCCGCATCTACGTGCACGGCGACCTGATCGGCTACCGGCTGGGCGCTCAGGCGCTCTACGAACTGTCGGACGCGGAGATCAGCCGCCAGCGGCAGAAGATCGGCATGGTGTTCCAGCACTTCAACCTGTTCAAGCACATGACGGCTTTGCAGAACGTGATGAGCGGCCCGGTCCACGTCTTGCAAAGGCCGAAGGCGCAAGCCACGGCGCTGGCGATGGACCTGCTCGACAAGGTGGGTCTCAAGGCCAAGGCAGACGCCTATCCGTCGGAACTCTCCGGTGGCCAGCAGCAGCGCGTCGCCATCGCGCGGGCGCTCGCCATGCAGCCGCGCGTCCTCCTGCTCGACGAGCCGACCTCGGCGCTCGATCCGGAACTGGCGCAGGAGGTGGTCGAGACGATCCGCAAGCTCGCCGAGGAAGGCCAGACCATGCTGATCGCCACCCACGACATGGGCATCGCCCGCGACGTCGCCGACCGGGTGATCTTCATGGAGGGCGGCCGCGTTGCCGAGGATGCGCGCTCGAAGGACTTCTTCACCGCGCCGAAGAGCGACCGCGCCCGGCAGTTTCTCGCCCGGCTGCTGCCGGCCCACTAGCTCACCAGATTCTCTTTGTGAGCCCGGCGGTTCGCTCTCAGGCGGGCCATCGAAGCCTTGCGCATTCCGAAGGAGGAAACATGCCCCCGCTCTTCAACAACCTGCATCACGTCTGCATCGTGGTCCGCGATCTCGAAAAGACCGTCGCCTATTATGAGAGCCTCGGGGTCGGCCCCTGGTTCGACTACCCCAAGAAGGGCGCCTATCTCGAATTCGACGTGCCCAACAAGGCAGCCTCGGACGCCATGCGCTACAAGTGCTGCGATCTCGACAACGTGCAGATCCAGCTCTGCGATCCGGGCGAACTGGATTCGCCCCAGAAGCGATTTCTCGACGAACGGGGCGAGGGTGTCTATCACCTCGGCTTCGAGGTGGCCGATCGCGATGCGGCCGAAGCCCATGGCCGCGCGCTCGGCCTCGGGGTCGTGGCCCGCGGCAGGCGCATGGACGGTTCGGGCTTCTGCTACTTCGACACGCGGGACAAGGCCGGCATCGTGCTCGAAGTCCGCAAGTCCTGAGCCTCGGGGTGATGCGCATCTTTTCCGGCGGGGAGGCCGGGCCGGATCTCGGCGCGGCCGTGCGGGGGCGTGAAAGCGTCCTGCTGTGCCTTGCCGCCATGGTGCTGTTCGCCGCGTCGGACATCGTCGCCAAACATCTGTCGGTGACGTTCCACCCCCTGCAGATCGCCTGGTTTCGTTACCTCGCGGCTTCGACCCTGCTGGCGGCCGTCTGTCTGCGCTTCGGCAGGCCGGCTCCCAGCGCGGCTTCGGCGGCGCAGATCATCCGTGGCGTCGGCATGGCCGGAGCAACGATCCTGCTGGTGGCCGCCCTCAGCCTCCAGCCGGTGGCGGAGGCGACCGCACTCGTCTTCATCTCCCCTTGCCTCGTCACGCTGCTGTGCGTGCTGGTCCTCAAGGAACGCGTGCCCGCGTGGCGGTGGGTGGGCGTCTTCGGTGGCCTGCTTGGGGTATTGGTCATCCTGCGTCCGGGATTTGCCGGCTACAATCCCGCCGCCCTCTTTTCGATCGCGTCGGCCGCGTGCTGGGCGACGGCGCTCGTGATGACGCGGCGGGCGGTGGTGGCCGACAGCCTGGCGACGACGCTCGCCTATTCCTCCCTGACGGGCTTCGTGCTCTTGACCGCGGCGCTGCCTCTCGTCTTCCGGGGGTTGAGCATCGCCGATCTGGCGCTGTCTTGGGCGACGGCCGTGTTATGGCTGGCAGCGCATGTCGCCATCGCCTTCGCCTATCGCCGGCCCGAGGCGCAGGTTTCCCGCCTCGCGCCGATTTCCTATACGCATCTGCTCTGGGCCACAGGCTTCGGCTACCTCGTGTTCGGCACGATACCGGACGTGATGACGGTCGCCGGCGCGGCGCTGATCATCGCAAGCGGGCTGGTGGCCCGCAAGGGAGGGAAGCAACCGGCGTGAAATCGAGCGGAAAGCGAGTTTCGCCATGACGGACATGCTTTGATCGGGGCGGGCGATATGGGGTTCGCCACCGTTTCTCGGCCATCGACATGCACGAGGCTTTGCGCATGAGGGCGCACGGCGTCGAGGCGGCGCGGCGACGCTCGCAGGAGCTGGGTGCATAGGCAGGGAACGGCCTGAGCCCTTCTTGTGTTGCCGCAGCCCTTGAATGCCGGAGGCCATTGCTCCATACACGAAGAGATATATCCATCTCCACCGGAGCGGGCAGAGAGCCACCGGGAAAGGAACAGTATTCATGGCATCAAGAAAGGCCTCCGCCGGCGAATTCATCGCATCGGATGTACGCAATCGCCTGCGCAGCATGATTCTCGGCGCGGAATTGAAGCCCGGGCAAAGGCTCGTCGAAGACGATCTCTGTGAGCGGCTGAGCGTCGGGCGGACGCCCGTGCGCGAAGCACTGCTGCTGCTTCAGGGGGAAGGCTTTCTCAGCCGTGAACGGGGTTGGGTCGTCGAAACGATCGATCGCAGCCAGGTGCGCGCCATTTTCGAAAGCCGCGCCGCAATCGAATCGGCCACGGCAAGGCTGGCTGCGCGTCACGCCGAGCAAAACGAGCTGGATACGCTTGCCCAGCTGATCGAGGCGATGGAGCCTGGTGAAACATTGACGCGCAGCGAATTGAACAGCCTCAATACGCGGTTTCACAAGCAGATTGTCTCCGCATCGAAGAACCCCTTTCTTGCTCAATTCCATGAGCGGACACAGTTTCACTACTGGATGCTGCGGGTGCCGATCCTGTTTTCCGAATCCGAGGTTCGGGAGACAAATCTCCAGCATCGACGCATTCTCGAAGCGCTCGTCGATCGAAACGAAGACGAAGCTGAACGTGCCGCGCGGCATCACGTCGAGGCGACGATGGCGATCGTCGAACCGGCGATCGATCTTTGACAAGGAGGATTGGCCGGCTGCAGTGACGATCGCTCGGATGATGAACAGCGAGTTGGCGGTCCGCGCCGAATGGGTGAAGGGACGGATCAGCGCGCCGGCCTTCAGAAAGTGCGACGCGGTAATGTTGCCGCGCCTGAAGATGGCTGCAAGTTCCTTATTTCGCCACACAGAAACATGAGTATAAAAGTCTTGTTTTAATGAGGGGCAGGGCATATACGCTCATTTTGATCCACTCCCCATCAGGACATCGACGGTGAAAGCACTCAACAGATTTCTGGCCGTGTTCGGCCTTTCTTCCACGCTCGCCTTTGCGGTGCAGCCGGTATTCGCATCCACCGCCTATCCGCTGACCATCGAAAACTGCGGTGCGACGGTGACCTTCGCCAAGGCGCCCGAGCGGGCGATCGGTCTTGGCCAGAACAGCGCGGAAATCCTGCTGCTGCTCGGCCTTGAAGACAAGATGGTCGGCACGGCGTTCTGGCCGAGCAAGGTGCTGCCGCAGCTCGCCGAGGCCAACGCCAAGGTCAAGTTGTTGACGGTCGAGTTCCCGACATTCGAGGCGATCCTGGCCGAGAACCCGGATTTCGTCGCTGCCGCGTTGCCGACCCTGATCGGCCCGAGCAGCAAGGTCGCCAAGCGTGAGGATTTCGAGAAGGTCGGCATGCCGTCCTACGTTTCGCCCAGCACCTGCCTCAGCACCGAAAAGGTCAAGAACGAGTATGGCAGCCGCGACCAGCTGTGGAACATGGAGCTGCTCTACAAGGAGATCGACGAGCTTTCGCAGATCTTCGATGTTGCCGATCGTGGCCAGGCGCTGATCGCCGACTTCAAGAAGCGCGAGGCTGCCCTCCGCTCCGGCGTGTCGAAGGACGGCAAGCCGCTCTCCTACGTCTTCTGGTTCTCCAGCCAGTCGCCTTCCGCCGATGCCTATCTTGGCGGCAAGAACAGTGCATCGGGTTACATCGCCGACCTGCTCGGCGGCAGGAACGCCATCACGGCGGAGGCCGAATGGCCGACGCTCGGCTGGGAAAGCATCATTGCCGCCAACCCGGACGTCATCGTCGTCGCCAGTCTCGACCGCAATCGCTGGGAACTCGACAAGCCCGAGGCCAAGATCGCGTTCCTGAACAGCGATCCGGCCGTCAGCCAGATGCCGGCGGTCCAGAACAAGGCGATCGTCGTGATGGACGGCCAGGCCATGAACCCGACCATACGCACGGTTTACGGTGCCGAGCAGGTGGCCGGGCAGCTCAAGGCGCTCGGTCTGTTGAAGTGATCGCTTCGCACCATCCTCGGCGGCAGCATGTCGTCTTCGGCGTGCTGCTGCTGGCCTCGCTGGCGGCTATCGCGCTGGTCGTCGGGGTGAGCGTCGGAATCGGCGATCTGCCGATTCCGCTTTCCACGACCTTCTCTGCCGTAACCAACCGGCTGGGGTGGACGGCGGTGGAACTCAATCGCATCCACGAGACGGTGATCTGGGACTATCGCCTCAGCCGGGCGCTGGTCGCGGCCTTCTGTGGGGCGGGGCTTGCCCTCTCGGGCGCGATCATGCAGTCGCTGCTGCGCAATCCGCTTGCCGAGCCCTATGTGCTCGGCATCTCGGCCGGCGCATCCACGGGGGCGGTTGCTGTCGTCATCCTCGGCATCGGCGCGGGGGCCGTGTCCCTGTCGGCCGGTGCCTTTGCCGGTGCTTTTGCGGCCTTCTTCTTCGTGGCGCTGCTTTCGAACGGTACGCGGGGCGGGGCGGATCGAACCATCCTTGCGGGGGTCGCCGCATCGCAGATGTTCAATGCCGCGACAGCCTATATCGTCACGACGTCGGGCAACGCACAGCAGGCGCGCGACGTGATGTTCTGGCTTCTCGGAAGCTTCGGCGGCGTTCGCTGGCCGGAATTCGCGCTGGTGTCCGTCATCATCAGCCTCGGGCTGATCGCCTGTCTGTTTTACGCCCGCGTGCTGGATGCCTTCGCCTTCGGGGACGAGGCGGCCTCTGCGCTCGGGGTCAATGTCGGCCAGGCAAGGATCGTGCTTTTCGCCTTGACCGCCATGATGACGGCGACGATCGTCAGCATGGTCGGCTCGATCGGCTTTGTCGGACTTGTCGTTCCGCATGCGGCACGGTTCCTCGTCGGGCCGGTGCATATCCGCCTGCTTCCGGCCTGCGCCGTGGCCGGGGCGATCTTCATGGTGCTCGCCGATGTCGCCTCCCGCACCCTGGTCCCGCAGCAGGTTCTGCCGATCGGCGTCGTGACGGCGCTTGTGGGCGTCCCCTTCTTTTCCGTCATTCTGTACCGGTTCCAGCGTGCATCATGAGCATTGAGGTCCACGACATCGTTTGGAAGATCGGCAAGAAGACGATCATCGACGGCATTTCCTTCGAGGCGCCTAAGGGCAAGATGCTGGGCCTGCTCGGCCCGAACGGCTCCGGCAAGACCTCGCTTCTGCGCCTGATTGCCGGGCTGAAGCGGCCGCACTCCGGAAAGGTGACACTGGATGCGCAGGATATCGGGACCATCGGCCGCCGGTCCGTCGCCCGGCGCATGGCATTTGTCGAACAGCATGCCACGACAAACGCCAATCTCCGGGTCGTCGATGTCGTCAAGCTGGGCCGGTTTCCGCACCGGTCGATGTTCTCCGGCTGGACGCCGGCCGATGAGGAGGCCGTGGAAGATGCGCTCGACCGCGCCGGCATTCTCGAAAAGCGCAACGACCGCTGGCAAAGCCTGTCGGGCGGGGAAAAGCAGCGCGCCCATATTGCCCGGGCGCTGGCCCAGTCGCCATCGGAACTGATCCTCGACGAGCCGACGAACCACCTCGACATACAGCACCAGATCGGCTTGATGCGGCTGGTCTCCGGCCTGCCGATCACCAGCATCATCGCCCTGCACGATTTGAACCACGCAGCGATGTTCTGCGATCGCCTGATCGTCCTGCAGAAGGGCAGGATCGTCGCTTGCGGGGCGCCGCACGAGGTCTTGACCGAACATCTCCTGAAGGAGGTGTTCTCGGTGGAGGCCCGGGTCGAAAGCTCGGCCTATCATGCGCGCCCGCATATTCAGTATCTGCGGTAGGCGTCTACCCGCTCGACGCCGACCGAGTTCAGCGGTAGGCGGCGCGCCCAAATGGCCCCATGATAAGTATAAAACATTGCAAATATTGAGAAAAACAAAATCGCACAGGTGAGCGCGCGATTTCTTGTTTGGTCGAGGCGATTTTCCGCTTGTTTCCGCGTCGGAATCCTGTAAAACGATTTACGTAAATCGTTTTACGTGAATTGCACTGCTGGAGGAGGCAGGCGAGATGCCCGTTTCAATCAAGGACGTCGCCAAGAGAGCCGGTGTCTCTCCTGGAACCGTCTCCAACGTTTTTAGCGGAAATCGCGCGGTCAAGGCTGAGCTGATCGAGCGCGTTCGCAGCGCTGCCGCCGAGCTCGGATATGAAACCGATCGGGCCGCTTCCCAGCTGCGGGCTGGAAAGGCCCGCGTGGTGGCTGCTCTCGTTCCCGACCTCAACAACCCCTTCTTCACGAGCCTTATCGCATCGATCGAGGCGCAGGTCCGTGACGAGGGCTTCGACATTATCGTTGCCAGTTCGCATGGGGATGCCGACGAGGAAGCAAGGCGCCTTTCTGCTTTATTGGCCTGGCGACCGGCTGGGATCGTGATCATCCCCTGCAGCGACGAGTTTGCCAGCCGCAATATCCTTGCCGATACTCAGGTTCCGTTCGTGGTCGCCGACCGCGTCCCTTCATTGTTCCAGGGGGATGCGGTGACGATGGACAACATCGATGCCGGCACCAAGGCCGCGGAACATCTCGTCGCCCTTGGACATCGCCGTTTCGTCGTGGCTGCTTCGACATTGAAGCTTCAGAACATCCGGGAACGATGCGCCGGCATCGAGGCGGTTCTGGCGAAGGAAGGCCTTGCCCCGCCTACCCTGATCGAGGTCGGTCTCGATTTCGACACGGCGACGGAGCGTCTCGGCGTCTTCATGGAAGGGGAGCAGCAGGCCAGCGCCTTCATCGCGCTCACCAACTTCGCGACGCTCGGCATTCTCGCTTGTGCGCACCAGACCGGTCTCTCGGTTCCGCGCGACATCTCGGTGGTCGGCTTCGACGACTATTCCTGGATGCATGCGGTATCGCCGCCGATGACGGCCATCCGCCAGCCGGTGAAGCAGATGGGACAGGCAATCTGGACCCGCCTGCGCGGTCATCTCGATGGCCGTTCAGAGCCTGCCTCGCGCGAAAAGCTGACATGTGAACTGGTGGTGAGGGCTTCGACAGCGGCGCCTTCCTCGCTCGGAGATACGCTCCGTATCGCGTGAGATAGACGCGAACAGATAAGCGGCTGCGAACAGCGACAAATCGATGTGGTGAGGCCTCTTCACCGCACGGGAAAACCTTTGCCGGCGTTCAGGCGCCGTCGGCAGGGGATGTGAAGACGCGCCTAAAATGGAGGAGAATGGCATGCAAACCGCAAAAATGATTAGCTCGATTTCCGTCATGGCGCTGCTCGCGGCATCGACCGCCATGGCACAGGAGATCGATTGGAAGAGCCAGCTCGGCGACCATAGCGGCAAGACGCTGCGCGTCATGACCATCACGGATCCGTTCATCGACTCGATGAAGGCCGTCAAGGACGGTTTCACGAATCTTACCGGCGCCAATGTCGAGATCGACGGCTACGGCTACGACGCGCTGCACGAAAAGGAGCTTCTCGCGTGCTCCCAGAACGACGGCAGCTATGACGTCCTGCTGATCGATGGCATCTGGATCGGCGAATTCGCCGAGGCGGGTTGCCTCGACAGCGCAGAGGACAAGATCTCCGAGAATCCCGATACCTTCGCATGGGATGATTTCACGCCGTCGGCCGCCGGGCAGGCGAGCTGGGAAGGCCAGCGCATGTGCCTGCCGGTCGGCATCTATTACGAGCTGATGTACTACCGCACGGACCTTTTCGAGAAGGCGGGCATCAAGGTGCCGGAAACCTTCGAGGAGCTGAAGAAGGCGGCCGCTACCTTCACCAACAATCCGGAGTTTCCCGGCGTCTATGGCTACGCCATGAACAACAAGCGCGGGGCGGCGGCAGGCCAGCAATGGTTCGAGTGGATTTACAGCGCCGGCGGCAAGCCGTGGGCGTCGAATGATATCGGCTCCGCCGAACCGTACAAGGACCAGACGCCGACGCTGAACTCGCAGGAATCGGTCGACCTCGTGCAGTTCTTCCGCGATATGGTCGCCTATGGCCCGCCGGGCGTCGAATCCTTCGCCTGGGACGAGCGTGCCAATGCGTTCGCAGCCGGCAAGCTCGCGATGATCAACGACTGGTCGGTGCGTGCCCAGATCGCAAACGATCCCAAGCAGAGCCAGATCGCGGGCAAGTTCAAGGCGGCGCTGATGCCGCACAAGGACGGCGGCAGGACCGTCTCGCCGGTCGGCGGCTGGATCGCCTGCGTCAACACGCACGGCGCTCAGAAGGATGCGGCCTGGGATTATCTGAAATGGTTCGCCAGCAAGCCGGTCCACCGTGACTTCGTTCTCGCGGGCGGCCCGCCGAGCCGGCTTTCCGCCATGCAGGACAAGGACGTCCAGGCGAAGTTCCCGTGGACCGAAGTGCTCTTCGAAGCCCAGAAGGATGCCTGGGTCGAGGTACGCCCGCGTCATCCGCTGGCCTTCCAGCTCATCGATACCGTCGGCGCGCAGGTCAACAAGGCCATCATCGGCGAAAAGAGCGCCAAGGAAGCCATGGACGGCGCCCAGGAAGACGTGACGAAACTGCTGAAGCAGAACGGTCTGCTCTAACGCTCTCTGTCGGGGGAGGCATTTGGCTCCCTCGACTTCCCGTTTCACGGAGGATCTCTCGATGGCCTATGCCGTTTCGATGACGCGCGCGCCCAAGGAGGCGACCAGGCGCTCCTTCCTGCACGATGATCGATTCCAGATGACGGCGTTCATCGCGCCGACCTGCATCTTCCTCGCGCTTTTGACCATCTGGCCCTTCATCTATTCGGTCTATCTGAGCCTGCATGCAGTGAAGCTGACGGCGATGCAGCGGGCGGTCTTCATCGGTCTCGACAACTACATCAATCTTCTGACAGACCCGCTGTTCCTGCGCGCCATGCTGAACACCGGCATGCTCGCGGTCACGTCGATCACCTGCGAGATCGTCATTGCCTTCGTGATCGCGAAGGCCTTCGTCAGTCTCAGCCATCTCAAATGGGTGAACGGCCTGCGGTCGCTGTTCATGATCCCCATGATGGTGACGCCGCTGATCGTCGGCATGATCTTCTCCTACGTGTTCAACCCGGTGCTCGGCATCGCCAACTACCTGCTGGGCGGCGTCGGCCTCGGGCCGGTCCCGTGGTTCGGGGGATCGACCGCGGCGATGATCTCGATCCTGCTGATCAATATCTGGCAGTGGACGCCGTTCATGATGCTGCTGATCATGGCCGGTCTCCTGTCGATCCGCGCCGATCTTTACGAGGCGGCGCGTGTCGACGGGGCGAAGTGGCACCATGTGATGCGCTTCCTGGAAATTCCGTCGATCAAGGGCATCGTGCTGCTCGGCGTCATCCTGCGCATCATCGATACGCTGCGCTTCTTCGATGTCGTCTATGTCACCACCCGAGGCGGTCCCGGCGATTCCACCATGGTGCTGACCCTCTACGCCTATCAGCAGAACTTCCAGTTCTTCCAGGCGGGCGTCGGCTCTGCCGCCGCGGTCATCATCCTCGTCATCTCCATCGTCATCACCACCTTTGCCGTGAAGCTCCTCAGGAGAATCGAAGATGAATAGTACCTTTCGGCTTCGCGACGTCGGCCCACTGGTGCTGGTCCTCGGCTTCGTCTTTATCTCGGTCGCTCCGATCCTCTGGCTGACGCTCGGTGCTTTCAAGCCGACGGCCGACATCATCGCGATTCCGCCGGTGTGGATCCCCGACTTTACTTATCTCCAGAATTTCCGGGACGTGCTGACGCAATTCTGGCCCTTCATCGTCAACTCGCTGGTGGCAACCATAGGCGCGACCATCTTGGCGCTGGTTCTCGCCGTGCCGACCGCCTTCGCGCTGGTCAACCATCGGTTCAAGGGCAGGGAGGCGCTGGCCGACTGGATCCTTTCCACCCGCATGATGCCGCCGATCGCCGCAGCCGTGCCGCTCTTCGTGATCTTCCGCGGCGTCGGCCTGCTCGACTCGCTGCCGGGCCTCATCATCGCCTATGCCGGCTTCAACCTGCCGTTTGCGGTCTGGATGACCATGTCCTTCGTTCGCCGCGTGCCGAAGGAGCTCATCGAGGCCGCGCGCCTGGAAGGCTGCACCTGGTGGCAGGTGCTGAAGGATGTCGTCCTTCCGCTCAGCAAAAGCGGCCTGGCGGCGGTTGCAACCTTCGTCTTCATCTTCGCCTGGAACGAATTCATGCTCGCGCTGTTCCTGACGACCCGCGAGGCCAAGACCTTCCCTGTCGTCATCTCGTCCTTCGTCGGCACGGGCCGCGTCTATTGGGAATACATCGCGGCAGCCTCGATCATCCAGTGCCTGCCGCCGGTGCTCTTCACCTTCTTCATGCAGAAACACATCGTCTCCGGCGTCACGATGGGCGCCGTGAAGGACTGAACGCAAACGCATTCAAGGGAGATTGCAATGATACCTCGACGTGGAGAAAACAAGACAGCGCTCGTCACCGGAGCGTCCCGTGGTATCGGACGGGCGATCGCCGAGCGGTTGGCTGCCGAAGGATACAGGGTCTTCGCGAACGACCTGAAGGCGCGCGAGGCCGACCTTTCGGACCTTGCTGCCGAAGTGCGGAATGCCGGCGGACTCTGCGAAGTCATCCATTGTGACGTCAGCGATCCGGTCTCGGTCGAGACGATGGCGCGGGACCTTCTGGCAGCAAGCGGTCGTCTCGATCTCTTGGTCAACAATGCCGGTGTACGTTCTGTCCACCAGACGGGCGAAATCGAGCCCGACGAATGGGACCGGATGTTCGCCGTCAACACCAAGGGCACGTTCCTCGTGACCAAGGCCTTCCTTCCGCATTTCCGGGCAAAGGGATCTGGCCGCATCGTCAACATCGCATCCATTGGCGGAAAGCGCGGCGGACCGGGCGAGTCCCATTACTGCGCGTCCAAGGCCGCGGTCATCAACTTCACGCAGGCTCTCGCTGTCGAGGTCGCCAAGGAGGGGATCACGGTCAACGCCGTATGCCCCGGTGTCATCGATACCGATATGGGCCGGTCCCATCTCGAAGATCCGGAAACCTTGAGAAGGGTTCTTGAGAAAACCGCGATGGGCCGCGTGGGCTATCCGCAGGATGTCGTCGGATCGGTCGCATTTTTCGGGTCCGACGACGCTGCCTTCATCACCGGCCAGTCGCTGAACGTCGACGGCGGAATCATCTTCCATTGAGCCGCCGCCCGGACAATGCGCGGCCGCCTTGTCGCCGCACACAAGAGGAGGAACTATCATGGGCGAAATAGCGCTCCAGAATATCGTCAAGCGCTTCGGCGAACTCGATGTCATCCGCAACATCAGCCTTACGGTGAAGGATGGCGAGTTCGTCGTGTTCGTCGGCCCGTCCGGTTGCGGCAAATCCTCCCTGCTGCGGCTGATCACCGGCCTGGAGGACGTGTCGGACGGTCAGGTTCTCATTGACGGCCGCGACGTGACGAAGCTGGCACCGTCCGAACGGCAGCTTGCCATGGTGTTCCAGTCCTATGCGCTGTTCCCGCACCTGACGGTGGCCGACAATATCGGATTTGGCCTGCGTGTATCCGGCCGGCCGAAGAAGGAGATCCGCGAACGGGTTTTGACGGCAGCGCGTGCGCTGGAGCTCGAACCCTATCTCGACCGGTTTCCGCGCCAGTTGTCCGGCGGCCAGCGCCAGCGCGTCGCCATCGGCCGGGCGATCGTGCGCGCGCCCTGCGCATTCCTGTTCGACGAGCCTTTGTCGAACCTTGACGCCGCGCTGCGCGTCCAGATGCGTCTCGAGCTGATCCGCCTTCATGACGAACTGAAGACGACGATGATCTACGTGACGCATGACCAGGTGGAGGCCATGACCATGGCCGACCGTATCGTCGTCCTCAACGCAGGCCGCGTCGAGCAGTTCGACACTCCGATCGCGCTCTATGATGCGCCCGCCAACCGCTTCGTCGCCGGTTTCATCGGCTCGCCGAAGATGAACTTCATCGATGCAACCGCGGCCGGTCCCAATCGCATCGAGACGTCGGCCGGCGGCCTCGATATCACCAATCTCAAGGAGCCGCTTCCTGACGGCAGGCTCACATTCGGCATCCGTCCCGAGCACCTGCGCTACGACCGTCATGTCGGCGTATGGAGCGGTACGATCCTCGTGGAGGAGCAGCTCGGCAGCGATGCGTATTTCACGCTCGACGTGAAATCACTCGGTACGCTGACCGTGCGCGCGGTCGGTGAACGCGGCTACCGTCGCGGCGACACCATTTTCCTGACACCCGATCCGGATCGCTCACATGTCTTCGATGCGCAGGACAGGGCGCTGACGCGGCCAACGACTATGGCTTCCGGCTCGACGGCAGCGCTGGTGCAGACGGGCACCGCCTGATCAACTTCACGTTCCAAGAGGAATGACCATGTATATGGAAAAACTGAGACTTGATGGAAAGCTTGCCGTCGTGACCGGCGGCAGCCGAGGGATCGGCCTTGCTATTGCAGAGGCCTTGGCCGAGGCGGGCGCGCGCGTCATCCTGCTTGATCGCGATGCGGCATCCCTTGAAGAGGGCCGGGCTGCCCTGCTGGCGAAGGGCTTCGATGCCGGAACGTATACCGCCGATGTCACCGACTCCGCCGCCGTGCAACGCGCCGCTGATGAGATCGCCGCAAAGCACGGCGTCGCCGACATCCTCGTCGCCAACGCCGGAATCGGACGGCCGCCGGTCGCCGCAGAGGATGTTGAAGATGCCGACTGGCTCGCCGTCAACGATGTCAACCTGAACGGCGTTTTCTGGTGCAACCGTGCCTTCGGCCGCCACATGCTCGTCAGGAGCCGTGGCGCGATCGTCAACATCGGGTCGATGTCCGGCCTGATCGTCAACCGCCCGCAGGGGCAGTCGCACTACAACGCCTCCAAGGCGGCCGTGCATCACCTGACCCGTTCGCTCGCCGCCGAATGGGCGGGGCGCGGGGTGCGCGTCAACGCGGTCGCTCCGACCTATATCGAAACCCCGCTCATCGCCCACGCCGAAGCAAGCGGCCTTGCAGCCGCCTGGCGCGCCGATACGCCGATGGGCCGTTTCGGCCAGGCGCGCGAGGTGGCGAGCGTCGTGCATTTCCTCGCTTCCGACGCCGCAAGCCTGATGACGGGGGCAATCGTCCCGGTCGACGGCGGGTTCACCTGCTGGTGATCGCAGCGCGCGCCCACGCTCGAAACCGATACCGAAATTTCATTCGCTGATCGCGTCCCCCGGTTGCCTGCCGAGTGGCCGGTACGAACACACACAACCAAGATCGTAGAGAGGCTCCAATGAAGCACGGAATTTACTACTCTTACTGGGAAAAAGAATGGAGCGCCAAGTTCGGCCCTTATGTCGAGAAGGTTGCGAAGCTTGGTTTCGATATTATCGAGGTCGCTGCGCACCATATCAACGAGTACAGCGATGCGGATCTCGCCATCATCAGGCAGACCGCAAAGGATAACAATATCATCCTCACGGCCGGGATCGGCCCTTCCAAGACGAGGAACCTGTCGTCACCTGACAGTGCGGTGCGCCAGGCGGGCAGGGCATTCTTCGAGCAAACGCTCACAAACGTCGCCAAGCTCGATATCAAGACGATCGGTGGCGCGCTGCACTCCTACTGGCCTGTCGACTATTCCAAGCCGGTCGACAAGGAGGGTGACCGTGCGCGTGGTGTCGAGGGAATCCATGACATTGCGGACTTTGCCAACGATCTGGGCATCAACCTCTGCATCGAGGTGCTCAACCGCTTCGAGAACCACGTTGTCAACACCGCCGCTGAAGGGGTCGCCTTCGTGAAGGATGTCGGGAAGCCGAATGTCAAAGTCATGCTCGATACGTTCCACATGAACATCGAGGAAGATAGCTTTGGCGAGGCGATCCGTACCGCCGGCCCGCTGCTCGGTCATTTCCACACGGGGGAAAGCAATCGCCGTGTACCCGGTAAAGGCAGGATTCCCTGGCACGAGGTCGGTCTCGCCCTCCGCGATATCAAATACACCGGTGCTGTCGTCATGGAGCCGTTCGTAAAGACCGGCGGAACCATCGGATCCGACATCAGGGTTTGGCGCGATCTCAGCGAGGGCGCAGACGAAGCGAAAATGGACGAGGACGCGAAAAACGCACTCGCATTCTCTCGCTTCGTGCTTGGAGGTTGACTGCCGGCGGAACTGCTTGCGGGCAGAGGCATAGCTCGATCCGCTCGCGCCGACCGTCAATTCAGCCGCGGCGTTGCGGTCGCCGCGGCCCGTCCGCAATACCTGAGGAAAACTTCCATGAGCAGCATAGAAGACAACGCACGCCGGATCGCAGACATTGCCTTGCAGCGGTTTATCGATGCCGGAAACCGGCGGGTTCTAATCGCCGTTGCGGGGGCGCCCGGTTCCGGAAAATCGACCTTGGCGGAACGCGCCGTCGACCTCATCAATGAACAGCGCTCCGTCAAGGCCGCGCTCTTCCCCATGGATGGATATCACTATGATGACGCGGTGCTGGAGGCCATGGGGCGCCGTGCGTTCAAAGGCGCGATCGATACCTTCGATGCTCATGGCCTGCGGCACATGTTGCAACGCCTGAAGGCGAACGAGGATGATGTCGTCGCCATCCCGGTTTTCGACCGCTCGATCGAGATTGCCCGCGCCGGCGGCAGGCTCATCCCGCAATCCACCGACATCATCGTCTGCGAAGGGAACTATCTGCTTGCTCGACAGGCGCCCTGGGATCGTCTCAAGCCGATTTTCGACTTCACCATCTTTGTCGATGTCGATGAGGGGGAACTGCGGCGGCGCCTCCAGCAACGGTGGTGCGGCTACGGCCTGGACGAAGCGGAGGTCAACAGGAAGGTCGAAGAGAACGACCTCCCTAACGGTCTGTCCATCGTGTCTACGAGCGCCGAACCGGACCTTCGCCTGGAGAACGCAGAGAAAGGCGAGCCGGCGCTCTGACCAGCCGCCATCTTTTCACCACTGTCCCCGCGGTCAGCGAGCACCTGTTATTCCGAGTGCCGCGAGCCGGTAGAGGCGCTGGTTGTGCGCCTTGATGATCTGGCGCACAGCTTCCACCTCGCCCGCTACGGTGCGGCCTCAGATCAGGGTGCCTCTTCCAGTGGCCAGACTTCAACGACACCATGCGCCACCGCGCAAGGGACGGCTGACACCTTCTCGATGGCTTCGGCCAGATTGGCAGCCTCGATGACGGCGAATCCGGCGACCGGCAAGGCGGACGACATGAACGGTCCGTCACGCGTGTCTATTCCGCTGCCCTCTGGATTGCGGACCTGTACCGGGGCGCCCGCGATCCCCATCAACGCGCCTTCGGACCGAAGCTTTGCGTCCTGGGCATGAGCGGCGTCTCTGACTGCCTGGGGCGTGCGATCGTAGTCGGTCGGATCGCCGTATCCAATCGTGATAAACTTGGGCATCGCTTTATCTCCTGTCAGCGGTTTCGAGCCGCGTTGCACCGGATGGCGTGGCGAGCAGTTCGACGGTTGTCCGCACGAGGGCGTCGAGCGGCTGGTCGATATCGACGCGGATGGCATTCTCGTCGTCCTCCGGTTCCTCCAGCGCCGCGAACTGGCTGTCCAGCAGGCTTGTCGGCATGAAATGACCGCTCCTTGCGCTCATCCGCGCGGCGATGACCTGCCGGGTGCCCGCCAGATAGATGAAGGTCACGGGATGGCGGGCTTCGGCGACGATGGTTTCCCGATAGGCTCGCTTGAGCGCCGAGCAGCCGATGATCATCCGGTCGCCGGCCGCATTCAGCCTGCGGCCGATGTCGCGCAGCCAAGGCATCCGGTCGGCGTCCGTCAAGGGGACGCCCCGGCTCATCTTGTCGATGTTGCCCGGTGGATGCAAGGCGCTCTCGTCCCAGGCGATCCACCTTCCTGGTGGTCTTCGTTGAACCAGGCAGCCGGGAATGCCTGGCAAGACGAAGGCATGGCTGGCGGATTGTCGTAGCCGGCTCGGTATTCTCGGTCGTTCGGTCTGGAGAAGGAGCCGCAGCCTTCGCGCAACCGCTTTGCTGGCAAGGTCCATGTGATAGATTTCGTGCAGGGGCCTGTGCCGCATGGGCACCGCTTCGCCCGGGAAAAGACGCATGGAAAAAAGAACGCCGAAATCGCTCCGGGACGCCCTGGCGTTCATCGAGGCCTATATCGAAACCTCCATCCCGCCGGTTCGGATGGCCCTGTCTGCAGCGTTCGGCCATGTGCTGGCGGAAGATATCGTCGCGCCAGTCCCCCTGCCGCGCTTCGACAATGCCGCGATGGATGGCTTTGCCGTTCGCTCCGGGGACATCCGGCCGGACGGAATGGCAAGCCTCAGGATCGGGCAGACGATCACGGCCGGCGAAAGGATCGTGCATGCGCTGCATCCGGGCGAGGCGGCGCGCATCATGACCGGCGCGCTTGTACCGCCCGGCGCCGACCGGGTTGTCGTGCAGGAGGCGACGCAGGTGGAGGGCGATGCCGTTCACCTGCGGGCACAGGCCGGGGGAAAACCGCATATCCGCCGCGTCGGCGAAGACGTCTCGATGGGTGATGTCCTGCTGAAGGCCGGGACACGCATCGGCCCGGGCCAGCTTGCGCTCCTGACGGCGCTCGGCCTGCGTTCCGTGCTGGTCGTGCCGCGGCCGAAGGTGGCGTTGCTTTCCACCGGCAACGAGCTTGTCGCCAGCCCCGGATTTCTGGAGAACGGCCAGATATACGATACGAACCGGCCGATGCTGTCCCGCATGCTCCAGGCGGCCGGCGCGGAGGTCACGGATATCGGCATTGCCGGGGACGATCCCGAAGTGATCCTCGCGCGGCTCGTCGAGGCCGCGAGCGGTCACGATCTCCTCATCTCGTCCGGCGGTGCCTCCGTCGGCTCCGCCGATCATCTGACGCAGATCGTTTCCCGTCGCGGCTTCCTCGAATTCTGGAAGCTCGACCTGCGGCCGGGCAAGCCGATCGGGTTTGGCGATATCGACGATTGCCCGATCCTGCTTCTTCCGGGAAGCCCGTTTGCCGCCGCTGTCGGATGCAACCTTATCGGCCGCGCGATTATCGCTTGCCTGGAAGGAAAGGCACCCGAGAGGAACACCTGGCGGCTTCCCGTCAGCCGGCCGGTCTCCAGATCGGGCAGCGGGACGCAGGTTCTTCCGGGGCGGCTTTGCCATGAGCCGGGCCATGCAACGGCGGTCGAACCGCTGCCGTATGAGGGCTCGGCCAGCCTTCGTGCTCTCGCGTTCGCGGATGTCATGCTTGTCCTTTCCCCAGAGCAAGGGAATATCGCGGCCGGCGAGCTTGTCGACGTCCTGCCGGTTTGACGCCGGCATCCTTCCATAGCAGCGGACACGGGAATGGCGCGAATGTTGCCATGCCGTCGCAAACCAGCGATATGTTTGCTACAATATATCGTGGGAGAGAAACATGCCGGTTTTTCGTTGTGTTCTGGTCATCATTGCCCTGCTGGCGTCGTTCCTCCCCGCTATGGCGCGGACGATCACGGATGCCGCCGGGCGCGTGGTCGAGATTCCGGACAAAGTGGAGCGGGTGCTCGCTGCCGGGCCGCCAGCCTCTGTTCTCGTCTATGTGCTGGCGCCGGACAAGCTTGCCGGCTGGGTGCGCGAGCCGAAGCCGGAGGAAAAGGCTTTCCTGCTGCCGTCCGTCCGCGACCTGCCGGTCTTCGGCCAGCTGACCGGTAAGGGCGGCACGGCCAATATCGAGGCGGTGCTGGCCGCAAAGCCCGACATCATCATCGATGTCGGCACGGTAAATCCCACCTATGCCTCGCTGGCCGACAAGGTGCAGGCACAGACCGGCATTCCCTATGTGCTCGTCGATGGTGCCTTTGCCAGGAGCGGCGCGATGCTGCGTGAAACCGGCGCCATGCTCGGCGTCGAGGCGCGGGCCGAAACGCTTGCAGCCTATGCCGACGAGAGATTCGCTGCGTTGGAAAAAGGCCTTGCTGGTATTCCCACGGACAAGCGGCCCTCGGTTTATTATGGCCGTGGCGGAGAAGGCTTGGAAACGGGCCTTGCCGGCTCGATCAACATGGAGCTGCTCGAAGCGGTCGGCGCGCGGAATGTTGCGGCGGCGGCCGGCAAGGGTGGCCTGACGCAGGTCTCGCTCGAACAGATCCTGTCCTGGAAGCCGGATACCATCCTTGCCGCTTCGCCGAAATTCGCCGAGGCGGTGAAGGATGATCCGCTCTGGGCGCAACTCGATGCCGTCAAGGCAGGCCGCGTCCATGTCACGCCGAGCCTGCCGTTCGGCTGGATCGATTCCCCGCCCGGCATCAACCGCCTGGTCGGCGTTTCCTGGCTGGAGCACACGCTCTATCCGGAAACGGTGCCGACTGCGCTCGATGAAGAGGTCCGGACTTTCTTCAAGCTGTTCTACCAGGTCGAGCTCAGCGACGCGCAGCTTGCAACCCTGCTCGGCAAGGGCGCGGCGAAGTAGATGCGGCCATCCGCCGCCCTGACCGGTCGGCTCGCCGCAGTCGGCCTTCTGGGGCTTGGCATGCTGGCCCTCGCCTCCATGATGGTCGGCAAATATGGCGGCGGGTTGCAGCCGCTGCTGATCGCCCTGCGGCAGCTGGTGACGGGTGAGACGACGGACCCGCTGCTCGCCACCGTGCTATGGAACGTGCGCCTGCCGCGCGTCCTCGCCGCCATCGTCGTCGGGGCAGGGCTTGCGGCGGCGGGGGCGACCTACCAGGGCTTGTTCCGCAATCCGCTCGTCTCGCCCGATCTGCTCGGCGTGTCGGTCGGCGCCAGCCTCGGGGCGGTGCTCGGCATCTTTCTTTCGCTGCCGGTGTTCGCCATCCAGCTCGCCGCCTTTGCCGGCGGGCTTCTCGCGGTGCTGGTCGTCACGGTCATCGGCGCGCTGGTGCGCGAGCGCGATCCCGTGTTGACGCTGGTGCTTGCCGGCATCGCCATCCAGGCGCTGATTGGCGCGGGCATCTCGCTGATCAAGGTGCTTGCCGATCCCTATGATCAGCTGCCCGCCATCACCTACTGGCTGCTCGGCAGCATGACGGCGATCAGCCGCTTCGACGTGCTCTCCATCCTGCCGGCCGTCATACTCGGTCTCGTGCCGCTTGTGCTTCTGCGCTGGCGCATGAACATCCTGACGCTTGGTGACGAGGAGGCGAAGACGCTGGGCGTCGATACGCTGAAGACCCGCATCGTGCTGATCGCCGGCGCGACGCTGGTGACGGCGGCGACCGTTTCCGTGACGGGTATCGTCGGCTGGATCGGCCTTGTCATTCCCCATATCGCTCGGATGCTCGTCGGCCCGGATTTCCGCCGCCTGCTGCCTGCCGCCATGATGCTGGGCGCGGCCTATCTCATCGTCGTCGACATGCTGGCGCGCTCCATCGCCGACATCGAAGTGCCGCTCGGCATCCTCACCGCCACGGTCGGCGCGCCCTTCTTCCTGTGGCTGCTGATCGCCGGAAAGCGAGGCTGGTCGTGACGCGGCCCTTCCCGCGCTCATCTGCGATGTGGCCGCAGGCCCCGGGTCGGGATCGAGGCGCTTGCCGCGCTCCATGTCGCGGCAAGCGGGATCCAAGGAATGGGTCTCAGTCGACCGCGACCATCACGTCGGATGCCTTGACGATTGCATAGGCTTCGCCGCCGACGGCAAGGCCCAGTTCGTCCACGGATTCATTGGTGATCGATGCGGTGACGATGGCGCCGCCGGCGACTTCGATGCGGACATGCGCGGTGGTCGCGCCCTTGGTCACTTCGACGATCTTGCCCTTGAGACGATTGCGCGCGCTGATCTTCATGGAACTCTCCCGTATTGGCCTATGCAAAGGCACCGCCATAGCACGTCAGCCCGCCTGGCGACTACCGTTCGAACCGGGAGAACAGTTCCGGCTTCGAAGGCATGTTCGGCAAGCCCGAGCAGCCTATCATCGCGCCATATGGCGTAATATTCTTTTAAATATAACGTTGTTGCCAGCCGGGGATACCTGCTATCCCTGAACCGTAAAGGGAGAACCCATTCATGCTCGCACGCCTTGCCTCCGCCTCGAAGACCGCGCTTGCCATCGCCGGCCTGCTGCTCGCCACGCCCGCCTGGGCGGACCGGACGATAACCGACCAGATCGGCCGTGAGGTCCATGTGCCCGACCAGGTGAACCGTGTCGTCATCCTGCAGCACCAGACGCTCAACATCGCCGTGCAGCTCGATGCCATGGACAAGGTGGTCGGCGTGCTCGACGAATGGAAGAAGCAGCTCGGCGCGAAATATGTGCGACTGGCCCCGACGCTCCCGGAACTCGCCATGCCCGGCGGCCTGACCAGGGTGAACATTGAGGAGCTGTTGACGCTGAAGCCGGACGTGGTGTTCGTCACCAACTATGCGCCGACCGACATGGTCAAGCAGATCGAGGATGCCGGGCTTGCGGTCGTCGCCATCTCGCTGCTCGACGTGCCGCCGGAAGAGGCCGTCAAGATGAATCCGGCCGTCAAGGACGAGCCGGCGGCGATCGATGCCGGATTTGCGGCCGGCGTGCGGCTGATCGCCGACATCCTCGATCGCAAGGATCGGGGGGAAGCGATGATCGCCGTCACCAAGAAGAGCCGCACGCTCGTTGCCGAGCGCCTTGCCGACATTCCCGAGGACAAGCGCGTTCCCGTCTACATGGCCAATCCTGATCTCTCGACCTATGGCCGCGGCAAATATACCGGCTTGATGATGGAGCGTGCCGGCGCCCGCAACGTTGCCAACGAGATCGCCGGCTTTAAGCAGGTCACGATGGAGGACGTCCTCAAATGGAACCCCGCCGTCATCTTCGTGCAGGAGCGTTATCCGGCCGTGGTCGACGAGATCAGGACGACGGCATCCTGGCAGACGATCGATGCCGTGAGGAACGGCCGCATCTCCCTGATGCCCGAATATGCCAAGGCCTGGGGCTATCCGATGCCGGAAGCCATGGCGCTCGGCGAACTCTGGATGGCGAAGGAGCTTTATCCCGAGCGTTTTGCGGATATCGACATGCAGAAGGAGGCGGATTCCTACTGGCGCCCGTCAGTCCGCCGGAGATTGTGGTCACGCCGATGGAGGCGAATGTCGTCTTCACGGTGCGGCTGCCGCGCATTCTTCTGGCCGTGCTGGCGGGGGCAGGGCTCGCCCTGTCCGGGGCGGCGCTGCAGGGTGTGTTCCGCAATCCGCTGGTCGGGCCGCAGGTGGTCGGCGTCTCCTCGGGTGCGGCCTTCGGCGGCACGCTCGCCATCCTGCTCAGCCTTCCGCGCTATGGGCTTCTTGCGTCCGCCTTCGCGTTCGGATTGTCGGCCCTCGTGCTCGTCTATGCCCTGAACGGCATCGTCGCACGCCGCAACATACTTGCGCTGGTCCTCGCCGGGGTCGTCGTCACCGGCTTCTTCGGGGCGCTGGTGAGCCTCCTGCAATATCTCGCCGACACCGAAGACAAGCTTCCCGCCATGGTGTTCTGGCTGCTCGGCAGCTTCGCCACCGGGAACTGGGACAAGTTCGTTCTCGTCGCCGCGCCGGTGCTTGCCGGCAGCCTGCTGCTCATTGGCCTGTGCTGGCGCATCAACCTTCTGTCGATGGGCGACGAAGACGCCCGGACTCTCGGCGTTCATGTCGAGCCGCTGCGCTGGCTGGTGCTCGTGCTCGTCTCGTGCATCGTCGCCGCGCAAGTCGCGGTCAGCGGTATCGTCGGCTGGGTCGGGCTCGTCGTGCCGCATATGGCGCGTCTGCTGGTCGGGCCGGATCATCGCGTGATGATGCCGGCCTCGCTGATCATTGGTGCGCTCTACCTGCTGGCCATCGACACGGTCGCCCGCACGGCGACGTCAACGGAGATACCGCTCGGCATTCTCACGGCGCTGATCGGCACGCCGGTCTTCGCGTTGGTCTTGCGGCAGACCCAGCGAGGCACGAATGGCTTCTGATCGCATCAGGCTCCGCCTTAGCAAGGCGGGCCATTCCTATGACGGCGAACGCTGGCAGTTCCGCGCGCTCGATCTCGATCTCGGCGCCGGCGAGATCACTGCCATCCTCGGCCCGAACGGCCGCGGCAAATCCACCCTGCTGCGTGTGCTCGCCGGTCTGTTGAAGCCGGCCTCCGGTGCCGTCGAAAGCAATCTGCGAACCGGTTTCGTGCCGCAGGAATTTTCCGGCTCCTTTCCCTATTCCGTGCTGGATATTGTGCTGATGGGCCGGGCACGGCACATCGCGCTGTTCGGCACGCCGGGCGTGATCGACGTCGAGAAGGCGATGGCGGCGCTGGAGGCCACCAGCATGGCCGACTATGCCGCACGCAGCATCGGGTCCCTCTCCTGCGGCGAGCGCCAGCTGGTGCTGATCGCCCGGGCGCTTGCCGGCGAGAACGACGTCTTGCTGCTGGACGAGCCGGCCTCCGCGCTCGACCTGAAGAACCAGGACATCGTGCTCTCCCTGCTCGGCAGGCTGGCCGACAGCCAGAAACTGGCGATCGCCTTCACCACGCACCAGCCGAACCATGCCTCGGCGATTGCGGACAAGGTTCTCCTGATGCTTCCCGATACACAGACCTTGTTCGGCCCGACGGGGACCGCGATGACGGAATCGAGCCTCGAAGCGCTCTATGGCGTTCCGGTTCGCGCTGTGCGTCTGGATGGCGCCGCCGGACAGGAGAGCGCTTTCGTGCCGCTGTTCCGCCGACGGATGCGCGAGGGAGATCCCCATGCGTAATAGGGTCCGCGTCCTCGCCGCCGGCAGCCTGCGGCACGCCTTGCCCGAAATCGCCGCCGCCTTCGAGAAAGCCGGCGGGGCCGCGGTTTCCATCTCGCTTGGCCCGGCCGGGCTGCTGCGCGAGCGGATCGAGGCCGGTGAGCCGTTCGATCTTTTCGCCTCCGCCAACATGGCCCATCCGCAGCGCCTCGTTTCGATCGGATTGGCGAAGGACGCCCTCTGCTTTGCCCGAAACCGCCTCGCCATCATCGCGCGCGCCGATCTTGGGCTGACGACGGAGAATGTCGCCGACGTACTGTCAAACCCTTCGATCCGCATCGGCACCTCGACGCCGGGCGACGATCCGTCCGGAGACTACGAGTTTGAGATGTTCGATCGCCTGGAGGCCGATCGCCCCGGGCTCGGCAACGCCCTGAAATCCCGCGCCCTGCAGCTGGTCGGCGGGCGCAATTCTCAACCCGGGCTCGGCGCGAGCGGCCTGATCGCAGATGGCGCCGTCGATCTTTTCCTGAGCTACGCCTCCAATGCGCGCCTGCACGCGAAAGATCCGGCGCTCACCGTTGTGCAACTGCCGGCCCGCCTTGCCCCGAGCATTTCTTATGGCGTCGCGGTCCGGAACGCTGCCGGGCAGAGCGCCACGCTGCTCAAGGACTTTCTGCTGACGGAGCGTGCGGCGTCAATCCTGGTCGCCAACGGCTTTCTTCCAGAAAGCGGCGACCCGCTTCCCATCGGCAATGGCGGCGCCCATCATCAGTCCATGCGCTCGTAGGCACCGATATCAGCGGTACCTCCGCGTCCGGCTTGTTTTCCGTCGTCACCCGGATCCAAAGTGTCGCATGGACTTTTGCGGCCTCGGCGGCAGGCTGGCCGAGCGTCTTCAAGAAATGGCTCCAGGCGAAAACCGTGCGTCTCCTTGAGCGGGCGTCAGATGTTCAGCATCGTGCCGGTCTTGACCTCGCCCATCGAGACCATGGTGCGGAACTTCCTGACATTGGCACCTTCGAAGAACATGCGGCGCGTGAAATCCTCGTAGGCCGACATGCTGGCGACGATGACCACCAGAATGAAATCCGCCTCGCCCGTGACATAGTGGCATTGCTGGACTTCCGGAGCGTCGCGGAAGCGCTGCTTGGCAGCATCGATCGCATCGGGCGTTTCGCTGACCAGCTCGACCTGGACGATGATCGTCAGCGGCAGGCCGACGGCCTCCGGGGCGATCTGAGCGACCTGCGCCCGGATGACGCCATCCGCCTCCATGCGCCGGATGCGGCGCTGGACCGAGGGGGCGGACAGGTTCACCGCCTCGCCGATCTCGCGCTGCGGCGTCCGGTTGTCCTTCTGCAGGATGCGCAGGATGGCGAGGTCGAGGCTGTCGAGGGGCGCCATGGCCTGTTTACCGGTGCGAGATGAAAGATACTTGCATAACGAGGCCGAAAATACAGCCGAACTTTCATCTCTTTTGCACTAGCTTTGCGTGAATGCCAATCTGGAGCGTAACGCGATGACCAACCCTTATCTCCCGAACACGCTTGAAACGCACGGCCAGGCTCTCACCCCGCAGGATGCCGGGACGCTTTCTCCCGAGGCCGCCGACCGCGTCGCGAAGGTCCTGGCGCTGCGCGAGAACAGCGCGGCGACGCCGCTGCGCGCGCTGCCGGGGCTCGCCGGCGAACTGGGACTGACGTCGCTTCACCTCAAGGATGAAGGGTTCCGGCTCGGGCTCGGCAGCTTCAAGGCGCTTGGTGGCGCCTATGCCCTGATGATCCTCGTGCAGGAGGAGGCGAGCCGCCGCCTGGGCCGCGCCGTCAAGGTGGAGGAGCTGTTGTCTGCCGAGGTGCGCGCGGTCGCCGAAAGCATGACCTTCGCCTGTGCCACCGACGGCAACCACGGCCGCTCCGTGGCGCAGGGCGCGCAACTGATGGGCGCGCGCGCCGTCATCTTCGTCCATGCCGGCGTCAGCGAGGGGCGGATCGAAGCGATCGCACGGTTTGGCGCGGAGATGGTCCGCATCGCCGGGAACTATGACGATTCCGTCGCCGAGGCCGCGCGTGTTTCCGCCGAGCGCGGCTGGACGGTTCTTTCCGATACGTCCTGGCCCGGCTACGAGCATATTCCGGGCCTCGTGGCACAGGGCTACACCGCCATGGTCCGCGAGATCCTCGCCGAACTGGAAGAACCGCCGACCCACGTCTTCCTCCAGGCCGGCGTCGGCGGTTTCGCCGCTGCGGTCGCAGGCCACCTGGCGATGGTGCTGGGCGACCGGCGGCCGCATGTGACGGTGGTTGAGCCTGCCCGCGCAGCCTGCCTCTATGAAAGCGCCAAGCAGGGCAGGCCCGTGAAGGTCGATGAATCGCAATCGACGGTCATGGCCATGCTCGAATGCTACGAGCCGTCGCTGGTGGCCTTCCGCATCCTCGAACGCGTGGCAGACGGCTTCATGACGGTGGACGAGGATATCGCCGTTGAGGTCATGCGCCGGCTTGCCAATCCCCTGGCTGGCGATCCCGCGGTGGTCGCGGGCGAAAGCGGCGGCGCCGGTCTCGCCGGCCTCCTTACCGTCCTGAAGGACCCTGGTGCGGCCGCCGCTATCGGGCTTGGCCCCGAGGCACGAGCCCTGGTGATCAACACCGAAGGCGCGACGGACCCTGCGCTTTACCGGGAGATCGTCGGCAAGGACCCGGAGACGGTGCTGAAGGAGAACGCGGCATGACCATGGCAATCGATGCTGCCCACATGCACGATCTCACCCGGCGCATGGTGGCGCTTCGCCATGACCTGCATCGTCATCCCGAGCTCGGTTTCCAGGAGCACCGCACGAAGGCAACGGTCGCCGCGTTCCTGCGCGATCTCGGCATTGAGGTTCACGAGGGCGCCGGTGTGGTCGGCGTGCTGAAAGCTGGAACCGGCGGCCGGGTGATCGGCCTGCGCGCCGACATGGACGCGCTTCCGATCCAGGAAACCGGCAGCCACGACCACCTGTCAACGAATGCCGGCGTCATGCATGCCTGCGGCCATGACGGCCACACGACCATGTTGCTGGCCGCGGCCGAGACCCTTGCCCGCAACCCCGATTTCGTCGGCACGGTCGTCTTCCTCTTCCAGCCGAATGAAGAGCATGGCCTCGGTGCGCAGGCGATGATCGGCGAGGGCGTGCTGTCGCGTTTTTCGATCGAGGAGGTCTACGGTATCCACAATCTTCCCGGCGCTCCGGTCGGTCAGCTTTCCACGCGCATCGGGCAGATCTGCACGAGCGAAACCCTGTTCGAAATCAAAATCGATGGCCAGGGCGGCCACGCGTCGATGCCGCATGTCGGCGTCGATACCATTACGGTTGGCTCGGAAATGGTGCTTGCCCTGCAAACCATCGTGGCGCGAAAGCTTCCGCCCGGAGCCGGGGTTGTTGTTTCTGTCACGGAGTTCCTGACAGACGGTCAGCGAAACGTGCTTCCCGGTCATGCGACGTTGAAAGGGGACATGCGGGCCCGCACGCCCGAGGACAGGCAGGCCGCGGTCGGCTTCATGCAGCAGATCGTCGATGGCGTCGCCGCCACGCACAAGGTCTCGGCATCCTTGACATGCAAGACGGAATTCATCGAGACGATTAATGCGCCTGAGCCCGTCGCCGCCGTCGTCCGTGCCGGCAGGGCGGCTGGACTGGAGGTCATCCCCGATCGGCCGCCGATGAGTTTCTCGGAGGACTTCGCCCACTTTTGCGCGGCCGTACCCGGTTGCTTTCTTCTTCTCGGAAATGGAGAAACGGGTGCGCACGGCCGGCCGCTTCATGCGTCCGACTACGATTTCAACGATGCTCTCCTATCTCTCGGTGCGCGGTTTTGGGTAGAGCTTGTCCGCGACCGTCTCGGAGCCGATAAGAGCAGGAAACCATTCCCATGAGAGCACTCGTCCAGCGGGTTTCATCCGCCCGCGTCATCGTTGACGGCGCGATAGCGGGGGAAATCGGCAATGGCCTGCTGGTCTTCGTGTGCGCGATGAAGGGCGACACGGAGAAGGAAAGCGAATGGCTGGCGCGCAAGATCGTCAATCTTCGCATCTTCAGGGACGATGCGGATCGCATGAACCGTTCGGTTGTCGATGTGGGCGGTTCCGCTCTCATCGTCAGCCAGTTCACGCTCGCCGCCGAGACGAAAGGCAACCGGCCCGGCTTTTCCACGGCCGCGCCGCCGGACGAGGGAAAACGTCTCTATGAGGACTTCTCCGCCAAGGTTGCGGCCCTTGGTGTTGCCGTTGCGAATGGCGTCTTCGGCGCGGACATGCGGGTTGAGCTGGCCAATGACGGTCCCGTGACGATCTGGCTGGACACGGCGTCCGGATGATGGATGTGCGGATCATCGATCATCCGGAGGGGCGCGACGAATTCCAGCACATGGCGTTTTCACCCGGCGTCGGGAATGGCCGGTCTTGCGGCTGGTTCCGCGCCGGACCGGAATTGATTGCCTTCAAAAAACATTGAGCGCCCGAGAGTCCCAAATCGACAAACCCAATCGTCAAAGCCAATGAGCGGGTGTGTTCCGCTCCTGTGATGGACTGCGGCGCCTTGAACGCCGTATGGATTGGGGGTTTCATGAATATGAGTTTTTCCGTCAGGGCGATGCTCTCGGCCGGGGCCGCCGCGCTCGTGCTCGGCGCGCCGGCGCCGGCAAATGCGCAGGCACCGGCGCAATCGCACTCCGCAGCGCGATCCATCAGCGTGCCGGCGGGCCCGCTCACGCCGGCGCTGAACAGCCTTGCCGCGCAGACCGGCCTCCAGATTTTCTACGACGCATCCCTGGCAAACGGAAAATCGACGGGCGGGGCGCGCGGCAACCTGACGCCGGAGCAGGCGCTGACCGCGATGCTGGCCGGCACGGGGTTGGACGCCCGGTTTGCCGGAAGCAACCAGGTGACGCTGAGCGTGGACCCGGCGGGACCCGACGTCACGACGGGCGCGGTGGAGGAGGGCGCGACGCTTCTGGAAGCAATCACGCTCTACGGCGCGCGCGAGGCAACGGCGCTCAACGACACGACCGCAAGCGTCGGCATCGTCAATGCCGAGGCAATCCGGGATGGCCAGATCCGGCACACGCAGGATGTCTATCGCCGCCTTGCCAACGTGCTGGACAGCGCAACGGTCAATTCCGGCTTCGTCATCCGTGGTATGAGCTCGGAAGGCTTCGTTCCCGGCGGCGCGCCGGTCGGCTCGCTTTACGTGGATGGCATTCTCCAGACCCGCTACAATGCGCGCTTCGGCGCAAGAAACCTCTGGGACGTCGAGCAGGTCGAGGTGTATCGCGGCCCGCAGTCAACGCTTTCCGGCCGCGCCGCCATGTCGGGAGCGGTCTATATCAAGTCGAAGGACCCGACTTTCGACAAGGAAGTGGAGCTTTCCAGCACGGTCGGCAGCAACGACCTTGTGGGAGGCGCCTTCGTCATGAACACGCCGCTGGTGGAGGATCAGATTGCGTTGCGCATCGCCGGTGCGTTCGTACGCTCCCGGTCCGATGTCAGCTATTCGAATTTCAAGCACTATGCCGGCTATGACGATCTGACCACGGATATCAGCGGCACCATTCGGGCCAAGGTGCTCATCACGCCGTCCGAGATGCCGGAGACCCGTGCGGTCGTGACCTATTCCTACTCGAAGGATCGCCCGAACGATCGCCTGGTTGGCCTCTACAATGGGCGCGGCGACTTCAACAACAATCCCGATACTTATACGGAATATCGCTGGACCGAGGTCCACAATCTCGGCCTTGAAGTGACGCACGACTTTTCCGATGCGCTTCGTTTCACCTCGCAGACCGGCTACCAGTACGGCATCAACAACCGGCGCTCTGTGGACGGCGACACGCCCGGTTATGTAACCGGCATCTGGGGCACGGATAACGATTGGATCGCCACCCAGGAATTCCGCCTGAACTACGAGGAGGGCCGCTGGAAATGGGTTGCCGGCGTCTTCGGGAGCCATCAGGTCTTCGACGGCTCGTCGCGCTTCATCGCCGAGCCTTATCCCGATTTCATGCCGGGCACGATTTATCAGGTCGATGACGATCAGCGGCGTACCACCACGAACCTCGCGGTGTTTGGCGAAGCGACCTATGAGTTCGCACCCACATGGTTTGCGACTGCCGGCGGACGCCTGGATTACCTCAGGGAAAAGAACACGGAACTGAACTCGATGGTCCTCTACGGCATGGATCCGGTGTGGTCGCCGCCGAATGGCACGTCGTCCTTCACCGAAGTCAATTTCGTGCCGAAACTCGGCTTGCTGAAAGAGTTCGGCGACAATCACAAGGTTGGCGTCACCTATTCGCAGGGCTTCCGCTCGGGCGGTTCCTATGTCAACCGCAGCCAGGCCCCGGTCTACACGATCGATACCTACGATCCGGAATATTCGCAGAGCTATGAGCTGTCCTACAAGGGGATGCTGCTGGATGACCGGCTCACGTTGAATGCCAACCTCTTCTACACGAAGTACACGGATCAGCAGGTTGAAATCCGGCCGCGGTCGGACGTGCCCGGCTACCGCGTGACGGAAAATGCCGCATCCTCCCGCGCCTGGGGTTTCGAGATCGAGCCGAGCTATCAGGTCACCGACCAGTTCTCGGCCTTCGCGTCGATCGGCTATCTCAACACCAAGTTCCTGGAATGGAACCACGCCGGTGTCGGGGATCAGGCTGGAAAGGCCTTCCCCGAAGCGCCGGAATGGACCGTGGGTTTCGGTGGCCGATATGAGTTCGAGAACGGCGTCTATGTCGGAGCGGATGCCAAATACACCACGGACTACAATTCCCGGTTCGGCACGAAAGGCATGTATAAGATCGATTCTCGTTTCCTCGTGAACGCGCAGGCCGGGTTCAAGAAGGACAACTGGGAGATCACCGCCTTTGCGGAAAACCTCACCGACGAGAAATACTTCACCATCGTCGATCCGGATGCCGCTTTGGCCTTTGGCCAGGCCGGCGCGCGCCGGTCGTTCGGACTGAATCTCCGCGCCAAGTTCTGAAATCCGGTTGCGGGGCGTAAGCCCCGCGATCTCACCGCCCGCATTCGTCTGAAATGGTGTTCGTCTTGCGCTTCTGCCTGACCGTCATGTTTCTTCTCGTCTCCCTCTCTCTGGCAAGCGCCGCCTGCCAGGGAAGGGAAATAACGGAAGGCGTCTACAATCCACCGCTCTGTGTTCCGCTGGAAGCAAAGCGGATCGTGACGCTCGATCCGCTGCTGACGCTCGGCCTTCTCATCGAGCTCAAGGCGCCCGTTGTCGCCACCCCGTACATGGCCATCCAGGACGAGCAGGTGCTGGATGTCGTCAAGCAGGCAAACATGGTGGACCTGGGCAATCCGCGCGAGCCCAGCCTGGAGCGTGTCGCGGCCCTCAAACCCGACCTCATCATCGGCAGCACGGAGGGGCATGCCGCGATTTACGGGACGGTGTCGAAGATCGCGCCGACGGTGCTCCTCGATCATACGGACTGGAAGCAATATCGCCAGCGCGTCGCGGAAATCACCGGCCGCGAAAGGATGGCTGACGAGGCGCTTGCGGGCTATGAAAAGCGGGTTGCCGCGATCCGCGAGCGCATGAAGGACAGGGATATCACCGTGTCCGCCGTCCGCTTCGCGCCGGGCCGGTTTGTCGTTTTCCTCGATGGTCCTGCCGCCTACGCGCCCTTTGCGGTCCTGCACGAGGCAGGCGTGAAGCGGACGGCCTATGAAACGGTGACGGACGGGACGATCGTCAAGCGGCCGGATTGGGAGGAACTCGCCAATCTCGACGGCGACGTTCTTCTCTATGTATCCGCCAGCGGCTTTGAGAGCGGTCCGGACGATGCGCTCGAGAAGGAGGTGACCGGCAACCCGCTCTGGCAGCTCCTGCCCGCTGTGCAGAACGGCCGGGCCCACCGGGTCGACCGGGCAGCCTGGCAGAGCTTTCATGGCATCGCCTCCGCACACCGCATTCTTGACGACGTCGAGCGCTACATCCTGGCGGATCGATGAATCGCCGCGCCGGCATGGATATCGCTCGGCATCGTGGTCGCGTGGCGCATGACGGAAGCAGGCTTCTGGGCCTGTTCCTGCTTCTCTGTCTGCTTGTCGCGGCTGCATCGTGGTCGGTCGCGATGGGCGCGACACGCATCCCGCTCCCGACGATATGGGCAGCGGTTGTCGACCTCGATGGATCGCGCGAACACCTGCTGGTCATGACGATCCGTCTGCCGCGCGTGCTTGCGGCCGTGCTCGCGGGCAGCGCGCTTGCCGTCTCCGGGGCCATCATGCAGGCGGTGACGAACAATCCTCTCGCCTCGCCGGGATTGCTCGGCATCAATGCCGGCGCGGCCTTTGCCGTCGTGCTGGTCATGACGCTCTTTGGAGCAGGCGTCGGGGACATCTACATGTGGTTCGCCTTCGGCGGTGCCGGCGCGGCCGCGCTGCTCGTCTATGCAATGGGGTCCTTCGGGCCGGCAGGTCATTCGACAATCGGGCTCGTCATCGCCGGCGCCGTCGTCGCAACCTTCCTGACGGCACTCACGAGTGCCGTGCTCATCTTCGACCAGAACACGCTGGACGCCGTTCGCCTTTGGACAGCAGGGTCCGTCTCCGGCCGCACGATGGCGCAAAACGCCGGAGTGGCCCCCTACATTCTGGCGGGGCTCGCCATCGGTCTTCTCCTCGGGCGGCATCTTGTCACCTTGAGCCTGGGGGCGGAGGCGGCGCGCTCGCTGGGGCAGAACCAGGCGGTCTGGCGGGCGATCTCCATCGGCGTCGTCATCCTGCTGGCCGGCAGCGCCGTGTCTCTCGCCGGTCCCATCGGCTTTGTCGGGCTGGTCGTTCCCCATATCGCGCGGCTGACGATCGGCGTCGATTATCGCTGGATCGTGCCCTTCAGCGCGGTCGGGGGCGCCCTGCTTGTCGTCGTCGCCGATCTCGCCGGGCGCATGATCTTCGGCAGCCAGGATTTTCCCGTGGGCGTGACGACCGCCTTGATCGGCGCACCGTTCTTCCTCTGGCTGGCGCGCAGCCGGGCAGGGAGCGCGACATGACGCGCTGGCTCGTTCTTCTCGCGATCGTCCTCGTCGGGATGGTGATGGCCAGCCTTGCCTTGGGGGACATCGCCCTGTCATGGCGGGATCTTTGGGAAACGCTGATCGGATCACAGGACGTGAGCCCGCAGAACGCCATGATCGTCTTCGATCTGCGCCTGCCGCGCGTTCTGCTTGCCGTTCTCGTGGGTGCGGCGCTGGCGACGGCCGGAACGATCACGCTCGCCGTCATGCGCAACCCTCTCGCCGAACCGGGTGTTCTGGGCATCAACAGTGGCGCTGCGGCCGCGGTGGTCGCCGTCATCGTGCTCATGCGGGATCCACCGGTCCTCCTGCTCCCCGCCGCCGGTTTCCTGGGCGCTTCGGCGATGGCGGCGGCCGTCTTCCTCCTGTCGTGGCGTGCCGGGACCTCGTCGCTGCGCATCATCCTGATCGGTATCGGCCTCGGTTCGCTGGCCAGCGCCGCCACCACCTTCCTTTCGGCTTTCGGCGAGATCGGCAATGTCCAGCGCGCGATGATCTGGCTGGCAGGCAGCGTCTATGACGCGGACATCTCCAAGGTGCGCTTCCTGTTCCTCTGGCTGATCATTCCACTGGTCCTGGCCTGGATGGCATCCCGGGAGCTGGATTTGATCCGTTTCGGAGACGATGCGGCGAAGAGCTTCGGTCAGCCGGTGGATCGCATCCGCGGCCTGATGATCGTGCTCTGCACGCTCATCTGCGGAGCCGCCGTCGCCGCAGCGGGGCTGATCGGCTTCGTTGGACTGGTCGCTCCCCATGTCGCAAGCCGCCTGGTCGGCCCGTCCCATGCAAGGATCCTTCCCGTTGCCGTCCTGTGCGGGGCGATCCTCGTGGTGGCCGCCGATCTCGTCGGCCGCCTGATCATTGCGCCGATCCAGCTTCCGGCCGGGATCGTGACGGGGCTGATCGGAGCCCCCTTCTTCGCCTCTCTTTTATGGAAGCGCCGCCATGTCCGGGGATGAAAGCCACACGCGCGCGAAACTTGCCGGGCAGGACGTCTCCATCGCCTATGGTGACCGCCGGATCGTCGAGAACCTTGATCTTCTTGTGCCGGAGCGCCGCTTCACGGCGCTCGTCGGGCCAAACGGCAGCGGCAAATCCACCATCCTGCGCACCTTTGCCGGGCTCATGGCGCCCTCTTGCGGCTCGATCTTTCTGGATGGCAGGAGTATCGCGACGCTCGGCACGCGGGAGATGGCAAGACGCGTCGGCGTGCTTCTTCAAGGGCCGGTGGCGCCGGAGGGGTTGACGGTGCGCGATCTCGTCCAGCAGGGCCGCTATCCGCATCGCTCTCTCTTCGGGCGCTGGTCCGAGGCCGATCAGGCGGCCTGTGACGAAGCCCTGATGCTGACGGGCATGACGACTTTGGCCGACACCCCTCTCGATACGCTCTCCGGTGGCCAGCGGCAGCGGGCGTGGATTGCAATGACATTGGCACAGCAAGGCGAAGTCTTGCTGCTTGACGAGCCAACGACCTATCTCGACCTCGCGCATCAGGTCGAGCTGATGAACCTGATCACCGTTCTCGTGCGCGATCACCGCAAGACCGTCGTTGCCGTGCTGCACGACCTCAATCAGGCGGCGCGCTATGCCGAACACATCGTATTGCTCAAAGGTGGAACGATCAGTGCGGCGGGCCGTCCATCGGATGTGATTTCGCAAGAGGCGATCGCCGATGTGTTCGGGGTACGGTCTATGGTCATTCGCGATCCCGTCGCTGGAACGCCCCTTTGCATCCCGTTATAGGCTTGGAAGTGTTGCGGGAATATCACGGTGTTCGGTTTTCCGGGCAGGCGCCGAAAGCCGGCGGTTCGACGGGCAAAAGGATTCTGGCAACGAAATCAGGGATAAAGATGAGTTTTTTTGTCTTGATTTAACCGGATGGCTTTCCGAATTCTAACCTATTGCACTTGCAGGCATTTTACGGAATCGGTAGCCCTTCTCTCTGAAGGTCCGGAATGTGCTTTGCGTGGCCGACGCAGGCTTTCGTCATGCGACTGGGAACAGGGTGCTGATGTCTAACTCCTCCTCTCCGCTCGGTTGGGACGCCCTCGATAGCAACGATTTGCTCAATCGTGCCATGGAGGCTCACTATGCCGACATGACGAGGGCCGTGCGGCGCAAGGGGCATCCGCTTTCCACCGCCAGGGATGTCGTCCACGACCTTTATATCAAGCTGGCGGCCCAGCCCGATGTCCTGCGCAAAAAGCGCTCCATCAAGGCCTTCCTTTGCCGCTCCGCCATCAATCTGGGTATCGACCGGTTGCGGCGTGAAAACAGGGAAGCGCACCTTTTCTCCGGCACGGAAAAGGAAGCGCTGGCCGTTGCCAGCGCTGGGCCCGCACCCGATCTGGCGCTTGAGATCGAGGCGCGCATCGCCATTCTCCGCGAGGCCATTGCGGAACTGCCCGAGCGGCGCCGGATGGTATTCATCCTTCACCGGCTGCACCATCTTTCGCCGGACGAAATTTCCATAAAACTCAAGATTTCCCGCAACATGGTCGACCGACACCTTCGCCGGGCGTTCGCGCATTGCCTCGACCGTCTTCTTCGGATCGAGTAAGAGTCCCGAACGGGCGATGCCAATCGTCTACAAGGCAGGACCGAGGCTCCGGGAGAAGTCGATGCGGGGCAACCGTGCCAATCAAATCCAGCGAAAGCGCAACAGGGAAGCGACGGACTGGCTTCTGCGTAACCGTGATCCTGCGCAAACTGCGGAAGAGAAGGCGCATTTCGAAGATTGGTTGAGCGATCCGGAAAACTGTAGAACGTACCGGATCGCCGAGACGCTGATGGGTGACGCCCGTTCGGCCATCCAATCCGATCCGGTGCTGCGCAACATCAGGACCGAGCCACGCAGTCGCGCCAAGCCGGTTCTGTCTGCCATTGTGCTTCTGGCCTGCGCCACGGCGACGTTTCTCGCCCTCGACGGCCCCATGCGCCTCAAGGCCGATGCCCTCTCGGGTGTGGGTGAAATGCCGGTTCTCACACTGGAGGACGGTTCCGTCGTGCAGATGAATGCGTCGTCTGCGATCGCCGTCGATTTCGATGAAGAGCGCCGCACGATCCGCCTGCTGCGCGGACAGGCCTTCTTCCGGGTTGCCTCCGTCCCCGAACGGCCCTTCACCGTCGAGGCCGGGGATACGCGGGTGACGGCGCTCGGCACCGCATTCGATGTTCGTTATGGCGCTCTCGACACGGAGGTAACGGTCACCGAGCACACCGTTCTGCTCGAGCCGGGGGGCGCAGGTTCGTCGTCCATGCGCGTCTCGCAGGGCGAGCAGGCGAGCTATGACCGGGCCAGCGGAAAGACGGATGTCCAGCCAGTCGACGGCATCGTGGCGCTTGCCTGGCAGCGCGGCCAGCTCGCCGTGGAAAACGCGCCGCTGTCCTATGTCATCGAGGAGGTCGGCCGTCATTTCTCCGGCCGGATCGTTCTTGCCGGCAGCGGGCTCGCCAATCGCCGGGTGAGCGGCACCATCACCGTCTCCGACACCACTGCCGCTCTTTCCTTCATCCGTCAGGCGCTCGGTGTGAAGGTGACACGGATCGGCCCGCTGATCGTCATCCGCTAATGCCGATCAAGACATCTGGCCTTTGTGAGGGTGCAGCAACCAATGACAGGAGCAATCGCATGATCGAAACGATCGCGTTGGTGAAGACCGAATTCGCGGCCAAGTATCTGGTCCAGATGTGCAAGCACTTCGCCCACAAGGTGGACGTCGAATATACGGATACCCATGGCGAATGCCGTTTTGACGGTGGTATCGCCACCTTTGACGCAAATGCGGAGGGCCTGCGTCTGGTCGTGAAGGCTCAGACCGAGGAGGCCGTCGCATGGGCCCAGGCAGCCATCGAAAGCCATCTGGTGCGCTTCGCCTTCCGAGAAAATCTCGAAGGCCTTGTCTGGCAGCGCTGAGGCATTCGTCACGGAAACAGCGGAACCATGAGGTTCCAGGAGCAAAATACCTGGTGGAGGCCGTGAATGCGAGGGCCTGACTTCGCAGGATATTGCAATGAATTTTCAGTTTTTCTTATATATTTGATTCTTACCATTGGCGGATCAGGGGAGTCCGACAATGAGCAAGGTATTCCGATCTTCCATCGCCTATCAGTATGCGGCGATGACATTCGCCTTCATTTTCCTCAGTGCTGCCGTCATCGTTGGCGTCATGTACTATAATCTGGGGCGCTATGTGCTTGGGGATGCGGCGAACGACGCCCGGGATGCCACCCGCACCATGGCCGTGCTTTATGATGCCGCCATCGAGAACGCCACGATGGAGCTGAAGGATGGCGCCCTTGCCGCGGTGCGTGGCGAAACGATGCCGGAGCTGGCGAGCCACGATCTCGTCGACCGCACGGCCAGCTCGATTGCCGGCGTGGCGACGATCTTTGCCAAGCAGGGCCCTGAATACGTTCGCATCTCCACCAATGTAAAGAAAGAGGATGGGACACGCGCCGTCGGCACGAAACTCGCCGCCGATCATCCCGCGCAGGCCGTGCTTGCCAGAGGAGAGCCCTATTTCGGCCCGGCCAAGCTCTTCGGCCGCGATTTCATGACCGGTTATTTCCCGGTCAAGAATACGGCCGGCGCCAATATCGGACTGCTGTTCATCGGGATTCCGATGGAGGTCTACTTCCAGAAGATCCACGACCTGCAGTTCCACGCCATCGTTGCCGGTGTCGTTTCCATGCTGCTCTTCGGCTGTCTTGCCTATTTCGCCGTACGTCGGGCGACGAAGCCGCTGCGTTCCCTGATTGGCGCCGTCGGCGCCATCGCGGAAGGGCGTTTGGACACGGACATCCCCTGCCGGGCGAAGGCCAACGAATTCGGCCAGATCGCCCGCGCGCTGGAGGTCTTCCGCGAGAACGCGCAGCGGAGGATCGAGATGGAGGGGATTGCGCAACGCCAGAATGAGGAGGCTGCGGCCGAGCGCGAGCTGACGGACGCGGAGAAGCGTGAAACCGACCGGCAGATCGAACTTGCCGTCAACCAGCTTGCGGCCGGCCTCGGCCGCCTTGCACAGGGCAATCTCTCCCAAGCCATCGACGTACCGTTCTCGGGCCGCCTTGAGCAGCTTCGCCAGGACTTCAACGCATCCTTGTCGCGGCTGCGAGATACGCTGGGCAGCATCCGGGCGAATGCGACGGCGATCCAGTCGAGCGGCGCCGACATGCGCCGTTCCGCCGACGACCTGTCGCGGCGGACGGAATCGCAGGCCGCCTCCCTTGAGGAAACGGCGGCCGCGGTCGATGAGATCACCGTCACCGTCCGCTCCTCGGCCGAGCGCGCCCAGGAGGCGAACAACCGGGTCGCCGAGACCAAGGCAAGCGCCGACAATTCAAGCGCGGTCGTCACCAGCGCCATCGAGGCGATGGAGCGGATCGAGGACGCGTCGCGCAAGATCGAGCAGATCATCGAGGTGATCGACGACATCGCTTTCCAGACCAACCTGCTCGCGCTCAACGCCGGTATCGAGGCCGCACGGGCCGGAGACGCCGGCAAGGGCTTTGCGGTCGTCGCGCAGGAGGTGCGCGAACTGGCCCAACGTTCGGCGGATGCCGCCAAGGAGATCAAGGGATTGATCGACAAGTCGACGCAGGAGGTCAGCACGGGGGCACGTCTCGTGCAGGAAACCGGGGCGGTTCTCGCTTCGATCAGCCGGCAGATCGTCGGGATCAGCGATCATGTCGCGCTGATCGCGACAGCGAGCCGCGATCAGTCGGCGGCGCTGCAGGAGGTCAACAGTTCCGTCAATCAGATGGACCAGATGACCCAGCAGAATGCCTCCATGGTTGAAATGACGACGAGCGCCAGCCGGCACCTCGCGGGCCAGGCCGACGAGCTCATGGCGCTCATCGCCCAGTTCCGCTTCGAGGCGGAGGAACGTGGCTCCGTGGCCCGCGCATCGCGCGCCGCTTGAGCCGGTTCAAGGATTTGGCTGCGGCTGCGTCCACTGGCAGGCAAGCGTGAGGTCGTGCAGGGACGGCAATGGACGTGACGATAGGGAATGAACGACAGAAACGCTGTCGTGATTACCGGCTTTTCGCCATCGTCTCCCGGCGAAAGGCCGCCGGGCTCTTCGCCGTCCATTTCCGGAAGGCGCGGTGGAACGCGCTGGGTTCTGAAAAGCCGAGGCGCGTGGCGATCTCGCTGACACCCAGCGTCGTCGTCTGCAGCATCTCGATGGCGAGGTCGCGGCGGATTTCGTCACGGATGGTCGCGTAGTTCTGGCCTTCCGCATGCAGGCGGTGCCTCAGGGTGGAGGGCGACATGCGCATCTGCGCGGCGAGGTCGTCGAAGGCGCTCCACGAGGCGGGGGGAACCTGCCGCAGGCGCTTGCGGACGCTGGCGGCAAGGCCGGCATCATAACGGTAGCGCACGAGGATGTTGGCGGGTGCGTTGCGCAGGAATTGCTTGAGCGCCTGCTCGCTGCGCGCGATGGGCAGTTTCAGCACCGAAGCATCGAAGGCGAGGCGGCTGACCGGCTGCAGGAAGCGCACGGGCGCGCCGAAGAAATGCCTGTAGTCTGCGCCGTGGTCCGGCTCGGCGCAGCGGAAATCGACCATGCGCAGCGGAATGCGCCGCCCGACGAGCCAGCAGGTGATGCCGTGCAGGAGGATCCAGTAGGTCCGGTAGGCGAAGGCGGAGCGGGCCTCCGCCAGGTCCCGGAGCACGACTTGGGCTAGCCCGTCGGAAATTTCGAGATGTCCTTGCGGGTCCTCCAGCATGACGTTGAGGAAGCGCAACGCGCGCCGCAGCGCCTGGTCGAGGGTCCTGGCATGCAGGATGCAATGGCAGAGCAACGTGAAGCTGCCGCTGTGCATCGGCCTGCCGCCCATGCCGAAGAACTCGTCGTCCATCTCGGCCGCGATCGCCAGCCACAGGGCGCCGTAGCTTTCGGCGGAGATCGGCGCGTCGATCCGGCCGGGCAGGCCGATGGCCGCCAACACTGGCCCGGGCGCTTTTCCCTGTCGTTTCAGGCAGTCTATCGCCTCTTCCACGAAGAAGGGTGATATCATCCGCCGTCCGGTTTCCGTCATCGTCATGCCCTGCGGGATGTGGTAAAACTGGCCGAAAGTTCGAGACGCTTTGGTCATCGCATGCAATACCGCACCATCGTAGAGTGAGGCAAGACAGTCCCTGGCGGGGAATGCGCTTGGCGCCGGCCTTACGGAAATCGAATGCGCTGGAGGAGAGCAGCCATGTTGATCCGCGGAAAGACCTTTGTCGTCACCGGTGGCGGTTCGGGCCTTGGCGCGGCCGTGGCGCGCATGCTGGCGGGCGAGGGCGCGCATGTCGTGATCGCTGACGTCAATGCCGAGGCCGGTGCTGCTATCGCCCACGAACTTGGAACCGCCGCAGCCTTCATCCGGACGGACGTGACGCAGGAGAAGGACGGTCAGGCCGCCATAGACCTCGCGCTGGAGCGTTTCGGCCATCTGCACGGGCTGGTCAATTGCGCGGGCGTCGCGCCCGGCGAGAAGGTGATCGGCCGCGACGGGCCGCACCGGCTCGACAGCTTCGCCCGCACGATCGGCATCAACCTCATCGGCACGTTCAACATGATCCGGCTCGCCGCCGCGGCCATCGCGCGGCTGGAGCCGGAAGCCGATGGCGAGCGCGGCGTCATCGTCAACACGGCCTCGGTCGCCGCCTTCGACGGGCAGGTCGGGCAAGCGGCCTATGCGGCCTCCAAGGGCGGCGTTGCGGCCATGACCTTGCCGATCGCCCGGGAGCTTGCCCGCTCCGGCATTCGGGTGGTCTCCGTCGCGCCGGGCATCTTCGAGACGCCGATGATGGCGGGCATGCCGCAGGAGGTGCAGGATTCGCTGGGGCGCAGCGTGCCCTTTCCGCCGCGCCTCGGCAAACCGGTGGAATTCGCGGCCCTGGTGCGCCACATCTTGGAGAACGTCATGCTGAATGGCGAGGTCATCCGCCTCGACGGCGCGCTGCGCATGGCGCCGCGCTGAAGTTCGTTTCGGGAGGTTTATGATGTTGCAGGATCCCATCGTCATCGTCGGCTCGGCCCGTACCCCGATGGGCGGCTTCCAGGGCGACCTCAAGGATGCCACCGCGCCGGAGCTCGGCGCGACCGCGATCCGCGCGGCGCTGGAGCGCAGCGGCGTCAGCCCGGAAATCGTCGAGGAGACGGTGTTCGGCTGCGTGCTGCCGGCCGGCCAGGGCCAGGCGCCGGCGCGGCAGGCGGCCATCGGCGCGGGCCTGCCCTTTTCCGCCGGGGCCACCACCGTCAACAAGATGTGCGGCTCGGGCATGAAGGCCGTCATGCTGGCGCACGATCTCATCGCCGCCGGCAGCGCGTCGATCGCCGTCGCCGGCGGCATGGAGAGCATGACGAACGCGCCCTACCTGCTCGACCGGGCGCGCGGCGGCTACCGGCTCGGCCATGGCCGCGTCATTGACCACATGTTCCTCGACGGGCTGGAGGACGCCTACGATAAAGGCCGCCTGATGGGCACCTTCGCTGAGGACTGCGCCGAAGCCTACCAGTTCACCCGCCCCGCCCAGGACGACTATGCCGTCACCTCGCTCACCCGCGCCCGCGATGCCATCGAGAGCGGCGCCTTCGATGCCGAAATCGTCCCCGTCACGGTGGGCCGCGCGAAAACCGTGGTCGGCCGCGACGAGCAGCCCGGCAAGGCGAAGCTGGAAAAGATCCCGACGCTGAAGCCTGCCTTCCGCGACGGCGGCACGGTGACGGCGGCGAACGCCTCCTCCATTTCCGACGGCGCGGCGGCGCTGGTGCTGATGCGGCGCTCGCAGGCGGAACGCGAGGGTTTTGCGCCGCTCGCCACCATCGTCGGCCATGCCACCCATGCGCAGGCACCCAATCTCTTCGCCACTGCGCCCATCGGCGCGCTGAGGAAACTTGCCGAACGCACCGGCTGGAATCTCGCGGATGTCGACCTCTTCGAGGTCAACGAGGCTTTCGCCGTCGTCGCCATGGCGGCGATGCGCGATCTCGACCTGCCGCACGACAAGGTGAATGTCCACGGCGGTGCCTGCGCGCTCGGCCATCCCATCGGCGCTTCCGGCGCGCGCGTGCTCGTCACGCTGCTTTCCGCGCTGGAGCGCTATGGCATGCGGCGCGGCATGGCGACGCTCTGCATCGGCGGCGGCGAGGCGACGGCGGTGGCCATCGAGAGGCACTGAACGGTTTCGGGGAGGAGACCGGACATGATCCTGACGGAACAGCAGACCCAGATCCGCGACATGGCGCGCGATTTTGCCCGCGAGCGGCTGGCGCCGGGCGCGGCCGAGCGGGACAAGGAAAGCCGTTTTCCCCGCGAGGAACTGAAGGAAATGGGCGAACTCGGCTTCCTCGGCATGCTGGTGCCGGAAGCCTATGGCGGCTCGGAGACGGGCGCGGTCGCCTATGCCGTGGCGCTCGAAGAAATCGCCGCGGGTGACGGCCCCTGCTCGACCATCATGAGCGTACACAGCTCCGTCGGCTGCGTGCCTATCCTGAAATACGGCACGGAGGAGCAGAAAGAACGCTTCCTGCCGAAACTGGCCTCCGGCGAATGGATCGGCGGCTTCGCGCTGACCGAACCGCAGGCCGGCTCCGACGCCTCGAACCTGAAAACCCGCGCCCGCCGCGACGGCGATCACTATGTCATCGACGGTGCCAAGCAGTTCATCACCTCGGGCAAGAACGGCAACCTCATCATCGTTTTCGCCGTCACCGATCCCGATGCCGGCAAGAAGGGCATTTCCGCCTTCCTCGTGCCGACCGATACGCCCGGCTACGAGGTCGTGCGCGTCGAAGAGAAGCTGGGCCTGCATTCCTCCGACACCTGCCAGATCGCCTTCAACGCCATGCGCATCCCGGTGGAGAACAGGCTCGGCGGAGAGGGCGAGGGCTACCGGATCGCGCTCTCCAACCTCGAAGGCGGGCGCATCGGCATTGCATCGCAGTCCGTCGGCATGGCGCGGGCGGCTTTCGAGGCGGCGCGCGACTATGCCCGCGAACGCACGGCCTTCGGCGCGCCGATCATCGAGCATCAGGCCGTCGCCTTCCGCCTCGCCGACATGGCGATGCGGATCGAGGTGGCGCGCCAGATGGTGCTGCACGCCGCTGAGTTGAAGGAGGAGGGCCTGCCCTGCCTCACGGAAGCCTCGATGGCAAAGCTGTTCGCGTCGGAAATGGCGGAGAAGGTCTGTTCCGACGCGATCCAGATCCATGGCGGCTACGGCTACATGGCGGATTACCCGGTCGAGCGCATCTACCGCGATGTCCGCATCTGCCAGATCTACGAGGGAACGAGCGACGTCCAGCGCATCGTCATCGCGCGCAATCTATAGTGTTTGGGCTGTGCCCGTCGCGGGGAGAGCGGTGGGCGTGGCCGATAGGGAGGTATGACAGGGCATGACCGAGGTTCCGCATCTGAGCCTGCACGTCCCCGAGCCGGCGGTCCGGCCCGGCGGCGAGCCGGATTTCTCAAACGTCAAGATCGCCAAGGCCGGGTCGGTACCGCGCCCGCCGGTCGACGCGGCGCCGGAGGATATCCGCGATCTCGCCTATTCCATCATCCGCGTGCTGAACCGCGACGGCGAGGCGGTCGGTCCCTGGGCCGGGCTGCTTTCCGACGAGGAGCTGCTGACGGGCCTGCGCAACATGATGAAGCTGCGCGCCTTCGACGCCCGCATGCTGATGGCGCAGCGGCAGGGGAAAACCTCCTTCTACATGCAGCATCTCGGCGAGGAGGCGGTTTCCTCCGCCTTCCGCAAGGCGCTGCAAAAGGGCGACATGAATTTCCCGACCTACCGGCAGGCGGGCCTCCTCATCGCCGACGATTACCCGATGGTCGAGATGATGAACCAGATCTACTCGAACGAGGCGGACCCGCTGCGCGGCCGGCAATTGCCAATTATGTATTCCTCCAAGGCGCATGGTTTCTTCACCATCTCCGGCAACCTCGCCACGCAATATGTCCAGGCCGTCGGCTGGGCCATGGCCTCGGCCATCAAGAAGGATACCAAGATCGCGGCCGCCTGGATCGGCGACGGCTCGACGGCCGAATCCGACTTCCACTCCGCCCTCGTCTTCGCCTCCACCTACAAGGCGCCGGTCATCCTCAACATCGTCAACAACCAGTGGGCCATCTCGACCTTCCAGGGCATCGCCCGCGGCGGCTCCGGCACCTTTGCCGCCCGCGGCCTCGGCTTCGGCATCCCGGCGCTGCGCGTCGACGGCAACGATTACCTCGCCGTCTACGCCGTCGCGAAGTGGGCGGCCGAGCGGGCGCGGCGCAATCTCGGCCCGACGCTGATCGAATACGTCACCTACCGCGTCGGCGCGCATTCCACCTCGGACGATCCGAGCGCCTACCGCCCGAAGACCGAATCGGAAGCCTGGCCGCTCGGCGACCCCGTCCTCCGGCTGAAGAAGCACCTGATCGTGCGCGGCGTCTGGTCGGAGGAGCGCCACACGCAGGCCGAGGCCGAAATCCTCGACGAGGTGATCCAGGCGCAGAGAAAGGCCGAAAGCCACGGCACGCTGCATGCAGGGGGGAAACCTTCAGTGCGCGACATCTTCGAGGGCGTCTATGCGGAAATGCCCGCCCATATCCGCCGCCAGCGGCAGAAGGCAGGATACTGACATGGCAAGAATGACGATGATCGAGGCCGTGCGCAGCGCCATGGACGTCTCGATGGGGCGCGACGAGGATGTGGTCGTGTTCGGCGAGGATGTCGGCTATTTCGGCGGCGTTTTCCGCGCGACGCAAGGGTTGCAGGCGAAATACGGCAAGACGCGCTGCTTCGACGCGCCCATCAACGAATCCGGCATTCTCGGCACCGCCATCGGCATGGCGGCCTATGGCCTGAAACCCTGCGTCGAGATCCAGTTCGCCGACTACATGTACCCGGCCTACGACCAGATCACCCAGGAGGCGGCGCGCATCCGCTACCGCTCCAACGGCGATTTCACCTGCCCCATCGTCGTGCGCATGCCGACCGGCGGCGGCATTTTCGGCGGCCAGACGCACAGCCAGAGCCCGGAAGCGCTGTTCACCCATGTCTGCGGGCTGAAGGTGGTCGTCCCTTCCAATCCCTACGATGCCAAGGGCCTCCTGATCGCCGCCATCGAAGACCCGGACCCGGTGATGTTCCTCGAACCGAAACGCCTCTACAACGGCCCCTTCGACGGCCATCATGAGAAGCCGGTGACGCCCTGGTCGAAGCACGATCTCGGCGAGGTGCCGGACGGGCATTACACGATCCCCATCGGCAAGGCCGAGATCCGCCGGCCGGGCGGCGCCGTCACCGTCGTTGCCTATGGCACGATGGTGCATGTGGCGCTCGCGGCGGCCGAGGAGACGGGGATCGACGCCGAGGTGATCGACCTGCGCAGCCTGCTGCCGCTCGATCTCGACACCATCGTCCAGTCGGTGAAGAAGACCGGCCGCTGTGTCGTCGTGCACGAGGCGACGCTGACCTCCGGCTTCGGCGCGGAGGTCGTCTCCCTGGTGCAGGAGCACTGCTTCTACAGCCTGGAGGCGCCGGTGATGCGCGTCACCGGTTGGGACACGCCCTATCCGCATGCGCAGGAATGGGATTATTTCCCCGGCCCGGCCCGCGTCGGCCGGGCGCTGAAAGAAGTGATGGAGGGCTGAGGGATGGGCGAGTTCGTCATCAAGATGCCCGATGTGGGCGAAGGGGTGGCCGAGGCCGAGCTGGTCGAATGGCACGTCAAGCCGGGCGATCCGGTGCGCGAGGACATGGTGCTCGCCGCCGTGATGACCGACAAGGCGACGGTGGAAATCCCCTCGCCGGTCAACGGCACCGTGCTCTGGCTCGGCGCCGAGATCGGCGACACGGTGGCGGTGAAAGCGCCGCTGCTGCGCATCGCGGTCGACGGGGAGGGCGAGAGTGAGAGCGTAGCGGAGGAGGAGCGGCAGCCCCTCCCTTCTCTCCAGCGGGGAGAAGGTGCCTCCCCGGGTCTCGCCGGAGGCGAGCCCGAGGACAGGCTTCGGGCGGATGAGGGGGCATCTCCGCCCGCTCGAAAGGAGCCGCCTGCACCGAGCCAGCCGACCCCCTCATCCGGCCCTTCGGGCCACCTTCTCCCCGCCGGGGAGAAGGGGAAAGCCTCGACGGCGGAGACAAGACCGCTCGCCTCGCCCGCCGTGCGGCTACGCGCGCAGGAGGCCGGCGTCGACCTGCGGCAGGTGGCGGGAAGCGGCCCGGCCGGCCGCATCACCCACGACGATCTCGACCAGTTCATCGCGCGTGGCGCGCAGCCGGTCGCTGCTGCGGCCGGCCTTGCCCGCAAGACCGGCACGCAGGAGATCAAGGTCACGGGCCTGCGCCGCCGCATTGCGGAAAAGATGCGGCTCGCCAGCGCCCGCATCCCGCATATCACCTATGTCGAGGAGGTCGATGTCACCGATCTCGAAGACCTGCGCGCGACGATGAATGCCGGCCGCAAGCCCGACCAGCCGAAGCTGACCATCCTGCCCTTCCTGATGCGGGCGCTGGTCAAGACGCTCGGTGAGCAGCCGGGCGTCAACGCCACCTTCGACGACGATGCCGGCATCGTCACCCGCCACGGTGCCGTCCATATCGGCATCGCCACGCAGACGCCGGCCGGCCTCACGGTGCCGGTCGTGCGCCATGCCGAGGCGCGGACGATCTGGGAGAGCGCCGCCGAGCTGACGCGCCTTGCCGACGCCGCCCGCAATGGCACGGCCGCGCGCGAGGAGCTTTCCGGCTCCACCATCACCGTCACCTCGCTCGGCGCGCTCGGCGGCATCGTCACGACGCCGATCATCAACCATCCGGAAGTGGCGATCGTCGGCGTCAACAAGATCGTGACGCGGCCCGTCTGGGACGGCAGCCAGTTCATCCCGCGCAAGATGATGAACCTGTCGTCGAGCTTCGACCACCGGATCGTCGACGGCTGGGATGCGGCGGTCTTCGTCCAGCGCATCAAGGCCCTCATCGAAACCCCCGCCCTGATCTTCATCGAAGGCTGATGACATGAAAGAGATCGTCTGCAAGCTCCTCGTCATCGGCGCCGGCCCGGGCGGGTACATATGCGCCATCCGCGCCGGCCAGCTCGGCGTCGATACGGTGATCGTCGAGAAGGCGAAGGCCGGCGGCACCTGCCTCAATGTCGGCTGCATTCCCTCCAAGGCGCTGATCCATGCCGCGGAGGAGTTCGACACGGTGCGCCACATGACAGGTCCCAACACGCTCGGCATCACCGTCGAAGCGCCGAAGCTGGACCTTGCCCAGACCGTGCGTTGGAAGGACGGCATCGTTGGCCGGCTGAACGGCGGCGTGCTCGGCCTCTTGCGCAAGGCCAAGGTGAAGATCGTGCACGGCGAGGCGCGGTTCCGCGACGGCAAGACCGTCGAGGTCGAGACCGAGACCGGCAGGCAGCTCATCCGCGCCGAAACGGTCGTCATCGCCACCGGCTCCGAACCGGTCGATCTGCCGGCGCTGCCCTTCGGCGGCGCGATCCTCTCCTCCACCGAGGCGCTGTCGCTGCAAAGCGTGCCGCAAAAACTCGCCGTGGTGGGCGGCGGCTATATCGGCCTCGAACTCGGCACCGCCTTCGCCAAGCTGGGTTCCGAAGTGACCGTGGTCGAGGCGATGGCGCAGATCCTGCCGCAATACGATGCCGACCTCGTCAAGCCGGTGGCAAAGCGCCTCGCCGATCTCGGCGTCAGCGTGCTGACCGGCGTCAAGGCGAAGGGCTATTCCGGCGAGGCGCTGACGGTCGAGACCGCGTCGGGCACGGAAAAGCGCATTGCCGCCGACAAGGTGCTCGTCACCGTCGGCCGCAGGCCGCGCACCGAGGGCTGGGGTCTCGAAGACCTCGATCTCGACCGCGCCGGCCGCTTCATCCGCATCGACGAGCGCTGCCGCACCTCCATGCGCGGCGTCTACGCCATCGGCGACGTCACCGGCGAGCCGATGCTGGCGCACCGCGCCATGGCGCAGGGCGAGATGGTGGCGGAGATCGTCGCCGGCCGCAAGCGCGCCTGGGACAAGCGCGCCATCCCCGCCGTCTGCTTCACCGATCCCGAGATCGTCACCGCCGGCCTCTCGCCCGACGAGGCCCGCGCGCAGGGTTACGAGATCCGCGTCGGCCTCTTCCCCTTCAATGCCAACGGCCGCGCCATGACGACCCAGTCGGAAGACGGCTTCGTGCGCGCCGTGGCGCGCGCGGATACCAACCTCGTGCTCGGCCTTCAGGCGGTCGGGGCCGGCGCCTCGGAGCTTTCCAGCGCCTTCTCGCTGGCGCTCGAAATGGGCGCGCGGCTGGAGGACATCGCCGGCACCATCCACGCCCACCCGACCCGCAGCGAAGGCTTGCAGGAAGCCGCCTTGAAAGCTCTTGGCCATGCCCTTCACATCTGATCCGCAAACCCTGATCGAATGTACCGGCACGCTCGGCCGCATCCGGCTCAACCGGCCGAAGGCGCTCAACAGCCTGACCCTCCCGATGGTCCGTGACATCGGGAAGGCGCTGGATACATTCGAAGCCGATCCCGAGGTCGCCGCGGTGCTCATCACCGGCGAGGGTGAGCGCGGGCTTTGCGCGGGCGGCGATATCCGCATGATCTACGACGGCGGCAGAGCAGGCTCGCAGGAGCCCGTCGATTTCTGGCGCGAGGAATATCGCCTGAACGCGCGCCTGAACCGGCTGGAAAAACCCTTCGTCGCCTTCATGGACGGCATCGTCATGGGCGGCGGCGTCGGCGTTTCCGTCTATGCCAGCCACCGCATCGTCACCGAGCGGACGCGCTTCGCCATGCCCGAGACGAGCATCGGTTTCTTCCCGGATGTCGGCGCGTCGTGGTTCCTGACGCGCCGTCGGGACGAACTCGGCACCTATGCCGGGCTGACCGGCGAACCGCTAGCGGCCGCCGACGCCATAGCCTTCGGCCTTGCGGACAGCTATGTCCCTTCGGATCGGCTGCCCGACTTGGCGGAAAATCTGTCCCGCCTGCCGGCTTCCGCCACGCGGGCGGCGGTCTCGGCGACGGTTTCCGCCTCTGCCGATGCGCCGCCACCGGCACAGGTGGCGCGACAGCGGGCATCGATCGACCGTCTCTTCGCCTTCGACACGATCGAGGAGATTCTGGACGCGCTCGCAAGGGATGGGTCGGATTTCGCCGAAAGAACGCTCAGTGTTCTACAAACGAAATCGCCGCTCAGCCTGAAGGTGACCTTGCGCCTGCTCCGCCTCGGGCGGCAGGAAACGTCGCTTGAAGCGTGCCTGGAACGGGAGTTCGCCGCCACGGCGGCCGTGCTTCGCAGCCATGATTTCTACGAGGGCGTGCGGGCCGCGGTCGTCGACAAGGACCGCAATCCGCAATGGCGTCCGGCGCGACTGGGCGACGTCACCCCCGAGGATGTCGCCGCCTTCTTCGCGCCTTCGGCAGAGCCGCTCTTTGCCGGGGTAGAGGGAAAGGAGACATGAGATGAGTACCATCGCCTTCGTCGGCCTTGGCCATATGGGCGGCCCCATGGCCGCAAACCTCGTGAAGGCCGGTTATGCGGTCCGCGGTTTCGACCTGTCGGCCGACTCGCTCGATCTTGCAGGAAGCAATGGCGTGACGACGGTTGCCTCGATCGATGAGGCAGTCTCCGGCGCCGACCTCGTCATCACCATGCTGCCGGCCGGCAAGCATGTGCTTGCGGTCTGGCAGGAACTGGTCTCCGTCGTGCCCCCCGGCACGCTGCTCATCGACTGCTCCACCATCGACATGGACAGCGCCCGCAAGGCCCATGCGCTGGCCGAGGCGCATGGCAGTCCCGCGCTCGATGCGCCCGTCTCCGGCGGCACGGGCGGGGCGGCGGCCGGCACGCTCACCTTCATGGTGGGCGGCGATGCCGCGGTCTTTGCCGGCGCGAAGGCGGTGTTCGAGGCGATGGGCAAGAAGATCATCCATTGCGGTGGGGCCTCCGCCGGCCAGGCGGCGAAGATCTGCAACAACATGATCCTCGGCATCAGCATGATCGCCGTGGGCGAGGCCTTCGTGCTCGGCGAACGGCTCGGCCTCACGCATCAGGCGCTGTTCGACGTCGCCTCCGTCTCCTCCGGCCAATGCTGGTCGCTGACCACCTATTGCCCGGTGCCGGGACCTGTCCCGACCTCGCCGGCCAATCGCGAGTATGAGCCCGGCTTCGCCGCGGCGCTGATGCTGAAGGACCTGATGCTCTCGCAGGCGGCGGCGAAGGATACCGGCGCGGCGACGCCGCTCGGCGCAAAGGCCGCGGCGCTCTACCAGCGCTTCGCGGACGAGGGTTTTGGCGACAAGGACTTTTCCGCCATCATCACCATGTTGCGGGACAAGGCAGGCGCCGAATAGCCGGCGAGGGAGGAACTGCGATGGAACACCCGATCATCGTCGAGCGGCAGGGCCGCGTCGTCATCGTCACGCTGAACCGGCCGGCGGCGCGCAACGCGCTGAATTCCGGGGTCATGCTCGCCCTGGCCGATGATCTCGCCCCGCTTGATCGCGACCCCGGCGTCGGCTGCTTCGTCATCCGCGGCTCGGAAAAGGCCTTCGCGGCCGGCGCGGACATCAAGGAGATGGCGGACAAGACCTTTGCCGAGATGTATGGCGAAGACTTCTTCGCCGCGTGGGAGCGTTTCGCCGCGTTGCGCACCCCGAAAATCGCCGCGGTTTCCGGCTATGCGCTCGGCGGCGGCTGCGAGCTTGCCATGATGTGCGACATGATCTTCGCCGCCGACACGGCCATGTTCGGCCAGCCCGAGATCAAGCTCGGCGTGATCCCCGGCATGGGCGGCACCCAGCGGCTGACCAGGCTCGTCGGCAAGGCCAAGGCGATGGACCTCATCCTCACCGGCCGGATGATGGACGCTGCGGAAGCGGAACGCTGCGGCCTCGTTTCCCGCGTGATCGCGGCCGACAGGCTGATGGAGGAGACGCTTGCCGCCGCCGAAACGATCGCCGGCTACGGAAAGACGGCCGCGATGGCCGCCCGCGAGGCCGTGGACCGCGCGCTCGAACTGGGCCTACGCGAAGGCATTGTCTTCGAGCGGCGGCTGTTCCACGCCCTGTTCGCAACGGCGGACCAGAAGGAAGGCATGGCCGCCTTCATCGAGAAACGGAAGCCGGACTTCACCGGGCGATAAGTGGATCGACGCCGGCCTCGGCGCATGCCCGGGTCGCCATGTCTTCTTCTGTCTCGAATGGCGGGGTGGAGCGCGTCATGTCGCGCCCCGCTTCGTCCACATGCCGCGGGGGGGGGCGCCCTGTGCGGGAAAACCAACTGCGCCGCGCAGTTGCGTCCTCATTTCCAGCTTCGATAGTCTGCGGCCGTGCATCCAAAGGGCGCCGGGCCGTCGGCGAAGCGCTTTTGCAGCTGGTCGCAGCCCCATCGGTTGAGGGCTTCCGGCATCAGGTCGTTGATGTCCATTCCCGGGGAATTGAACTGCGAGGGTGCGCTGGTCACGTACCAGAGCCAATAGCCGAAAATGCCGGCGGCGATGAGCAGGACGACAAGGAGGAACAGGCCCAGCCTTCGCGCCAGCGACAGCCCCGTCTTCACCGGAACAGAAGACGACGCCGCTGCCGGCCGGCCGGCTGGCGTTGCCGCATAGAGCGGCGCGAGGGCGTCCTCCCGCTCCCGATCCGACATCTCGATCCGCTCCAGCCGGTCATCCAGCAGGACGGGCAGGGACGTATTGCCGTGCCAGACGGCCAGCGCGACCGCATTGCTGCCGGCATCCCCGATGATGATCGGCTCCTGTCCGGCTTCGAAACGGGTGAAGGCAACGCGTTTGGTTTTCCGTTCGCTCAGCCTGTCCGCATAGGTGACCGCGAGGCGATTGCGTTTCTTGTCCATGCCGGTGATCTCGACCGGGATGGGGGTGAGGGGCGCGGGATGCCGCAACCGGCCGCGAACGCGAAGGATGCGCAAGGCAAGGAAGATCATCGCCAGGGATCCGCCGCCGAGCAGAAGGGCAAATGCGGCCAGCGTGATGATCCTGTTCCACAGCATGTCGAGCCCGAGGGTGATCGTGGCGAGATCCGGTCGATCCGCCGAAATCACAAGGCCCGTCTCGTAGCTTCCGGTGTGCATGTCGGCGAACATGACCTCGACGTCCTTGTCGTAACTCTGGCCGCCATGTTCGTAGGAGAGATCGACCTCGCAGGTGGTGAAGATGGCTTTGCGCGTCGTGCAGCTGCCTCTGATGTCGCCGTTTTCGATGACGAGCGGATTCTGACTGATCTTATAGTCGCGCAGAATGCCCGGCGCCTCCGTCGCCACCATGAAGACGGCGATCGCCAGCAGGATCGGCGTGGCGAAATAGTAGGCGAACGGCGTCGAAATCACCCCGCGCTTCAAGGTGAGGGGACGGGCGGGAAGCTTGATTGTGGGAAATGTCATAATCTGCCTGAAATCACTGCATTTTTTGAGGGGACGAAGAAAGAACGGCACAGGGTGGCCATAAATTCGGTGGGGAATCGTGCGCAACCTCGCGCCCCAGTGCGGATTCGTGACGCAGATTCAGGATTCTCGCGCACAGCCCCCATTTCCCGCCCGCGTCTTAGGCGGCCTGTTCTTCGACCCTTTCCGCCATGCCGGCGGAAGGGCGCAGGATCGGCGGCGCAGAGGAAGGTCGCATGATGCTGCGCGAGCGTCGCCCAGCTTGTGTGGGCCAGGATGTCGCGGCTTGCGGCGGGCACAAGCTAGGAAAAGCGCATGCCGGCCCTTCGCCATTCCCATCCGGTATCGGTGGGTGAGCAGGTGCATTCGCTGGGGCAGGTGGCAGGCCTCGGCGCATCGCTGATCGCGTCGGGATCGGGCCTTGTCCATCCTGTCCGCCGGTTTCTGTATCGCCGGCCTCAGCGCGCTTCTTCTTTCGGAGCTTGCGGCACGGGGCGAGGCACTGTCGATCGAGGCGCGCCGGTAGGTCCGGATGAGGACGGCCTCGGCATCAGGGCTGACTTTCGAGTGGTCGTGAGGAATCGATCGCCCGCCGCGGGGCGCTTGCCAGCCTTGGCCAAGGATGCCGCGCCCCATGCCGCGGATGGGCTTTGCCGCCCGGCGCGCGATTTGCCGAACCGGGCGGCCGTATCTATCAGGCTGCGGTGAGCTTCTTCTCGCAGCGCAGCAGCATGCCATAGAGATCGCGCGGCTCGTCGGGATCGGCGAGCAGGTCGAGTTCCGTGAACATCTGATGCTCGGCAATCTTCTCCCGCACGTAGCGCAGCGCGGAGAAGTCCTCGATGGCGAAGCCGACGCTGTCGAACAGGGTGATCTGGTCGGCGCTCCTGCGGCCCTCGGTCTCGCCGGTCATGACCTGCCAGAGTTCGATGACGGGATGCTCGGCCGGCAGCTGCTGGATTTCGCCTTCGATGCGCGTCTGCGGCGGATATTCGACGAAGATGTCGGAGCGCAGCAGGATATCCTTGCTGAGCTCGGTCTTGCCGGGGCAGTCGCCGCCGACGGCATTGATATGGGCGCCGGGGCCGACATGGTTGTCCGAAAGGATCGTCGCATATTGCTTGTCGGCGGTGACGGTGGTGATGATGTCTGCACCTTCGACAGCCTCTTCGACCGATCGGCACTCCTCGATGGTGAAGCCGAGGCCGGCAAGGTTCTCCGCGCATTTGCGCGTTGCCGACGCGTCGATATCGAAGAGGCGGAGCCTGTCGATCCCGAGAAGCGACTTGAAGGCGCGTGCCTGGAACTCGCTCTGCGCGCCGTTGCCGATGATGGCCATGGTGCGGGAATTCGGCCGTGCCAGGTATTTGGCCGCCACCGCCGAGGTCGCCGCGGTGCGCAGCGCGGTCAGGATGGTCATCTCGGTGAGCAGCATCGGATAGCCGTTGCCGACATCCGACAGCACGCCGAAGGCCGTCACGGTCTGCCGGCCGTCGCGGGTGTTCTTCGGGTGGCCGTTGACATATTTGAAGCCGTAGAGCGTCCCGTCGCTGGTCGGCATCAGTTCGATGACGCCTTCCTTGGAATGGGACGCGACACGCGGGGTCTTGTCGAAGACTGGCCAGCGCCGGAAGTCTTCCTCGATCGTCGCCGCCAGTTCCGTCAGGAACCGGTCGATGCCGACCTTCAGGACCAGCTTCATCATGTGGTCCACGCTGACGAACGGAACCACGTTCAATTTCGGATCAGTGTTCATTTTCCCTCCAACCAGGAACAGCGGGCTCAGCCTGCAAGCGTCGGGCGATCCATCACCCGCTTGCCCATCAGGCTGGCAACAAGATCGACGAGCAGCTTTGCGGTCTTGCCGCGTTCGTCGAGGAACGGATTGAGCTCGACGATGTCGAGGCTCGTCACCAGGTCGCTGTCATGCAGCATTTCCATGATCAGGTGCGCCTCGCGGAACGTCGCACCGCCCGGCACGGTGGTGCCGACGGCCGGCGCGATATCCGGCTCCAGGAAATCGACGTCGAAGCTGACATGCAGGAGGCCGTTTGCGGCCCGGACCCGCTCGATGAAGGTGCGCACGAGGACGCCGACGCCGTGCTCGTCGATCACGCGCATGTCGTGGACCGTTATGCCGGTCTTCCGGATGGCGGCCTGTTCGGCGGGATCGACGCTGCGGATGCCGATCATGCAGACATTTTCCGTGGGCACGGCATGGGCGAGCGCCGGGAAGTAGCCGTCGAAGCCGGCCTGGCCGGTATAGTAGGCGACGGGGGTGCCGTGCAGGTTGCCGCTGGCGGTCGTTTCAAGGCTATGGAAATCCGTATGGGCGTCCAGCCAGAGCACGAAGAGCGGCCGGCCGCGTTCGGCGGCCCGACGCGCAAGGCCCGGAACGGTGCCGGCGGATATCGCATGGTCGCCGCCGAGGAAGATCGGCATGCCGGCCTCGCCGTGCTCGTAGGCGGCGGCCGACAGTGCCTCCACCCAGGCCACCGTCTCGCCGAGATGGTGCACGGCGGCGTTCGGATGCGGCATCTCGTCGAAGGCGCGGGGCGTGAGGTTGCCGATATCCTTCACCGTGTGGCCCAGTTCCTCAAGCGCCGTGCGAAGGCCGGCGATGCGAAGGGCGCTCGGCCCCATCTCGCAGCCAAGCTGCCCTGCACCGATTTGCAAGGGCGCGCCGATCAGCGTGCACTCCATGACTTAACTCCTCATTGTTTTTCCAGATTCTAGAAGCCCCGAGCGGCAGATTGAATATTGAATTTTGGCATCTCGGAATGCCATATTGATCATAATGAGAAGCCAGGAAACCAGATTGGCATGGACGAGCTCGACCAGAAGATCGTGACGCTGCTGCGTGGCAACGGGCGCAGGAGTGTTTCGGACCTCGCTTTGGAAACCGGAGCGTCGCGGGCGACCGTGCGTGCCCGCATCGAGCGGATGGAGCAGGACGGCACCATTCTCGGCTACACGGTGATGCTGCGTGCCGATGCCCTCGAAGATGTCGTTCGCGGCGTCATGACGATCGAGATCGAAGGCCATGTGACCGATCGCGTGATCCGCACGCTCGGCGGGTTCGCCGAGATTTCACAAATCCACACGACGAACGGCCGGTGGGACCTGCTGGTGGAGCTCAGTGCCTCAAGCCTTGCAGAGTTCGACGCCGTCCTGCGCAAGATCCGCCTCGTGCCGGGCATCACGGGCAGCGAAACGAGCATCCTCCTCTCTACGCCGCGCTCGACGAGGGCGAAACTGTAGCGGCCGGAATCCGCAGGATGGGCCGACATGTCGCGCTTGCCCGAAACCGACCGACTTCAATCAGTCGGAGGAAACGGCGGCAAACACCGCCCGTTGCGCGTCGAAGGCCCTCTTGTAGGCGGGGCGGTCCTTGCCGCGGGCGATATAGGCGGAAAGGACCGGATAGTCGTCCAATATGCCCGATCCCTCCAGCCTGCGCAGAACGGTGACCATGAGAAGGTCGCCCGCACTGAAGGCGCCGTCGAGCCATTCGGCACCGCCGAGCCGGCGGGAGAGCTCGTCCAGCCGCGGGCGGATACGGCCTTCCAGGATCGGCAGGCGCTCCGCATACCAGGGTTTGTCGCGTTCCGTATAGCCCGGTATTTCGCGGTCGAGGATCGGCGGCTCCACCGTGCTGAGCGCGGCGAACATCCAGGTGATCGCCCGCGCCCGCGCATTGGCATCGTCCGGCAGCAGGCCTGCATGGCGCTCCGCGATGTGGAACACGATACTCCCCGATTCGAACAGGACGAGAGCGCCGTCCTCATAGGTCGGGATCTGCCCGAAGGGATGAAGCGCAAGATGCGCGGGCTCTTTCATGTCCTTGAACGTGAGAAGACGAACCGCGTAAGGCTGGCCCACCTCCTCAAGCGCCCAGCGAACGCGCATGTCACGCGCCAGGCCCCGGCCGCGATCGGGCGATTGGGCAAAGGCGGTTATGGTGATCGTCATGCTGTCCTCCATAGCGTGTCTGCTTGAAGACGACCGGCTGGACGGGATTCCGACACATCTGCCCGAGATACTTTTCGCCGTTCCAGCCAAGAGGCCTGCTGGCGCGGCAAGGCCGGCTGCGCGCCGGCCCCGCGTCTTCCTTACTCCATCGTCTTCAGGAAGGTTTCGGCCGTGGCGCAAAGCACCGCGGCACCCTGCGGCAGGGCGGCCTCGTCGATGCGGAATTGCGGATGGTGCAGGGGATGGATCGCGCCGGCCGCCTCGTTGCGGATGCCCAGGCGGAAATAGACCGACGGGCATTTCTCGCTATAGAAGGCGAAGTCGTCGGCCGCGGTCCAGCCGGGCGCCGACAGCACGTTGTCCGGCCCGACGATCGCCTTGCCGGCCTGCCGGACGATCTCGACCATTTCCGGCGCATTGACGACGGGCGGCTCGCCCCGTTGCAGGCCGACCGCGACCGTCGCGCCATGCGTCGCCGCCACCCCTTCCAGGACCTGCCGCAGCCGGCGCCACGCCTTTTGGCGGGTCTCCTCGTGGCCGCTGCGGATGGTGCCCTTCAGCCGGGCCTCGGCGGCGATCACGTTGTAGGCGCCGCCGCCCTCGATGCCCGTGACGGAAATCACCAGGGGATCGTAGGGATCGATCTCGCGCGCGACGATCTTCTGCAGTTCCGTCACCATTGAGCAGGCGACGGCGATGGCGTCGATGCCGTCGGCGGGCCGGGCGGCATGCGCGGAATTTCCGGTCACGACGACGTCGAAGATATCGCAGGCCAGCGTATAGGGGCCGGCGCCGACCGCGATCCGGCCTGTCGGTGTATAGGGATCGACATGGATGCCGATCGCCGCGTCGACGTCGTCGAGAAGGCCTTCCGCGACGACCCGCCGTCCGCCGAGCGGTTCCGCCTCCTCGGCGGGCTGGAAGATCAGCCGCACGGTGCCGCTGAAGGATTGCTTGCGCCTGTCCAGCAGGATGGCGGCGGCGTAGCCCATCGCCGCATGCGCATCATGGCCGCAGGCATGCATCACGCCCGGCTTCTCTGAGGTGAAGGGCTCGCCCGACATCTCGATGATCGGCAGCGCGTCGATATCGGCGCGGATGACGACCTTGCGGTTGGAGGGGCCGGCCGTGCCGACGATATCGACGGCGAGGCCGAAGCCGGCGACCGGCCGGACCGGGCCGAGCCCCGCCTCCTCCAGCGCCTGCTTCAGATAGGCCTGCGTCTCGCGCTCCGCATTGGAAAGCTCCGGATTGCGGTGGAGGTGGCGGCGGATCTCGATCATCCGGCGCGCGAGGCCCTCGTCCACTGCCGCCGTGTCGGGCTCAGGCCTTGACATGGATGTCCCGGGGGAAGTCGGTCAGCGTCTCGCAGCCGGTTTCGGTGACGAGGATCGTCTCGCTCACCTCGATGCCCCAGCCGTCCATCCACATGCCGAGGATGGAGTGCAGCACGTTGCCGGGCTTCAGGATGGTCGTGTCGCCGGGGCGCAGGCTGATCGTGTGCTCGCCCCAATCCGGCGGATAGGCGACACCGATCGAATAGCCGATGCGCGATTCCTTCTTGAGGCCATGGCGTTCGATGACCCGCCGCCAGCTCGCTTCCACCGCCTCGGCCGTCACGCCCGGCCTGATGCTGGCGAGGACGGCCTCCATGCCCTCGAGGACGGCCTTGCTCGTATCGCTCACCTTGGCCGGCATCCTGCCGAGCTGGAGGGTTCGCGCAAGGCCGGCCGTGTAGCGGCGGACGACGCCGGCAAGTTCGAGCGCGACGGTCTCGTTCTCGCCGAAGCGGCGGTCGCTCCACATGACATGCGGCGCGGAGGCATTCTCGCCGGCGAGGATGGTCGGGGGTAGGGCGGTGATGTCGCCGGCAAAATCCGGCGCGCCGGCAACCTGGGCGGCCTGGATCCGGGCGATCGCGTCGCATTCGCGCACGCCCGGCGCGATGGCGTCATAGGCCGCGCGCACCGCGGCCTCGGCAAGGCGCGAGGCCTTGCGCAGATAGTCGACCTCGGCCGGCGACTTGACGCTGCGGATCCAGTTCACCAGTAGGTCGGCGTCGTGGAAGGTGGCGTTCGGCAGGCCCGCGGTCAGGCGGGCATGGGCCTTCGGCGAATAATAATAGGCTTCAAGCTCGATGCCGATATTGCCGCGGCCCCAGCCCTTCCGGCTGATCCAGGCGGCAATCCAGTCCATCGGGTGGCGGTCGGCCCGCTGGACATGGTCCTCCGGGAAGCCGACGACGTTTTCCGGCTTCATCCAGGCCGTCAGCAGGCCGCCGGCGGCATCCATGGCGCGGCCGATCCAGACCGGCTCCTCGTCGACGAGCGGCACCAGCACGACCTGGGGCGTATAGAAGGACCAGCCGTCATAGCCGGTGATGTAATGCTGGTTGGCGACATCGTTGACGACGAGGAGGTCGAGGTTGCGTCGCGCCATTTCCGCGCGGATGGCCTGGAGCCGGGCTCTGTACTCGGAAAGGGCGAAGGGTAGTTCGATCATGAGAAAGGCATCCTGATTGACGAAACGGGAATGTCAGGCGGTTGCGAGCAGGCGGCACGCGGCCTTCGGATCGGGCGCGATGCCGCACTGCCGCAGGCTGGCCCAGGCGGCCGCCAGATTGCTGGTGACGACCGGCAGGCCGGTCTGCCGTTCGATCTCGGGGGCGCATTGCGCCGCGCGCAGCGCCGTGCAGGCGATGAACAGGGCTTCGGTACCGGCAGCGATGCCTGCGGCGAGCCGGACGATCTCCGCGTGCGGCAGGCGCGCCATGTCACGATCGTCTTCCATGCCGAGGCAGACGAGGCGATCGACGGCAAAGCCGTTCGCCTCGAAATAGGCCTGCATGGGTTCGGCCGTCTGGCGGATATAGGGTGTCAGGATGCTGATGCGTCGCGCCTTCAGCGCACGCAGCGCCAGGACGGCCGCGCCGGCCGGCGTGATGACGGCGGCGCCCGGCTTGCCCTCGCGGATGGCGGCCGCGACAGCCTCTTCGCCGATGACAACCGAGGCCGAGGTGCAGCCATAGACGACGGCGTCGAGCGCCTCGCCCGGCAAAAGCAGGGCCGCCGCCGCGGCAAGATGGGGATGCATCGCACGGAGATTGTCCGGCGTCGTGGGGTTCGCATAGCTGACGCGTGTCACATGCACGGCAATGTCGTCGCTGGCGACGAGCCTGCGGAAATCCGCCTCCACCGTATGGTCCGTGGCGAGCGCGATCAGGCCGATGCGCCGGGCCGCGGCGCGGGCCTCCAAGGCCGATTGATGCTGGATTTCCTCGATCATGCGCGCTCCGCCGCTGTGGGTGCCGCCATTCAGCCGCGCGGAGAAATGCATGTCAATCTGGGAAAAAGACACATGTCAATTTCCGACGCGTGTCGTGCAAAGCGCCAGACGATCTTGCGACGACGAGATTCTTGAAGCAAGGGTGCGAAGTGCAAGGAGGGATCGCGGCGCTTCAGGGTGCCAGGACGCTCCGGTCGGGCGCGGCGCGCAGCAGCGAGGCGAGGATGTCGAGGCCGGCGCGCAGTTCGTCGGCCTCGGTCGCGCCGAGCGATACCCGGACGGCGCCAGCCGGCGCGCCGGACAGGGAGAAGGGCGTGCTTGGCGCGACCGCCACGCCGCGGGCGCGCGCCTGGGAAACGAAGGCGGGCTCATCGTGCTCCGGCGGAAGCGGCAGCCAGAGATGAAGCCCCTCGGGATGTGCGCGGTAGGCGGTGCCCTGAAGCACCGCGGAGACGATCCGATGCCGCTGGCCGAGGGCCTCGCGCTGCCAGTCCACCAGCGCCTGCATCGTGCCGTCGGAGAGCCACAGCGTGGCGATCTCTGCCATGACGGGCGTCGCCATCCAGTTCGCCATCAGGTGCCGGTTGGCGATAGTGGCGGCAAGATGATCCGGCGCGGCAACATAGCCGATCCGCAGGCCGGGAAGGGCGACCTTGCTGAAACCGGTGATATAGACCGTCCGTTCGGGCGCCAGCGCCGCGATGGGGCGCGGCCGGCGGGAGAGAAGCGGGCCGAACACGTCGTTTTCGATGATCGTCACGTCATGTCTGCGTGCCGTCTCGGCGATGGCGCGGCGCCGGCCTTCCGACATCAGCGAAGCAGTCGGGTTGGCAAGATTGGGCTGGAGGGCGACCATGCACACCTCCTCCCTGCGGCAAGCCTCCTCCAGCGCTTCGGGAACCATGCCGTCCGCGTCCGCGACGATCGGGCGGAGCCGGATGCCGAGATAATCCGCAAGCGGCCGGATGACATGGTAGCAGACCTCCTCGGTGGCAAGGATCGCGCCGGGGCTTGCCGCGGAGAGGAGGGCGACGGTAAAGGCCGAGGAGGCTCCGTTCGTCACGAGCAGGTTGTGCGGCGCGGTTTCGACGCCGAGCATGGAGAGCCACGCGGCTGCGGCCTCATGGTGCCGCGGAAAGATGGTGTTGGGCCGGAAGGACAGGGCCGCGGCAGACGGAACGCCATCGCCGAGCCGGTGCAGGGCGTCCTTCATCCTTTCCAGGTGAAAGGGCGTGCAGACGGGCGTGACGATCGAAAGGTCGATCTCGTTCGCCAGCCGCTCCGCGATATAGGGCGACTGCGGTGCGGAGCCGCCTGCCTTGACATAGGTGCCCCGGCCGACCTCGCCGGAAACCAGCCCGCGGCGGGCAAGCACGTCATAGGCCTTGCTCACCGTCTGGATCGAGATCTTCAGGTCATAGGCAAGATCACGATGCGGCGGCAGCTTGTCATTCTCGGCAAGCCGGCCGCTCTTGATCGCCGCCGTGAACTGGTCCGCGAGGGAGATATAGACGGGCCGCCGCAATTGGCCGGGATCGGGGTGCCATTTTGTCATGCATTCTTGTCGGCCAAATGCATGGCAATTTCAATCGGCAACGACATTCCTGGCCTCACTGCTGGAAGCGGACACCCTTCCATGTCGCGGCGCTGAATTGTCACGTCGCGCGCCGCATTAAAGTGGTATATCATTTGCCACATTAAAAGGAGAGGCCCATGAACGAGGAAGAAACCCGCAAGCCCCTGGTGTTTTCCGGCGAGCACGTCAGCGGCCGGGACGTCAATGGCAGCAGCCTGATGCCGATGCTCGTCGTCGGGCTGGTTCTGATTGCGGTCGGCTATGCGGGCGTGATGGTCTTCGTCTAATCAGGACAAGGGGCGGCACGACGGCCGCGCCCGCATTCACGGCCATAGCGGCTGATTCCGTCGCGGTTGCGGATTTCTGCGCTGCGCCGGATCTTGCCCGTGTCACCCTGTTCAGGGGTACGGGGCCGGTGGCGTGCCGGCCCTGCAGGCAAGAAAAAAGCCCCCTGCAGCAGCTGCAGGGGGCTGGGAGCGCGGGTCGGCGTGGTGTCCGTCAGGCGGCGTAGGCTTGGCGTACAGCCTGCGGCGCGTTCCTTGCCCTGTCGAGGCGGAACTGGGCGAGCAGGGCGGTCAGCGCTGCCGCCTCTCCGGCAAGGCCGTGGCTGGCCGCCGTCTGTTCCTCCACCATGGCGGCGTTCTGCTGCGTGCCCTGGTCCATCGTGTTGACGGCGGTGTTGATCTCCTGAAGGCCGGTTGACTGCTCGCGGGCGGCCGTGACGATGGCGTTCACATGGCCGTTGATCTCCTGCACCTCACGCACGATGGCCTCCAGCGCGGCGCCCGTCTCGTCGACGAGGGCGACGCCGGAGCGGACCTGCTCGCCGGATGCGGTGATCAGCGCCTTGATCTCCTTGGCGGCATTAGCCGAACGCTGGGCGAGCTCGCGGACTTCCTGCGCCACGACGGCAAAGCCCTTGCCGGCCTCGCCCGCGCGGGCCGCTTCCACGCCGGCATTGAGCGCAAGGAGGTTGGTCTGGAAGGCGATGTCGTCGATGACGCCGATGATGTTGGAGATCTCGTGCGAGGACTTCTCGATGCCCTGCATGGCCGAGACGGCGCGGCGCACCACCTCGCCGGACTTCTCCGCACCCTGGCGGGTGCGCGAGACGAGCGAACCGACCTCCTCGGCGCGGCGGGTGGAGTCCTTCACGGTCGTGGTGATCTCCTCCAGCGCGGCGGCGGTTTCCTCGACGGACGCTGCCTGCTGCTCCGTACGGCGGGCGAGCGCATCGGCGGAGCCGCGGATCTCGTTCGCGCCGCTGTCGATCGCCAGCGCCTTCTCGCCGACGGTCGACATGGCCTGGTGCAGGCGGGTGACGGAGTTGTTGAAGTCGATGCGCAGGCGGTCGAGATCGCCGACAAAGGGGGTGTCGATGCGCGAGACGAGGTCGCCGTCGGCAAGGCGGCCCAGCGCATCGGCGACCGTCTGGACGGCAAGCGCGACGGTCTCGGCCTCCTGCGCCTTGATCGCGTCGCGCTCGCGGCGCTCCTGTTCGCCCAGGGCCTGGTTTTCTTCCGCCGCACGGGCGAGGCGCGCGCGCTCGATGATGTTTTCGCGGAAGACGGTGACGGCAGCCGCCATCTGGCCGATTTCGTCGCTGCGGCCAGCATCCGGGATCTCCTCGGAAACGTCGCCGCGCGCCAGCTTGCTCATCATGCCGGTCATGCGCACCACCGGCCGCACGACGAGGCTGGACAGAAGCAGGGCAAGAACGCCGATCATGGCGAGAACGCCGACGACGGTGGCGATGGTGGCGGCGATGCGGAATTCGGAAATGCCGGCATAGGCCATGTCGCGGTCGACGATCAGGCAGAGATACCAGCTGTCGATCACCGGCAGGCCCGTGACCTGCACGAAGCGCACGAGGACGCGCTTGCCGTCGAGCTCGGTTTCCGTCAGCCCGGTCGCCTCGATCGACGGGGTTTCCTGCGGGAAGACCTCGGTCAGGGGCTTGGCGACCAGATCGCCGTTGGGATGGACGAGAACCGTGCCGGACTTGTTGACGAGGAAGGCGGAGCCCATGCCGCCGAGATCGACCTCGCCGATCATGCCGAGCAGGCCCTGCAGGGGGAAGTCGGTGCCGGCGATGCCGAGCAGCTTGCCATCACGCTTGACCGGGGCGGTGGCGCTGATCACCAGCTTCTGCGAGGCGGAATCGACATAGGGATCGGTCAGCACCGGCGCGTCGAGCCTGACGGTGTCCTTGTACCAGCCGCGCTTGCGCGGGTCGTAGCCTGCCGGCATCGTCGCGGCGGGAATGCGGGTCATGGTGCCGTCCTCGCCGCCGAAATAGACGAGGGCGAATTCGCGGCCGAGCAGCGCGTTGTCGAAACCCTTGAGGATCTCCTCGGCATTCTCCGCCCGGGCGACGCCGGCGCCGGCGAGCTCGGTCAGCATGACGCGGGCATTCAGCCAGTTGGCAATGCCGGTGGCCGCCAGCTCGCCGGCGGATTCGATCTCGGAGGCTGCTTCCCTGGAGAGCGTATTTCGCTGAAGGCTGTCGATATAGACCGAAAAGCCGCAGAAGGCCGCAATGACGGCGAGCGAGGCGGCCAGAAGAATTTTGGTCATGAGATTGAAACGTACACTCAAGGAAACCCCCCAGTATTCCAATGCCGACCGCACGCGTCTTGCGGGCACGGGCTCGGCACAGCAGATGTCAGGAAAAACGCGCCTTCATGGCAGCCGGCGCGAGAACCGCGCGCTTGCGATCGGTAAAATTGAACAGAGTTCGTTAAGACGAACCTAAGGCGGAGACATTTGCCTGGCCTGACGGCGAAATAAGGAGGAGCCGACGTGCCTGTCCTGTGCTAGGCCCCTGCGCTCAGTCCGGCTTGTAGCCGTGCCGGGCAAAGAAGCGGTCGAGTTCCCGTTTCCGGGGGATCTCTCCGGTATAGATCGCGATATAGTCGGGGATGCGCTTCATGCGCAGCGCGATATCTTCCGTGGATTGCATCGAGATATACCCGATCTGGACGAGATAGGTCGTTCGCGCGCGAACGTCCGCCGCGCCCTCGTCATAGCCGAACCGCACGAACATGCGGCCGAGCGCCTCTATTCTCGCCTGGTCGGCCGCCTGCACCTCCGCCAGGATGTCCGGCGATTGCAACGCCCAGCTGCGCACGGCGAACTCGAACTGGGAATCGAACAGGTCCTTGTCCAGCCAGCAGTCGAAGACGTTGAGCATCGCTTCGGCAAGCGTTTCCGCATAGGCCCCGGACTGCTTCACGAGATTGCCCGTGTTCTTCTCCCGCCAGCGCGCGATGAGGGCATCCAGCAGTTCCTCCCGGTCCTTGAAGAACCAGTAGAAGCTGGTGCGGGACAGATTGAGCCGCTTGGCGAGCGGCAGGATCTTCACCGATTCAACACCGGACTCGAGCAGGCAGTCGTAGGCGGCCTCCAGCCACCCTTCCGGGGAGCCGCGCCAGCCGCTGTCACTCGTCGCCTGTTCCATGGTGCCCTCCTAACAAATCCGGTATGTCGCGGCAAGTGGAATGTACAGTCATGTCGATATTATTGACTATGGTGTTTTGGATGTTGACACATGTGTACATTTCCCCTTACCGTTCGCGAAAGTCCCCCAAGTCCGGAGCCCGTCGCATGTCGAACGATCCCCTGCTTCAGCCCTATCAGTTGAAGCATCTGACCCTGCGCAACCGCATCATCGTCACGTCGCACGAGCCCGCCTATCCCGAGGACGGCATGCCGAAGGGGCGCTACCGGGCCTATACGGTGGAGCGGGCGCGCGGCGGCGTGGCGCTGACGATGACGGCCGGATCCGCCGCCGTCTCGAAGGACAGCCCGCCGGTCTTCAACAACCTGCTCGCCTACAAGGACGAGATCGTGCCGTGGATCCGGGAAATGACCGACGCCGTGCATGAAGAGGGTGCGGCGATCATGATCCAGCTCACCCATCTCGGCCGCCGCACGCGCTGGGACAAGGGCGACTGGCTGCCCGTCCTTGCGCCTTCCCATCATCGCGAGGCGGCGCACCGCGCCTTTCCCAAGAAGCTGGAAGACTGGGACATCGCGCGCATCATCAAGGATTTCGCCGATGCCGCCGAGCGCATGAAGGCGGGCGGCATGGACGGGGTCGAGCTGGAGGCCTATGGCCACCTCATCGACCAGTTCACCTCGCCGCTGACCAACGAGCTCGACGGTCCCTATGGCGGCTCGCTCGACAACCGCCTGCGCTTCTGTTTCGACGTGTTCAGGGCGATGCGCGAAAGGGTTGGCGAGGATTTCATCCTCGGCGTGCGCTACACGGCCGACGAATGTCTTCCCGGCGGGACCGGAAAGGCCGAGGGCCTGGAAATCTCCCGTCGTCTCAAGGAAAGCGGTCTCATCGACTACCTGAACGTCATCCGCGGCCATATCGATACGGATCCGGGCCTGACGGACGTCATCCCGATCCAGGGCATGGCAAGCGCGCCGCATCTGGATTTCGCCGGCGACATCCGCGCCGCCACCAGGTTCCCGACCTTCCATGCGGCGAAGATCCAGGATGTCGCGACGGCGCGCCATGCGATCGCCACCGGCAAGGTCGACATGATCGGCATGACCCGCGCCCACATGACCGACCCGCATATCGTGCGCAAGATCATCGAAAAGCGCGAGGACGACATCCGTCCCTGCGTCGGCGCGAACTACTGTCTCGACCGCATCTACCAGGGCGGCCTTGCCTTCTGCATCCACAATGCGGCGACCGGCCGCGAGGAGACGATGCCGCATGCGATCCCGAAGGCGGCGGTGCGCAGGAAGGTGGTGATCATCGGTGCCGGCCCGGCCGGCCTCGAAGCGGCGCGGGTCTCCGCCGAACGCGGCCACGAGGTGGTGGTGTTCGAGGCGGCGAGCGATCCGGGCGGCCAGATCCGGCTGACGGCGCAGAGCGAGCGGCGGCGCGAAATGATCGGCATCATCGACTGGCGCATGAGCCAGTGCGAGAAGCACGGCGTCACCTTCCACTTCAACAGCTGGGCCGAGGCGGACACGATCCTTGCCGAAAACCCCGATGTCGTGATCGTCGCGACGGGCGGCCTGCCGCATACCGAGGTTCTTTCGAAGGGCAACGAGCTGGTGGTCTCCTCCTGGGATATCATTTCCGGCGACGTGAAGCCGGGCACCAACGTGCTCGTCTATGACGATGCCGGCGACCATGCCGGCCTGCAGGCGGCCGAACTGATCGCCAGGGCGGGCGGCAAGGTGGAGATCATGACGCCGGACCGCGCCTTCGCGCCCGAGGTCATGGCCATGAACCTCGTTCCCTACATGCGCGCGCTGCAGAAGCTCGACACGACCTTCACCGTCACCTACCGGCTGGAGGCGGCGGAAAGAAGCGGCAACCAGCTCATCGCCCATGTCGGCAGCGATTACGGCGGTGTCAGCAAGCAGCGCACGGTCGATCAGATCGTCGTCAACCACGGCACCATCCCGCTGGACGATCTCTATTTCGAATTGAAGCCGGGTTCGAAGAACCTCGGCGAGGTCTCCTACGACGACCTGCTTGCCGGCGCGCCGCAGACCGTCGCGCGCAATCCCGACGGCGCCTACCAGCTCTTCCGGATCGGCGATGCGGTCGCCGCCCGCAACACGCATGCGGCCATCTATGATGCGCTGCGCCTTGCCAAGGATATCTGAGACCATCCCCGCGCGCCGGTGCCCTGCAAAGGCGTCCGGCGCGCCGCTTCGGCGGAAGATCGCCAGGCATTCCGGTTTGGCATGGACAAACCGGTTGACATTGCGCTTTGCCGGTGTCTTCTTCCTGCGGGCATCGCCATTGCCTGCATTCCCTGGAGGAACGGGCGCAGCAGAAGAATTCGGAACCGTTGTATGCCGGCAATCATCATCAACCGTATGATGGAATTCTTTTCCAGCCTGGCCCTCGGCTAGGACGCCGGCTGTTCTACATCCCTTGACGGGATGAATACATGAAAAGCCGGAATCTGTTCATGGCGAGGGCGTCGTCGTCGCCTATAGCATTGGCATGCCCGCCAAATTTCCGACTTGTCTGCCGGTGTCCTCGTCCGGTGCTCCGTCGCCGCTGCGAGGCCGCCTGAACACTCCATCTGAAATCACCGAAAGGAGGGGACATGAAACGCATCGATCTCTTGGCTCGCCTCAAGGCGGCCGAAGGCAATGATCTCTACAAAGGCAAGCGCATCGGCTCCCTCAGCGCCTATATGAGCGATGAGCAGCTTGAGAAGCACATTCGCGATATCGAGGATCGGATGCATGCGAACCGGCCGCGGCCGGAGTGAGGACGCGTGCCGCGCGGCCTTGAAAAACACGCGCGAGATCGGGCGGCGTGGTGCCGCCCGATTGCCTCAGTTCCAAGGCGCCTTCGTCCGCATGTCTGCCCGGTGGCGAATCATATAACAGCGGAATTCCAGTCAACTTTATGCGGTAACGGCAGCGTTTCACGTCGTCCCCTTCGGCTGCCCGGAGAAAGCATGTCCCATTCATCGCCCGTCACGCTCGCCGGCGCGACGTTCACCGATATGACGCTCGGCACGGGCGACCAGCCGCACCGGATCTTCCTCTATCGCCCGCCAAGGCCCGCGCCGCCCCAAGGTTGGCCCGTTCTCTACATGACGGACGGCAATGCCTGCTTTGCGACGGCTGTCGATGCGCAGAAGGTGCAGATGTCCTATCCGAGCGGTACGAACATCTGCGATGGCGTGATCGTGGCGATCGGCTACCCCTCCGATGAGGCCTATGATCCCTTCCGCCGTTCCTGGGATCTCAGCCCGCCGCCCGGCCGGACCTATCCGCCGTTCTTTCCCGATACGCCTGACGTCAAGACCGGTGGCGGCGACGGTTTTCTTTCTGCGATCGAGGACGAGGTGAAGCCCTGGGTCGAACGGCAGGTGCCGATCGACCGGTCTCGCCAGGCGCTTTTCGGCCACTCCTTCGGGGGGCTGTTCGTGCTCCATGCGCTGTTTACCAGGCCCCACGCCTATCGGCGCTGGATCGCGGCAAGCCCGGCGATCTACTGGGAGGATGCGGCCATTCTGTCGACGGAGCAGGCGTTTCTGGAGCGTTCCGACGTGCCTGCGGGCATCGAACTGCACCTTTCGGCGGGGCAATACGAAAGCGAGACGCGCATAGCGCCCTTCCACAAGGGCCGGCCCGACGAGGCGCAAAGACAGGCCCGTGCCCTCGAAACCCGAACGGTGGAGCTTGCCCGGGCGATGGCGGAACGTTGGGAGGCGTCCCCGGACCTCGCGGGTGTTGCCCGTTTCGAGGAATATGCCGGCGAGAACCATATGTCCGTTCTGCCCGTTGCGCTCAACCGCGCCGTCCAGATCGCCTTCCGGCAGGAGAAATAGGTCCGACCGGGAGAACGCCCGTCGGCCGTGGTGCGCAATCGGCGACCGGGATGGAAGACCCCGCGCGCCGGAGCGCGCGGGGCGGGGATCAACGGGAGTGCTGAAGCCAGAAATCCTGCCAGTCCTGCAGCTTGGCGAAATCGTCCTGGCTCGTTTCGGAGTGGTTGACGTAGAGCTTGTCGACATGGTTCGCGATGCCGGAGACCTCGCTCTCGGGCATCTTGGCCTCCGTGTTGGTCGAGATCTTGCCGTCGCCGAGCTGCGGGGCCATGCCTTCCTCGGTCATCATGAAGCGGGCGAAGAGCTTTGCGGTGTTCGGGCTCTTCGTGCCGGCGGCGATGACGGCGACGCGCGGCGTCAGCTGGCCGATCCACGGCTTCATCTCCTTGCAGATGCCCATGCCGTAGCCGTCCTTCTTGGCGTCGCGGAAGATGGCGGCGGAAAGGAAGCCGATCGGCGGCTTTTCCTCCTCCGCGCCGACGATCGGTCCGACATCGGTGTCGCTGCGCGTGACCTTCGGCTGGTTCTTGGCAAGACGCTTGACCCATTCGGCCGTCGCGCTCGCCTCGTCGGTCGTCAGCTCTTCGCCGAACTGAGCCTTGTAGGCCTCGCGCATCGCGGCGTCCTCGTGCGTGGCGAGCTGGTTGAACCAGAACATCGTCTCGTTGCGCAGCAGCGGATCGGGAATGGCGACGCGGCCCTTCCATTCCTCGGTGGTCAGCGCCCAGAGATTGTCGACCGGGCAGGTCTCGCCGTTGACGTCGGTATTGTAGGCGAAGACCCAAGGGTTGTTGCTGGTGATCGCCGGGCTCTGGTAGGCGGCCGGGATCTTGTCCTTGAGGTCGGGCGCGAGCCAGGAGATGCCGAAACCCTGCGGCAGGATCTGGCTGGTCACCGAGGGCAGGTTGCTCATGTTGAAGACGTCGGTGCGCACATTGCCGGCGGCCGCTTCCCGGGCGATGACCTGTTCCTGGTCCTGGCCGCTCATCTTCACGCCGGTCGCCTTCAGCCCGTACTTCGCCGAGAAGTTCTCGGCCATGGTGACGATCTTGCCGGTCGCGTCGATGACCGTGATCGGTTCTTCCTTCCTGGCTGCCTCGATCAGCGCCTCCAGCGAATAGTCGCTGTCGGGAATGCCGATCTCCTTGGCCTCCTGAGCCATGGCGCCTGTCAGGCCCATGGCCAGGACGGATGCGGTCGTGAACAGGCAGATCAATGTCTTAGGCATCATTTCCTCCTTTGCCTCGATGGCGCATGCCCCGTCACAGGGCGATGCGATTCCTGTCCCGGTCGAAAAGGTGCAGATGCTGCCTTTCGACCCAGAAATGGGTGGTCTCGCCCGCGGCCTTGCGCGGGTTTTCGGTCGCGATCGCGAAGAAGCGGCTGCCGTCGACGTCGAGCTCGACGATCCAGCTGCCGCCGGTGGGCACGATGTCGACGATGGTTCCCCGGCCGGCGGCGCAGCGCGCGGCCGCCGCCTCGTCGAGATCGGCAAGACGCACGGCCTCCGGCCGGATGCCGGCCGAGGCGACCGGCGTGCCGTCGATCGCGAAATGCGCCAGAAGGCGATCGACCCAGCCATGCAGCGGACCGGATTGCGCTTCGCCCCGCTCGACGATGTTGATCGGCAGGCTGCCGACGAATTCCGCGACGAAGCGGTTGGCGGGGCGCTCGTAGATGTCGTCGGGCGTGCCGACCTGCTGCAATTCGCCCTCGCTCATCACGGCGATGGTCGTCGCCAGCGTCATCGCTTCCCATTGGTCGTGGGTGACGAAGACGATGGTGGAGCCGGCTTCCGCATGGATGCGCTTCAGTTCCGCGCGCATTTCCAGCCGCAGCTTGGCGTCGAGGTTGGAAAGCGGCTCGTCGAGCAGGATGACGGACGGGTTCAGCGCCAGCATGCGGGCAAGCGCCACGCGTTGCTGCTGGCCGCCGGAAAGCTCCGCCGGGTAGCGGGCGGCATAGCGGGCGATGCCGAGTTTGGTCATCACCCGCTCGACGGTGGCGTCGCGCTCGGCGGCGGGCGTCTTGCGCAGCTTCAGGCCGAAGGCGACGTTCTCGCGGATCGTCATGTGCGGCCAGAGGGCGTAGTTCTGGAAGACGAGGCCCATATTGCGCTTTTCCGGCACGGTGAAGACGCCGTCGGCGACGGAGACGATCGGCTTGCCGTCGACGAGGATGCGCCCGCCGGTCGGGTGTTCGAGGCCGGCGATCATGCGCAGCGTCGTCGTCTTGCCGCAGCCGGAAGGGCCGAGCAGGCAGAGGAATTCCGACTTGCCGATTGCCATGCTGAGATTGCCGATGGCGGCAGGACCGCCGCGGCCATAGGTCTTGCGGATGTTTTCCAAGGTGATGCTGGACATTACTTGCTTCCCATGCCGTCTGAGAGGTTGGCCCGGCCGATCTTCTGGACGAGCATCGTGCCGGTGAAGGCGACGACGCAGAGCATCAGGACGACCGCATTGGCAGCCTGGCTGTAGCCGTAGTCGACGAGGCGGATTGCGTAGGTGGTGAGCAGGTCCGTGCCGGGAACGGCAAGGACGACGACGAGGCTGAGCCCCTTGATGCCGGAAATGAAGGGCAAGAGGATCGCCGAGACGAGGGCGCCGCGCTGGATCGGCAGCACGATGGAGCGCATGCGACGCAGCCAGCCGGCGCCGACGATCTGGCCGGCCTCTTCCGGCTCGCGGCCGAGCTGCATCATCGAGGCAATGCCGGCGCGCGAGGCGAAGGGCATCTGGTCCGCGAGGATCGCGAGCACGAGGATGACCGGCGTGCCGTAGAGCGCGGGCAGCGGCGGACGGGGAACGGCGAACATCGAGAGATAGGCGGCTGCAAAGGCGATGCCCGGCACCAGATATGGCAGGAAGGTGACCTGCCGCAGCGCAACGGAGACGAAGCGGACGGGCGAGCGCGCGACGGCATAGCCGACAAGCAGGCCGAGCACGCCGGCACCGAGGGCGGCAAGGCCCACCATCCACACCGTGTTCCACAGTGCCAGCCAGAATTCGCCGGTCAGGAGAATGCCCTGGCGCAGCGCGGTCGTGCCGAGCTCGGTGCCGATCCAGTAGTCGAGCGTGAAATTGTCGAGGCTGAAGGCGCCCGGCACGCGCATGACCGTGGTCAGCGCCAGCGCGACGAGCGGAATGCCGGCGCTGAAGATGAAGACGGCAAGCGCCCAGAGAAAGGCGGGCGTCTGCCACTTGCCGAGCGGCGTGGCGCGCACCATCGCGCCCTTTGAACCGATGGTGACGAAGCGTTTTGCTTCCTTCAGGAGGCGCATGTCGATGAGGATGGAGAAGGTGCCGAGCAGCACGATCACGCCGGCAAGCACGGCGGAGGCGCCGGCCTGGCTGGTCGAGATCGCCCGGAACAGCGAGGTCGCCAGCACGTCGAAGCCCACCGGCACGCCGAGCACATAGGCGACGCCGAAATCGCCGAGGCACTTGGCGAAGATCAACGTGGCGGCCGAAATGAGCGAGGGCAGCATCAGCGGCAGGATGATCTTGCGCGCCACGTCGAACGGGCCGGCGCCGAGGCTGCGGGCGGAATCCTCCAGCTGCGTGTCGAACTGCTTCAGCGCATTGCCGAAGAGGAGGATAACAAAGGGCGCATAGTGCAGGGCGAGGATGAGCGCGATCGGCAGGGCGCCATAGGCGAGCCAGTCCGGCGGGGTGACGCCGAAGGTCTCCATCCAGCCGGGAAGCCCGCCCGTCGTGCGGTTCTTGAAGAGGGTCAGCCAGGCGAGCGCGAAGGTCCAGGACGGCAGCATGTAGGGGACAAGCAGGGCCGTCGAGAGCCACTTCTTGCCGATGAGGTCCGTGCGGGCGAGCAGCCAGCCGATCGGGCCGCCGACGAGGAAGGCGATGGCGATTGCGCCGGCGGAGATGATCGCCGTATTGGCGAGCGGCCACCAGAAGAGGTCCCGTGCGATAGGCGAGAGGAGGACGCGGTTGAGGTAGTAGAGCGTGAACGCGCCGAGCTCCTGCCTGGTGCGCGCGGTATCGGCGAAATGCACCGTGACGGCGTCCGCGAGCAGAAGCAGGACGGGCGCGAGGATGAGATAGGCGAAGACGGCGAGCAGGGCGAGGCCGAGCAGCAACGTCGGATCCGCGCTGTTGACGCGCATCAGGTAGGAGACGCGTCTCCAGGGTGAGGCCGGCTCGGGACGCGAACGGTCCTCCGGCAAAGGGATTTGCAGGGTCATGGGCTCACTCTTGCGTGCGGGACGAAAGGGGTTCGGGCGTGTCAGTCCGGTAAGGCGCCGACCGCGGCGACGACGTCGCGGACCGCCTGCCAGGCCGTGTCGTAGCGGAGCGGCAGGAACTGTTCGTCGCCATTGAAGGCCGCCGTCATCTCCGGCGGAAAGCGGAAGGCGAAGAAACAGGCCGTCAGCTTCTTCGTCAGCGCGGGATCGAGGTCGTGGGCATGGGCGAAGGACGATGTCGGGAACAGTGGGCTCTGATAGAGGATCCGCAGGGCATTGCGCTCCACCGCGCCGCGCTCCACCAGCCGCTCGAGCACGTCGGAGGCGACGGCCGCCATGTCGTAGTCGCCGGAAAGCACGCCCATCACCGACTTGTCGTGCGCGCCGGAGAGGATCGGCCTGTAGTCCGTATCGGGAACCAGGCCTTCGACGGGAAAGAGCGCCCGGGGCGCGAGATTGCCGGAATTCGATGCCGCGGAGACATGGGCAACGCGCTTGCCCTTGAGGTCCGCAAGTGTCTGGTAGGGCGAATCCGCCCGCACGATGGCGACCAGATGATAGCCGCGCAACGCGCCGTTCTCGCCCTTGCCGGCAAAGGGCACCGCCCCCGCCTTGTTGACGGCTTCAACCGTCGGGCCGGTGGAAAAACCGGCGAAATGCAGGCGCCCGGCGCGCATCGCGCTGATTTCCGCCGCGCTCGACTGCACCGGATAATAGACGATCTGGCGGTCGAGACATTGCGACAGGTGCTGCGTGAACGGCCGGAACAATTGCGCATAGACCGCCGGATCCTCGATAGGGGCGAAGGCCCAGACGAGCGTATCGGGATTGCGCCACTTGGCCGGATCCGACGGCAGGTCCGCCACGAGGTCACCGTCGGCGTCGCAGTAAGCTTCGTCCAGGCCGGTTCCCGGCCGGCACGGATCTGCGCGGGCCGTGACGCTGCCGGCCGACAGGAAGCCGACCAGCATCATGCAGGCTGCAATGGCGCTGTAGCGTTTCATTTTATCCTCCCGAAGGGTTTTACCGTCTCGCGTTCGGCAAAGCCCTTGCTATAGGATGAGGGAATACTTCAAAGTTCCTGTCAGAGTCCTGTCAGCATCATGCGCATCCTGGTCATTGAAGATTCCATCGACATCGCCGAGGCGATCGACGCGAAGCTCTCGCGGGCCGGCCACCATGTCACGCTGGCGGAAGACGGCATATCCGGCGAGGAGCTCGCCATCCACGGCGAATTCGACGTGGTGGTGCTCGACATCAACCTGCCGGGACGCAGCGGCTTCGACGTGATGGCGCATATGCGCGGCCGCAACTCCCCGACGCCCGTGCTCGTCATAACCGCCCGCAACCAGCTGGACGACAAGATCAGCCTGCTCGACCTCGGCGCCGACGACTATATCGTCAAGCCGTTTGATATCGGCGAGCTGGAAGCGCGGCTGCGGGCCGTCACGCGGCGGCACCAGGGCCTTTCAAAGTCGCTCATCCGGGTCGGTCCGCTCGAGGTGGACATGTCCGCCCGGGCGGCGCAGATCGCCGGCCGGCCGCTCGAACTGGGGCGCCGCGAGTTCGAGGTGCTGGAGATGCTCGCGGCCCATGCCGGCAGCACGGTGAGCAAGGACCGGCTCTATGTGAAGCTCTTCGGCCATGACGACGTGGGAACGCCCAATGCCGTGGAGCTCCTGGTCTCGCGCGTCCGCAAGAAGCTGGAATCGGGCGATGTGGAAATCGTCACCCATCGCGGCGCCGGCTATGTGCTGCGCAGCAAGGCCGGCACGGTGACCTGATGGCGCGACTGTCGATCGAGCGCCGGCTGCTGATCACGACCGCCTGCCTCTTCCTGGTCATCGGCAGCGTCCTGGCGCTGACGGTGCGTGCCTATGCGCGCCGGGCCGCCGACGAGGCATTCGACCGGGTGCTGACGGCCTCGGCCCTCTCCATCGCCGATACGGTCGCCATCGAGGAGGGGGCCGTCGCCGTCGACATTCCCTATTCGGCCTTCGCCATTCTCGGCACGTCCCGCCTCAACCGGGTTTTCTACCGGATCACGGCGCCGGATGGCAGCCTGGTGACCGGCTCGCCGACGCTCGGCCTCGACATACCGGCGAGCGCGAACGAGACGCTGCACCTGCACGACGCTGTCTATCGCGGCGAACCGGTGCGTATCGCCGCCGTGCAGCGCTACCGCGCCGACACGGTCACCGGAACGGGCGGCTGGATTGGCATCCAGGTGGCCGAAACGCGGGAGGCCCGCCGGGAGTTGGCGGGGCAGCTGACGCTCAACGGCATGCTGCCGGCAGTGGCGATCGCGCTGCTTGCCTGCGGCCTCATCCTCGCCTCGGTGCGCTCGGCCTTCTCGCCGCTGCGCCTCATCGAAAGCAATCTGCGGAGCCGTCGCCCGTCCGATCTCAGCCGCATCGAGACCGAGGTGCCGGTCGAGGTCTCGGCGCTTGTTTCCGCGCTCAACGACTTCATGGACCGGCTCGGTTCGGTGCTTGACGGCGTCAAGCGCGTCACGGCGGATGCGGCCCACCAGCTGAGGACCCCGCTCGCGGCCATCCAGGCGCAGGCCGAGGTGGCGCTGGAAGAGGCCGCCGGCGAACGGGTGAAGCGGCGGCTGACGCGCATCCATCACAATGCGCGCGAGGCAGGCCTCCTGGCCAACCAGCTGCTCTCCGACGCGACGACGCTGCATCGCCTCGAAACGCAGGAGCGCGAGGCCGTCGATGTCGGGCAATCGGTGCAGGACGCGCTGCAGATGCTTCGGGCGGAGAGCGCCTATGCCGGACTGATGCAATCGCTTGCCCTTCACATGGAGGGCAGCGCCCTGCATGTCATGGCCGAACCGGTGGTCTTGCGGGAAATGGTCCGCAACATCGTCGAGAATGCCTTCATCCATGCGCCGGGACCGACGCTCGTACGGCTCTTCGAGCGGCAGGGACAGGCCGTGCTGCAGGTCATGGACCGGGGACCGGGCATACCGGACAGCGCCAAGGGCCGGGTGTTTCAGCGCTTCGTGCGCGCCGATCACCGGTCCGCCGGCTCGGGCCTCGGCCTGGCGATTGCGAAGGATGTGGCCGTCGCCTTCGGCGGCGCCATCACGGTGGCCGACCGCGAGGGCGGCGGGCTCGTCGTCGAGGTCGTCCTGCCGGTGGTCCGGGAAAGGACGGGATGATGCGGTTTCTGCCTGAATTCCTTCGGCTGCGGGGCGCCGGCGCCCTTCTCCTCCTCATGGCCTTGGTCATGCCGGGCTTTGCGGCAGCGCAGGAGCGGACGTTGCGGCTGGCGGGCGTCGTTTCCGAGGCGCGCATGGCACCGTTGATCGTCTCGCTCTCGGTGCACCTGCCCGGCACGCGGCTCGTCTATAGCCGGCTTTCCTCCGCGCAGATCGCCGCCGCCGCCCGCCGCCCGCACGACGCGCCGTTCGACATCGCCTTCCTGTCCTCGCCCGATGTCGCCGTCTCCATCGCCAATGAAGGGTATGCCATATCTGACGAGGCGGCCGGAGCGATGGCCGGCGTGCAGTGGCGCAACGAGGTCTTCGGCTTCTGGTCCGACCCTGCCGTCATCGTCGTGCGCAAGGCGGCATTCGAGAACCGCGTGCCGCGCACCCGCATCGAGCTGGTGCGCATGCTCGAGCAGAATACCGGCCGCTTCGCCCGCCGGGTCGGCGTCGTCAATGTCGGCATCGACGATGTCGGCTACCTGCTGGCCTCGCAGGATTCGATCCGGACCTCGCTCTACTGGCGGCTGATCCGGGCGCTCGGCGGGGCGAAGGCAAGGATCTACGACACGACGGACGATCTCCTGGAGGCCTTGCAGGCCGGCGATCTCGACGTTGCGTACAACGTGCCGCTCTCGGCGCTTCGTGCCGGCGGCGAGCTGCCCCAGGGCATGGAAGTCCTCGTGCCGCAGGATTACGTGCTCGCCGTGCCGTGGACGGTGCTGATGCCGAAGGGGGCGGCGAACCTGCGCGAGGCCCGTATCCTGCTGCACATGCTGCTGGCACCGGAGGGCAAGGCGGCGCTTGCCGCAGCGGGCTTCGTGCCCCCGCAGCAGCCGTCGGGTTTCGAGGGATTGCAGAAGATCGAGCTCGGGCCGGAGCTTTTGGTCTTCCGCGACATGATCAAGCGCAGCCGGTTCCTCGATGCCTGGTTCCAGATGGTCGTCGGCTGAGGGCGCGCCTTTGACATGATGGGCAACTCGTCATAGGTTTTGCCCCATTTTCCGATGCTTTGGCGGCAAGAACCCTGAAAACGACCAAGAAGACCAAGGCGCAGAAGAGCCGCAGGCCCAAGACCCTTCTGCAGAAGCTGGCGGCTACCCCCGAAAAGCTGTTTTCGGGGGCGTTTCGCCAGCAATATGCTGCCCTGTGCTTCCGCAGCGCGCCGGATGGGGCCGGGATCGAGATCCTCGTGGTGACCTCGCGTGATACCGGCCGCTGGATCATCCCGAAAGGCTGGCCGATGAAGGACAGGAAGCCCTATGAGGCGGCCGCGATCGAAGCCTTCCAGGAGGCCGGCATTCGGGGGAAGGTCCGCAAGAAGCCGGTCGGCAGCTACACCTATCTGAAACTGCTGGACGATGGCGACGTGGCGCCCTGCATCGTGGATGTTTTCCAGATCGAAGCCACCGAGCTTGCCACGAAATTCAAGGAGAAGGGCGAGCGCCAGCTTGCCTGGGTCAGTCCGGATGAGGCGGCGCGGCGCGTGCGTGAGATCGAGCTCAAGTCACTGCTGGTCGAGTTCAAGCCCCGCTGAGGCCGCCCTATCATGCTGCGGCGGGCGCGAGCCTTCGCGCAATGTCGAAGAAGGCGTTGACAAGCTTGCCGTTGGCGCGCTCGCGCAGGCAGATGAGAGCCTCGTCCATCAGCATTTCCGGTGCGTCGATGGAGATGGGCACGAGCCGGTTGTCCTGGCCGAACTCGGCCGAGGATACGAAGCCGACCCCGCCGCCGGCGGCCACGATCTCGCGGACCGCCTCGCGGCCTTCCGCTTCGATGAGCGGCGTCAGCGGCACGCCGCATTCGGCGGCCATGGCCTCCAGCTTCTGGCGGGTCTTGGAGCCGCGCTCGCGCATGACGAGGGGATGCGTCGCCAGTTCCGGGAATGTGACGGTCGCCTGGCCGGCGAGGGGGTAGTCGCGGCTGGCAAAGGCGATGATCGGCGTCGAGTTGAGCTTCAGGATCTCGAAGTCGCTGGATTGCGGCACCTCGCCGAGCACGCCGATATCCGCCTCGTAGGCGTGCAGGCTGGTGATGACCGTCTCGGTGTTGCCGGCGTCGATCGACACCTGCACGGTCGGATAGGCGCGGCGGAAGGCGGCGAGGATGTGCAGGAGGTGGTGGGCGGCGTCGGCAACGATGCGCAGCTTGCCCGCCCGCAAAGCGCGGGATTCCGACAGCAGGTCCAGCGCCTGCTGCTCGACGTCGAACATGCGCCGGGTGATTTCCAGAAGGTGCTGGCCGGCCTGGGTCAGCGTCACCTGCTTCTTGTTCCGGTTGAAGAGCAGGACGTCGTATTCCTCCTCCAGCTTGCGCACCTGGTCGGACACCGCCGGCTGGGTCAGGAACAGCGCCTCCGCCGCGCGCGAGAAGCCGCCATGGATGGCGACATTATGGAAGGCGCGAAGCTGGACATAGCGCATGCGGCGATCCCTATGAATAGATTATATCTATGCTTTCATTAATACGAACGATTTGATTTATGTAAAGCTGCAGCGGATAGTTTTCGGATTCCCATCCTCCCGCGGAGCACGCCCATGAGCCTGCCGGCCGTCGCCCTCGAACTTGCCGCCGCCACTGTCCTTCTGCTCTATGCCGTCAGCCTCGTGAAAGCAGGTGTCGAGGCGGCCTCGGGCGATCTCGTGGCACGCAGCGTCGGCGGTGGCGGCAGCCGCCCCCGCGCCGCGCTCTATGGCTGTCTCGTCGCCATCGGCCTGCAGAGCTCCACGGCGGTCGCCATGCTCGCGGCCGGCTTCGCCATCAGCGGCGCGCTGGCGCTCGATGTCGGCCTCGTCACCTGCGGTCCGATGGCGCGCCTCGTGCGGCTGCTGACGCCCGAGGCGGCGCGGGAAGGCGACCTCACCGCCCATGCCAGCGCGCTCGACCGTGCGCTGATCGACAAGCCGGCGCAGGCGCTGGCGGCCGCGGCGCGCGAGGTGCTGCACATAGGCAACCTCATCACCCGCATGCTTGAGCCGGTGATGACGGTCATCGAGGCGCCGACGCCCGAGGCTGTGAAGGCGCTCCGCTACATCGACGGCGACATCCACCGCGCCCACAGCGAGATCAAGCTCTATATCGCCGCCGTCAACCGCGGCGTGCTGACGGAGGAGCAGTCCGCACGCGGCATCGAACTCACCGAGGCGGCGATCCACCTCGAATATGCCGGCGACGTGGTGGCGAAGAGCCTGCTGCAGATGGCGGAGGAGCGCCTCGCCGGGGCGGGCGCCTTCTCGCAGGAGGGTTGGCGCGAGCTGACGCTGCTGCATGCCGCGGTGTTTTCCAATGTCCGGCTTGCCGCCAATCTGCTCGTCTCGCCGGACCCGGTCATCGCCCGCGAGATGGTGCGGCAGAAGGAGCATGTGCGCCGTCTCGTCGAGGACAGCAGCAAGAGCCATCTGGAGCGGCTGCGCCAGGGCATCGCCGCCAGCATCCAGTCCAGCGACATGCATCTGGAGATCGTGCGCGCCTTGAAGGAAGTCAATTCTCTGGTCACGACCATGGCCTATCCGCGCCTGCGCGAGACCGGCGAGCTCCTGGAAAGCCGGCTGCTCCCGGCCGTCTGAAAATTATAAATTCAGTCGATGGGTTGATACAAAAGAACGATTTTACAGATATGTGTTTCCCCCGCATTGTCACGTCCGGATAAGCCAAACGCGAGGACGGACCATGCCCAACACCGCTTCTGACAGAACCATCGCGCCGCTGGAAACGCCGCGGCTCGGCGAGCCCTATCTCCTGACGCCCGGCCCGCTGACGACGGCCTATGCGGTCAAGGAAGCCATGCTGCGGGACTGGGGCTCCTGGGACGGTGATTTCCGCGCCATGACGGCCGGCCTGCGTCGCCAGCTGCTCAAGATCGCCGGCGACACGGCGGGCGAATTCGATTGCGTGCCCATGCAGGGCAGCGGCTCGTTCTCGGTGGAGGCCATGCTCGCCAGCTTCGTGCCGAAGGACGGCAAGGTGCTGGTGCTGAGCAACGGCGCCTACGGCAAGCGCATCGCCCAGACGCTCTCCTATCTCGGCCGCGACCATGCGGTGATCGACAAGGGCGACTACATGCCGCCGCGCGGGGCCGAGGTTGCAGCGGCGCTGGATGCCGACCCCGCCATCAGCCATGTCGTCGTCGTCCATTGCGAGACCAGCTCCGGCATCCTCAATCCGCTGAAGGAAATCTCCGACACCGTTTATGCGCGCGGCCGCAAGCTGCTCGTCGATTCCATGAGCGCCTTCGGTGCGGTCCCGGCGGGCATTTCCGATTTCCGCTACGAGGCGATCGTCTCCTCGGCCAACAAATGCATCGAGGGCGTGCCGGGTTTCGGCTTCGTCATCGCCCGCAAGAGCGAGCTGGAGGCCGCCAAAGGCCGCAGCCATTCGCTGAGCCTCGATATGCATGCCCAGTGGGACTACATGAACAAGACCGGCCAATGGCGCTTCACGCCGCCGACCCATGTCGTCGCCGCCTTTCTGGAGGCACTGCGCATCCATCGCGAAGAGGGCGGCGTCGCCGCTCGCGGCGCGCGCTACGCCCGCAACCGCGACGTCATGGTGGCGGGCATGCGCGAGGCCGGCTTCGAGACGCTGCTCGCCGACGAGTGGCTATCGCCGATCATCGTCACCTTCTTCAGCCCGGCCCATCCGGCCTTCGCCTTCGACCGCTTCTACGATCTCATGAAGGACAAGGGCTTCATCATCTATCCCGGCAAGCTGACGGTGGTCGACAGTTTCCGCGTCGGCTGCATCGGCCGCATGGACGAGCATGTCATGCGCCGCGTGGTGGACGCCGCCCGCACCTCCCTTGCCGAAATGGGCGTCGACAGTGCCGCTCCGCCGGCCATCGCCCTTGAAGAACGCAGCCGCCTTGCGGCCTAACCGAGAACGGAATTTTTCGATGAACCAGATGTCCAAGATCACCGTCACCGCCAACCGCCGCACCTATCCCTGGCCGAACGTCCCGGCCATCGCCATCTGCCTCGACGGCTGCGAGCCGGCCTATCTCGACGAGGCCATCAAGGCCGGCCTGATGCCGACGCTGGCACGCATCCGCAAGACCGGCACGGAGCGCACCGCGCTCAGCGTCATCCCGAGCTTCACCAACCCGAACAACCTGTCCATCGCCACCGGCCGCCCGCCGGCGATCCACGGCATCTGCGGCAACTATCTCTACGAACCCGCGACCGGCAAGGAAGTGATGATGAACGACCCGCGGTTCCTCCGCGCGCCGACCGTCTTCAAGGCCTTCTACGATGCCGGCGCCAAGGTCGCCGTGGTGACGGCGAAGGACAAGCTGCGGGCGCTGCTCGGCCATGGCCTGAAGTTCGACGAGGGCCGCGCCGTCTGCTTCTCCTCGGAAAAGTCCGATACCACGACCAAGGCCGAAAACGGCCTCGACAACGCCTCGGCCTGGCTCGGCCGGCCGGTGCCGGAGGTCTATTCCGCCGATCTCTCGGAATTCGTCTTCGCCGCGGGTGTGAAGCTCCTCAAGGAATTCCGCCCCGACGTCATGTACCTGACCACCACCGACTATGTGCAGCACAAATATGCGCCGGGCGTGCCGGAGGCCAATTCCTTCTACGAGATGTTCGACAAGTACCTGACCGAACTCGACGCGCTCGGTGCGGCGATCGTCGTCACGGCCGACCATGGCATGAAGCCGAAGCACAAGGCGGACGGTTCGCCCGACGTCATCTACGTGCAGGACCTGCTTGACGAATGGCTCGGCAAGGATGCCGCCCGCGTCATCCTGCCGATCACCGACCCCTATGTCGTGCATCACGGCGCGCTCGGCTCCTTCGCCACCGCCTATCTGCCGGAAATGGCCGACAAGGAGGAGATCATCGAGCGGCTGAAGGCGATCGAGGGTATCGACGTCGTGCTGTCGCGGCCGGAAGCCTGTGTGCGCTTCGAGCTGCCGGACGACCGCATCGGCGACATCGTGCTCGTCTCCTCGGAGAACAAGACGCTCGGCACCAGCGAGCACCGGCATGACCTTGCCGCGCTCAACGAGCCGCTGCGCTCGCACGGCGGCCTGACGGAACAGGAAGTTCCCTTCATCGCCAACCGCACGCTGCCGGAACTGTCTTCCGCCGGTACGCTGCGCAATTTCGACGCCTTCTACTACGCGCTCGTCGCCGCCGCGCAGCCGGCGCACTGAGGAGGGAGCGATGACCAAAGTGGAAACGACATTCGCGATCCGCCACGAGCCCATGCGGATCGCCGGCAGGATGGTCGATACCGAGGGGCGGGTCGAGGTGCACTACCCCTGGAACGATGCCGTCATCGGCACCGTGCCGGCCGGCAATGCCGAGCATGCCAGAAAGGCCTTCGAGATCGCGGCCGCCTACCAGCCGAAGCTGACGCGCTACGAGCGCCAGCGCATTCTCCTGAAGGCGGCCGAACTGCTGGTCGCCCGCAAGGAGGAGATTTCCGACCTCATCACGCTGGAGCTTGGCATTTCCAAGCAGGATTCGCTCTACGAGGTGGGCCGCGCCTTCGACGTGCTGACGCTGTCCGGCCAGATGTGCATCCATGACGACGGCGAGATCTTCTCCTGCGATCTCACTCCACACGGCAAGGCGCGCAAGATCTTCACCACGCGCGAGCCTCTGACCGCCATCTCGGCGATCACGCCCTTCAACCACCCGCTCAACATGGTGGCGCACAAGGTCGCCCCGGCGATCGCGACCAACAATTGCGTCGTGCTGAAGCCGACGGAGCTGACGCCGATGACGGCGCTCGTCTTCGCCGACATCCTCTATGAAGCCGGCCTGCCGCCGGAAATGCTCTCCGTCGTCACCGGCTGGCCGGGCGATATCGGCATGGAGATGATCACCAACCCGAATTTCGACCTGATAACCTTCACCGGCAGCGTGCCCGTCGGCAAGCTGATCGCCGCGCACGCCCACTACAAGCGCCAGATCCTCGAACTCGGCGGCAACGATCCGCTGATCATCCTCAACGACCTCTCCGACGACGACCTCGCCAGGGCGGCCGACCTTGCGGTGGCCGGCGCGACGAAGAATTCCGGCCAGCGCTGCACGGCGGTCAAGCGCATCCTCTGCCAGGAGCGCGTCGCCGACCGCTTCGTGCCGCTGGTGCTGGAGCGGGCGAAGAAGCTGAAATTCGGCGATCCCATGGACCGCGCCACGGAACTCGGCACGGTGGTGCACGCCAAGGCCGCGGAGGTCTTCGAGCGCCGGGTGCACCAGGCAGCGGAAGAAGGGGCGGAGATCCTCTACGATCCCGGCCGCAAGGGCGCCCTCCTGCCGCCGATCGTCGTCGACCGCGTCTCCCATGCGAGCGAGCTCGTCATGGAGGAGACCTTTGCGCCGATCATCCCGATCGTCCGCGCGCCGGATGATGACGATGCGCTGATCGCGCTCTCCAACTCCACCGCCTTCGGCCTTTCCTCCGGCGTCTGCACCAACGATTTCCGCCGCATGCAGAAATACATCGCCGGCCTGAAGGTCGGTACGGTGAACATCTGGGAGGTGCCTGGCTACCGCATCGAGATGAGCCCCTTCGGCGGCATCAAGGATTCGGGCAACGGCTACAAGGAAGGCGTCATCGAGGCAATGAAGAGCTTTACCAACGTGAAAACCTTCTCCTTGCCGTGGTGATCTGAAGCAATCCCCTGCGGGATCACCCCTCCTGGGAGCCGCTTCGTGCGGCTCCCTTTTTTGTTGCCTGTTTTTCTCGCGGAGCGTGATGATTCCGGCGGCTACGGGTTCTGAATTGCCTGTTCAAACGGCAGTTTTCCTATAATTTTTATCTTCCAAACGATAAGAATAATAAATTTTACTTACCAAAAACCCCTGCCAGAATGCCTCTGGAAGCCGATCATATGAAGGGTGACATCTAGATCGCCCGCCGCGCTTCCCGGATTTTTCCAGGCCTTCAGAGGAGATTTTCAATCATGAACAGACGCATGCTTTTTATGCTTGCCGGCGCGGTTTCCGCCGTGCTTCCGACCATTGCCTTCGCTGAAACCCAGCTCACTGTCTATACCGCCGTCGAGGCCGTCGACCTCGACCGCTACAAGGCGACCTTCGAGAAGGCCCACCCCGACATCAAGATCAACTGGGTGCGCGATTCCACCGGCGTGATGACCGCCAAGCTGCTCGCCGAAAAGGACAATCCGCAGGCAGACGTCGTCTGGGGCCTTGCCGCCACCTCGCTGCTTCTTCTCAAGACGGAGGGCATGCTGGAAAGCTACGCGCCGAAGGGCGTCGAAGCACTCGACAAGAAATTCGTCGACAAGGACAATCCGCCGAGCTGGGTCGGCATGGACGCCTATGTCGCCGCGCTCTGCTACAACACGGTGGAAGGCGAAAAGCTCGGCCTGACGGCGCCGGCGAGCTGGGAGGATCTCACCAAGCCGGAATACAAGGGCCATATCGTGATGCCGAACCCGGCGTCGTCGGGCACAGGCTTCCTCGACGTCTCCGGCTGGATGCAGATGTGGGGCGAGGAGAAGGCCTGGGACTTCATGGACAAGCTCAACGAGAACATCTCCGCCTATACCCATTCCGGCTCGAAACCCTGCAAGATGGCGGGCGCCGGCGAAGCGGTGATCGGCGTCTCCTTCGAGTTCCCCGGCGCCAAGGCCAAGAGCGCCGGCGCGCCGATCGACATCATCTTCCCCTCGGAAGGCTCCGGCTGGGAAGCCGAGGCGACGGCGATCATCGCCGGCACGGCGAACCTCGAGGCCGCCAAGACGCTGGTCGACTGGTCGATCACCAAGGAAGCCAACGAGATGTACAACGTCGGCTACGCGGTGGTTGCCTATCCGGGCGTCGCCAAGGAGGTCGAGCACCTGCCGTCGGACATCGCCTCCAGGATGATCGACAACGACTTCGAATGGGCGGCCAACAACCGTACCACCATTCTGAAGGAATGGCAGAAGCGCTACGACGCCAAGTCGGAGCCGAAGAGCTGATCTGATCGGCCGGGCGGGGCGCCTTTTTGCGCTCCGCCCATCGCATTCTCCTGAAATCCCTGAAGCCAGCGGAGCTTGCCGATGAGACATGCCCTGTCGATCGAACCGACGCCCACGAGCCTTCCCCGCGCCGCCGATCCCGCGGCCCCCTATCTGGAGATCACCGATCTGTGGAAGGCGTACGGCGATTTCGTCGCGCTGCGCGATATTTCGCTCAGCATTGCCAGGGGCGAGTTCATCTGTTTCCTTGGCCCTTCCGGTTGCGGCAAGACGACTCTTCTCAGGGCGATCGCCGGCCTTGACCTGCAGTCGCAGGGCACCATCCTGCAAGGCGGCCGCAATATCTCCACCCTGCCGGCCTCCAGCCGCGACTACGGCATCGTCTTCCAGTCCTACGCGCTCTTCCCGAACCTCACCATCGAGCAGAACATCGCCTTCGGCCTGGAGAATACCGGCCGGTCCAAGGCGGCGGTGGCCTCCCGCGTGTCCGAACTTCTGGAAACGGTCGGCCTTTCGGCTCATGGCAAGAAGTATCCCGCCCAGCTTTCCGGCGGCCAGCAGCAGCGCATCGCGCTCGCCCGCGCCATCGCCATCTCGCCGGGCCTGCTCCTGCTCGACGAGCCGCTCTCGGCGCTCGACGCCAAGGTGCGCGTGCACCTGCGCCACGAGATCAAGGCGTTGCAGCGCAAGCTCGGCGTCACCACCATCATGGTGACGCACGACCAGGAAGAGGCGCTTGCCATGGCCGACCGCATCGTCGTGATGAACCATGGCGTCATCGAGCAGGTCGGCTCGCCCACGGAGATCTACCGCTATCCCGAAACGCTGTTCGTCGCCGATTTCATCGGCGAGACCAACCAGTTCCCGGCGAAGGTCGTCCGGGGCGGCGAGGTCGAGATCGGCCATTCGGCCTTCTGTTGCGCGACGGACGGTTTTGCGGCCGGGCAAGCCGCAACCGCCGTCGTGCGCCCGGTCGACATCATCCCGCACGGTGCGCATGCCCATGCCGTCAACGCCATCGACCGGCCCGCGACGCCGCAAAACCTCATCGACGCCGAGGTGCGGGAAATGGAGTTCCTCGGCATGTTCTGGCGCACGCGCCTGACCGCGCCACGGCTCGGCGAGCGCACGCTCGTCGCCGATTTCTCCGTCAATGCCGTGCGCCGGCTCAGCATCGAGACGGGGGGAGTCATCCAGGTGGAAATCCCGCGCGAGCGCCTGCTGCTCTATCCGAGGAGCGCCTGAGGATGGCCATCGCCCTTGAGACAGCCCACCCGCCGCTCGCCGGCAAGCACCTGCGCCAGCAGACCTCCCGCGACGACCGCATCAAGCTCGGCTTCATGGCCGTCATCGGCCTTTATCTCGTCATCGCGCTCGGCGCGCCGCTCTTCGTCATGCTGTCGAAGTCGCTGTCGACCTACCGGTTCGACCTTACGGCCTACGAGTTCCAGGTCAGTGACGGGACGGGCGCGAACTGGGGGCCGGTCGTCACGGCCGACGCGCTCAACCGGCAGGCCGGCGCCATCGCGAAGGCGGACCTGTCCACCAATTCCGACGGCCGGCTTGCGGCGACAAAATTCTTTCCGGAATTCAGCTTCCGCAGCCCCGTGAACTACCGCATCCGCGGCGTGGACGAGGACGCGGCCTTTCTCGTCGGTTCGACGCTGGAGAAGGGGACGGCGTGGCGTGAATACGATTCCGGCACGTTCCGCCGTGTCGTGTTGCGCCCGGCGCGCACCATCGGCCTTGAGAACTTTTCGACTTATTTTTCCACGCCGGCGCTCGCCCAGTCGATCTACAATTCGGTGCTGATGGCGGCGATCAGCACGGTCGTCACCGTTTCCATCGCCTTTGCGCTCGCCTATGGGCTGACGCGCAGCTGCATGCCGCTGAAAGGCCTCTTCCGCGGCATCCTGACGATCCCGATCCTCGTGCCCTCGCTGCTTCCCGGCATCGCGCTCGTCTATCTCTTCGGCAACCAGGGGGTCTTCAAGGACTGGTTGCTCGGCTACTCCATCTATGGGCCGATCGGCATCGTTATCGGCTCGGTGTTCTTCACCCTGCCGCATGCCTTCCTGATCATCCTGACGGCGCTGTCCGTCGCCGATGCGCGGCACTACGAGGCCGCCGCCTCGCTGAAGGCGGGCAAGTGGCGTACCTTCCGGACGGTCACGGTGCCCGGCGCGCGCTATGGCATCGTCTCGGCCGCCTTTGTCGTCTTCACGCTGGTCATCACCGACTTCGGTCTGCCCAAGGTGATCGGCGGGCAGTACGGCATGCTCGCCGTCGATATCTACAAGCAGGTCATCGGCCAGCAGAATTTCGAGATGGGGGCGGTCGTCTCCGTCATCCTGCTCGTGCCGGCCGTGCTCGCCTTTGCCGTCGACCGGCGCATGCAGAAGCGGCAGGTGGCACTGCTCTCCGCCCGGGCCGTGCCCTATGCGCCGAAGCCGAACGTGCGCGTGGACGCACCGTGCTTTGCCTTCGCCTGCCTCGTCAGCCTGTTCATCCTCGGCATGATCGCCATGTGCCAGGTCGCGGCGGTGGTGAAGTTCTGGCCCTATGACCTGACGCTGACGACGAAGAACTTCGCCTTCGACCTGATGGACGGCGGCGGCTGGGCGGCCTATGGCAACTCCATCCGGCTCGCCTTGCTGACGGCGCTGTTCGGCTCGCTTGTCGTCTTCGCCGGCGCCTATATGGTCGAGAAGGCGGATGGCTTTCGGTTCGGCCGCGGCCTCTTCCACTTCCTGGCGATGATGCCCATGGCCGTGCCGGGCATGGTTCTCGGCCTTGCCTATATCTTCTTCTTCAACAACCCGGCCAACCCGCTCAACCCGATCTACGGCACGATGACGATCCTCGTCGTCTGCACCGTGACGCATTTCTACACGGTCGCGCACCTGACCGCGCTCACGGCCCTCAAGCAGATGGATCCGGAATTCGAATCCGTCGCCGCCTCGCTGAAGCAGCCCTTCCACCGGCTGTTCTTCCAGGTCACGGTGCCGGTTTGCCTGCCGGCAATCCTCAACATCGCCATCTATCTCTTCGTCAATGCGATGACGACGGTCTCCGCCGTGGTCTTCCTCTATGCCACGGACACCAAGCTCGCCTCGGTCGCCGTGCTCAACATGGACGATGCCGGCGACATCGCTCCGGCGGCGGCGATGGGCATGATGATCTTTTACACCAATGTCGCCGCCAAGCTGATCCATGCGCTGATCGCCCGGGGATTGCTGGCGCGCACACAGGCCTGGCGATAGGCCTCATGCCGGGCGGCAGCGCCGCCCGGCATCTTCTCCTCAGGCGACATGCCGCTCGCGTTCCATCTCCTGAGCATTGCCCCTGCCGCCCGCACGGCGCCGCGCGGTTTCCGCCAGGCGCGTCTGCTGCGGCGTGCAGCCGTAACGCTCCCGGTATGTTCGGGAAAAGTGCGAGGCGGTGGAGAAGCCGCAGGCCATGGCGATCTCGATGATGGGCTGGGACGCGGTCAGGAGCAGGAGATGCGCGCGCTCCAACCGCAGATCCAGATAGTAGCGCGCGTGCGTGCGCCCCATCTCCCGCCGGAACAGGCGCTCCATCTGCCGGCGGGAAAGCCCGCTGGCGGGCGAGAGGGCCGTGAGCCTCAGCGGCTCGGACAGGTTCGCCTCCATCTGCTCGATGACCCGGATCAGGAAGGCATTGTCGGTGCCGAGGCGGGCCTGAAGCGGCAGGCGCTGGCGCTCGCCGGTCTCGCGCAACCGCTCGCGAAGCGCGATCTCGCAGATGCGATTGACGGTGTCCGTGCCGAGATCCACCTCGATGAGGCGCAGGAACAGGTCGAATGGCGCGTTGCCACCCGCGCAGGTATAGAGGCTGCCGTCGATCTCGAAGGCGGTCTGGCGCGCCCTTGCGGTGAAGAACCGCTCGGAAAAATCCGGAAAATGCTCCCAGTGTACTGCGCAGCGGCGCCCGTCCGTGAGGCCGGCGCGCGCAAGGGGATAAAGGCCGCTGGCAAAGCTGCCGAGGGCCAGGCGGTTGCGGCCGCACAGCCGTAGCAGGCCTCCAGTGCCCGGTCGGGCGGCGGTGCCATGCGCCCGCCGCAAACGACGACGCACCGGGGCGGCGCCACCCGCAACAGTCGGTCCCGCTCCTCGGCGAGCGACCTGTCGGCCGCGATGCGCATGCCGCAGGACGAAACGGCCGGCTGCCCATCCGCCGTGACGGCAAGCCAATCGTAGACCGGCCGGCCGGCCACGTCATTGGCGAGCCGCAGCGCCTCGACGGCCGCGGAAAATCCATGCAGCGCAAAGCCGTCGAGCAGATAGAAGGTGAAGAAGCGGCCGCCCGTGCATGCCTGTTGCATTGTCTCCTCCTGAGCGTGAAGGGTCGGCAAGAATGCAAGATGAGGAAAAAGATTACATAATGCAACATAAATGGACGTTATCGCGGGTCTTTCTGATGTGTCGAACGCAAGAACACCGCTTGGGCAATGGGAAAAGCCCGTCTGGATCGGGCTTTTCCCGTCCGGCTTGTCAAAACGACAAAAATGATCGCAGATAGCGGCATGTCTGACTCTCAAAGCACGCGAGCCTTGGCTCCTCGTCGCCACGGTGAAATCCTGCGCCGCCTTGCGGCGGATGGGACGGTGAGCATCACGGAGCTCGCCGATTTCTTCGACGTGTCGCGGCAGACGATCCGGCGGGACCTGAAGCTGCTTGCCGATCGCGGCCAGCTCGATCTCGTTCATGGCGGGGCGACCCTGTTCGAGCCGACCGAGGCCGCCTTCACGGAGCGGCGGGAGGAAAATGCCGATGCCAAGGCGGCGATCGGCCGCGTGGCGGCCGGCCTGGTGCGCGATGGCATGGTGGTCTTCCTCGATTCCGGTACGACGACGCTGGCCGTCGCGCAGGCGCTTTCCGAGCGGAAGAACCTGACAATCTGCACGACGTCGCTGTCCATCGCGCTGCTCATGTGCCGCCAGCCGCTGGTGCGCGTGCATATGCTCGGCGGCGAGATCGACCCGGACGAGGAGGCGGCCGTCGGCATCGATGCGCTGGAGGGGATCGGCCATTTCCGCGTCGACGTCGCCTTCCTGGGCGGCGGCGGCCTGTCGCCCGACGGCGAGGTGACCGACTTCACCCGCAACGGTGCCGAGCAGCGCTCCCGCATGGTGGCGACGGCGGGCAAGGCCTATTTCGTGCTCGACAGCTCCAAGTTCGGCCGGCTGACGCCGCTGCGTATTCCACGCTTCGAGATGGCAGCAGGGGTGATCGCGGACCGCCGCCCGCCGGAGGCGATCTGCGAGGCACTGGAGCGCAGGGGGCCGGCATTGCTGATTCCCGCGTGATGAAATGTAATCTTTTGTAATATTTTGTCTTGTTCTTTCTCGGTGATTTGGTACCTTTCGGCCTTCCATCACTTCGGGAGGTCGTTTCATGGCGCAGGCATTTCCAACCCAGGCGCAGGTTGTCATCATCGGCGGCGGCATCATCGGCTGCTCGCTCGCCTATCACCTGACCAAGCTCGGCTGGCGGGACGTGGTTCTCCTGGAGCAGGGCCAGCTGAGCGGCGGCACCACCTGGCACGCCGCCGGCCTCGTCGGCCAGCTGCGCAGCCACGCCAACATGACGAGCCTCATCAAATATTCGACGCAGCTCTACAGCGAGCTGGAGGCCGAGACCGGACTTGCCACGGGCTGGAAGAATTGCGGTTCGCTTTCCGTCGCGCGCACGGCGGATCGCATGACCGTGCTGAAGCGCACCGCCGCCTCCGCCCGTGCGCAGGGTGTCGCCATCGACGTGATCTCGCCGAAGGAGGCGCAGGATCTCTGGCCGGTCATGGCGATCGACGACCTCGTCGGCGCCGTCTGGCTGCCGGGAGACGGCAAGGCCAATCCGACGGATCTCACGCAATCGCTCGCCAAGGGCGCGCGCAGCCGTGGCGCGCGCATTTTCGAACGCGTCCGGGTCACCGGCATCGCTACGGCGAAAGGCGCTGTCACCGGCGTGGAGACGGATCGCGGGCCGATCGCTGCCGAAATCGTCGTCAACTGCGCCGGTCAATGGGCGCGCAAGGTCGGGAAGATGTGCGGCGTCGCCGTGCCGCTCCATTCGGCCGAGCACATGTATATCGTCACCGGCCGCATCGAGGGCGTGCATCCCGACCTGCCGGTGATGCGCGATCCCGACGGTTACATCTATTTCAAGGAAGAGGTCGGCGGGCTCGTCATGGGCGGTTTCGAGCCGGAGGCCAAACCCTGGGGCATGGCCGGTATTCCGGACGATTTCGAATTCGCCCTGCTGCCCGACGACTGGGACCAGTTCGAGATCCTCATGCAGAGTGCGCTGCAGCGCGTGCCGCAGCTGGCAACCTCGGAGGTCAGGACGTTCTACAACGGCCCGGAAAGTTTCACGCCGGACAACAATTTCATCCTCGGCGAAGCGCCGGAGCTGAAGAACTTCTATGTCGGCGCCGGTTTCAACTCCATGGGCATCGCCAGTGCCGGCGGGGCGGGGCGGGCGCTGGCCGAATGGATCGTCAACGGCGCGCCGACCATGGACCTTTGGCCCGTCGACATCCGCCGTTTCGCAGGCTTCAACAACAATCCGCGCTGGCTGCACGACCGTGTCAAGGAAACGCTCGGCCTGCACTACGCCATGCCCTGGCCGAACCGGGAGCTGGACACCGCGCGGCCCTTCCGCCGCTCGCCGCTCTATGACCGGCTGGCCGCGAAAGGGGCCTGCTTCGGCTCGAAAATGGGCTGGGAGCGTGCGAACTGGTTTGCCGCGGAGGGCGAGCGGCCGGTCACGGAATATGCCTTCGGCCGGCAGAACTGGCATGCGGCGGTGAAGCGCGAGATGAAGGCGACGCGCGAGGCGGCCGGCATCTTCGACCAGACCTCCTTCGCCAAGCTGCTCGTGCAGGGACGGGATGCCGCCGCAGCGCTGAACCGCATCTGTGCAGCGGAGGTCGATGTGGAAATCGGCCGCTCCGTCTATACCGGCCTGCTGAACGAGCGCGGCGGCTATGAGAGCGACTTGACGGTCATGCGTCTTGCGGCCGACCGTTTCCTTCTCGTCACCGGTTCGGCGCAGGCGGTCCATGACGCGGACTGGATTCGCAAGAACATCCCCGTGGACGCTCATGTGAGCCTCACCGATGTCACGTCGGCCTATGCCGTGCTGGCGCTGATGGGCCCGAAATCGCGCGATATCCTCGCCCGCCTCACCTCCGCCGACCTTTCCGGCGAAGGCTTTCCCTTCGCCACGATCCGCGAGATCGACATCGGTTACGCCACCGCCTATGCCAACCGCATGACCTATGTCGGCGAGCTCGGCTGGGAATTGATCGTGCCGACGGAATTTGCCGTTGGTGTCTACGAGGCGCTGCAGGAGGCCGGACGTGATCTCGGGCTGGTCGATTGCGGCTACTATGCGCTGGAAGCGCTCCGGCTGGAAAAGGGATACCGCGCCTGGAGCCGCGAACTGACGCCGGACATCAACCCCTACGAGGCGGGCCTTGCCTTTGCGGTCTGCCTCGACAAGGCAGGCGGCTTCATCGGGAGGGAGGCGCTGGTCGCGGCAAAGGCCAGGCGCACGCCGTCGAAGCGCATCGTGCAGTTCACCGTCGATGACCCGCTGCCCATGCTCTGGGGCGGCGAGCTCATTCTTCGGGACGGCAAGCCCGTCGGGGAGGCCCGGTCGGCGGCCTATGGCCACACGCTCGGCCGCTCCGTCGCTCTCGGCCTCATCGAGAACCCTTCGGGCGTCGACAAGGCCTTCCTGGAGACCGGGCGCTTCGAGATAGACCTTGCGGGCGAGCGGTTCCCGCTGACGCCCTGCCTCGCGCCGGCCTACGATCCGAAGGCGCTGCGCGTGAAGGCGTAGGGGCGTATATCCCGATACCGGTAAGGAGAACGCCGCCCCGGAGCCGGGGCGGCGGATTGCGGGCGGGCAAGCGGCCGCCTGTCAGCCGTGCGCCGGCTTCCAGTCCGCCGGAGGAATGCAGTTTATCATCCACGGGACGCCGAACTTGTCGACCACGGAGCCGAAACCCGGCGACCAGAAGGTCTCGCCGAATGGCATGACGGCCTTGCCGCCTTCGGCGAGCTGGTCGAACCAGCGTTGTGCCTCGGCCTTGTCCGTGGTGTGCAGCGTGACGTCGAAGCCGTTCTTGGGCTTGTCGATGTTGGGCGCCCATCCGACATCCATGTCGGCGCCCATCAGTGCCTGGTCGCCGACGTCCAGCCAACAGTGCATCAGCCAGTCCTTGTACTTCGCATCGCTGATCGGCATGTCCGGCGGGCCTTCGCCATAGGGCATGGCGGCGGTGATCTTGCCGCCCAGAACCTTGGCGTAGAATTCGAATGCCTCGCGGCACTGTCCCTGGAAACTCAGGCTGGTCACGATCTTCATGCTTCATTCCTCCTCGTGGTTGTCGTTTTGTCCGCGACGCAGGATCCGCTGCCTGGCGATATTGATGTTGATATCAACGTAAACGGCTTGCAGAGTCAACCCGTGGCAGGGCCTCTCGTATAGCCACGACGACGCAAACGAGATTGAGAGACCGGCCCATGATATCGGCCCGTCAAGCATCCGGCCTTGCCGACCGCTGAAAGGCCCTGTCAACGACGGGTTTTCGCCGGGGCCGCCTTGTCGCTTCCGGCGGAAAAATCCCGCCGGACGATGCCGTGGCGCTGGAGCTTGTCGTAGAAGGTCTTGCGCGGGATGCCGAGGGCGGCGATCGTTTCCTGCACGTCGCCGTCATGGGCGCTGAGCGTGTCGCGGATGATCTCGGCCTCGAGCCGCTCCAGCCGTTCCGGCAGCGAGCCGGCGCCGCCCGTCTCGGGCGAGGGGCTTTGCGGCGAAAGCACCGCGGACGTCATGCCCAGCACGGTGCGCTCGGCGAAATGGGAGAGTTCGCGCACGTTGCCGGGCCAGTCGTGCTCGCGCAGGTGGCGCAGGATATCGGCCGAAAGACCGGGTGCCGCGCGCTGGAAGCGCCGGGCGGCGCGCTCGGTGAAATAGCTGAACAGCAGCGGAATATCCTCGCGGCGCTCGCGCAGTGGCGGAATGGTGAGGGAAACGACGTTCAGCCGGTAGTAGAGGTCTTCGCGGAAGGTCTTCCGCTGGGCGGGATCGGCGAGATCGACCTTGGCGGCCGCGACGATGCGGATATCCACCGGCCGGACCTCGTTCGTGCCGAGCGGCGTCACCTCGCGCAGTTCGAGCACGCGCAGCATCTGGACCTGCGTGGAAAGCGGCATGCTTTCCAGTTCGTCGAGGAAGAGCGTGCCGCCGCTCGAATGTTCGATGCGGCCGATGCGTTTCTTCTGCGCGCCGGTGAAGGCGCCGGGTTCATGGCCGAAAAGCTCGCTTTCGATCACCTGCTCGGGCAGGGCGCCGCAGTTGAGCGCCACGAAGTTACCCTTCGCCCGGCGGCTCCAGCCATGCAGCAGACGGGCCACGACCTCCTTGCCGCTCCCTGTCTCGCCAGTGACGAGCACGTCGACATCCGTATCGGCGATCTGGCGCAGCGTCTGGCGAAGCCGGTCCATCGCCGGCGTCTGGCCGATCAGGGGGATGTCGTCCTCCGCCTGCCGGACGCTTTCCCGCAGGCGACGGTTTTCCAGGACGAGGCTGCGTTTTTCCGCCGCGCGCTGGACGCACTGGATCAGCCGTTCGGCGGGAAAGGGCTTTGCGATGAAATCGTAGACTCCCTCCTGGATGGCCTTGACCGCCGTTGCGATGTCGCCGTGGCCGGTGACGAGAACGACCGGGATCTCGGCGTCGAGGGCGTGAACGCGCGCGAAAAGCTGGAGGCCGTCCATGCCGGGCATGCGGATGTCGGAGACGACGACGCCGGCAAAATCCGTGTCCAGCAGGTCCAGCGCCTCGGCGGCGGAACCGAGCGGCGACACGGCAAAGCCCGCAAGGTCCAGCGTCTGGGCCGTGGCGCGTAGAAGCTGCCTGTCGTCATCGATGAGGAGAACGGGCGTGCTCATGCATCAGCCTTTCGCAGGTGGACCCGGAAGGTGGCGCCGCGCTCGCCCGTCTCGACCTCCAGCCGGCCGCCATAATCGGAGACGATGTCCTTGGCGATGACGAGGCCAAGGCCGAGGCCCTTTTCCTTGGAGGTGTTGAACGGCTCGAAGAGCGAGGCGAGGATGTCGGCCGGCAGGCCGGGACCGTTGTCGGCCACCGAAACGACGACATCGCTTTTCCCGGCGGCGATGGAGACAGTAACGCGCCCGTCCGCGCGGTCCTCCACGGCCTCGAGGGCGTTCTGGAACAGGTTGATGAAGACCTGTTCCAGCCGCAGCCGGTTGCCGGTCACGCGCAGGCCCTCCGGCAGCGGGGCGACGACCAGGCGTTCGAGCCGGCCGGTGAAGCGGCTGCGCAGCAGCAGGATCGCGCCGTCGATGACCTCCTGCAGCACGACGGGCTCCGCGGCGGTGCGTCCCTTGCGCGCCAGCGCCTTCAGGTCTTCCGTGATGCCGGCGATCCGGTCGGTGAGGCCGGCGATGAGGTCGAGGTTCTCCTGTACCGGCTCCGGCCGGTTGCGCGTCAGAAAAACCTTTGCATTGTCGGCATAGGCGCGAATGGTGGCGAGCGGCTGGTTGATTTCATGGGCGACGCCGGCGGCGACCTGGCCGAGGATGGCGAGCCGGTTGGCCTGCACCAGGTCCTCCTGCACGGCCTGCAGCTTCGTTTCGGTTTCCCGGTGATCGGCAATCTCGGCCTGCAGGTGGTCGCGGGCGAGGCTGAGGTCGCGCGTGCGCTCGATCACGCGGCGTTCGAGTTCCTCGCGCGCCGCCTGATCGCGCGCGGCGTCGGCAAGCGCCGTCTGGCGCCGGCGCAGCCAGAGCGCGGCTATGAGTGTGACCGCGCCGACGGCCATGAGGGCCAGGAGGCGCGCCTCCCGCATGCCGGCGTCGACGGCGCCGCGGGTCGGTATGAGATATTCGAAATGCCACGGCGTCGAGGCGACGGGCGCGGTGATCCTGAGATAGGTCTCCGCGCCGCCGCCCGGCTGGACGGCGCGCAGCAGCAGGCTTCCCTCCACCGGATCGAAGGGGAGGGGGGCGAGGGGCGCCTCGCCGAACTGCAGGCTTTCGCGAATGGCCGCGAGGCTTTCGCCCGGCAGCGGCTGCGTGGTCATGAAGCGCCAGGAGGGGATGCTGGTGATCAGCACCACATGATTGGCATCCACCACGTAGGACGGACGCTGCGTTTCGTGCCAGTCGCGCTCCAGCTGGTCGAATTCCATCTTGACGACGATGACGCCGAGGGGCGCGGCGGCCGGGCCGATCCGGTGCGAGATGTAGAGGCCAGGCCGCTTGCTGACCGAGCCGAGCGCGAAATGCTCCGCCGTGCCCTCCGCCATCGCGCGGGAAAAGTAGGCGCGGAACGAATAGTCGTTGCCGACGAAGCTCGTCGGCTCGCGCCAGTTGCTTGCGGCGATCGCCACGCCCTTGTCGTCGATGGCATAGATCACCGCCGCATTGGTGCCGGCAACCAGTTCCTCCAGCTTGCGGTCGAGGAAGGAGCGCCGGGCGGCGTCGGTGCCTGCCAGGGCCTCCATGACGTCCCGGTCGCGGGACAGCAGGAAGGGAAGGGCTCGCGGGCGTTCCAGAACGGCCTGCAGGAGCGCGACCTTGAGGTTCGCATCGATCCGGCCCTGCGCCTCAAGTCCCGAAAGGGCCGAGGCGCGGCCGTAGAGGCCGGCAGCATAGAGCGCGGCAAGAGTGAGGACGAGGACGGCAATGGCGAATGCCACCCATTGCCGCCGCGTCGCGCGGTCGAGGGCGATCTGGCTGCTCGTCGTCGGAAGCGGGTTCATCGGAGATTTTGAGCATGAAACCGCACGATCCTCAAGAAGAATAGTGCGAAAATCCGCACTCCTTTGCTTTTAGAGATTTGTACGATTTTAAAATGTTTATTTATTACAGTCACTTAAATGAAGAAATGCAAATTGGCACGCCGCTTGCTGAACCTCCTGCGATTGCAGCAAAGCCACCCCGGGAAGAGCCAGTGCGCTGGTTGGGGTGCGAAAGGAGGAAGCCATGCACATCTCGTCTGTCGCCACGCCCGACCGTGGCCCGTTGCCGTTCTACCGCCACCTCTATGTCCAGGTGATCGTCGCCATCGTCGCCGGCATGCTGGTCGGCCACTACTATCCCGATTTCGGCGCCGGCCTGAAGCCGCTCGGCGATGCCTTCATCCGGCTCGTCAAGATGATCATCGCGCCGGTGATCTTCCTGACGGTCGCGACCGGCATTGCCGGCATGTCGGACCTCAAGAAGGTGGGGCGCGTCGCCGGCAAGGCGATGATCTACTTCCTCACCTTCTCCACGCTCGCGCTTGCCGTGGGCATGCTCGTCGCCAATGTCGTGCAGCCTGGCGCCGGCATGCATATCGATCCGGCCTCGCTCGACGCCGATGCGGTGGCGACCTATGCCAGCAAGGCGCATGAATCCACCATCACCGGCTTCCTGATGAACATCATACCGCAGACCATCGTCGGCGCCTTCGCCGAGGGTGACATCCTGCAGGTGCTGTTCTTCTCGGTGCTGTTCGGTATTGCGCTCGGCATGGTCGGCGAGCAGGGCAAGCCCGTCGTCGATTTCCTGCAGGCCCTGACGACGCCGATCTTCCGGCTGGTCGCCATCCTCATGAAGGCGGCGCCGATCGGTGCCTTCGGTGCCATGGCCTTCACCATCGGCAAATACGGCATCGGCTCGGTCGCCAACCTCGCCTTCCTGATCGCCACCTTCTACCTCACCGCCTTCCTCTTCGTTTTCGTCGTGCTGGGCGCCGTTGCCCGGTACAACGGCTTCTCGATCATCGCGCTCATCCGCTATATCAAGGAAGAGCTGCTGCTCGTCCTCGGCACGTCCTCGTCCGAGGCGGCGCTTCCGGGCCTGATGCAGAAGATGGAACGGGCGGGTTGCAAGCGCTCGGTCGTGGGCCTCGTCATTCCGACGGGCTACTCGTTCAATCTCGACGGCACGAATATCTACATGACGCTTGCCGCGCTCTTCATCGCGCAGGCCGTCGACATTCCGCTGTCGATGGGCGACCAGATCCTGCTGCTGCTCGTGGCGATGCTGAGCTCCAAGGGCGCCGCCGGCATCACCGGCGCCGGCTTCATCACGCTTGCCGCGACGCTTTCCGTCGTGCCCTCCGTGCCGGTTGCCGGCATGGCGCTCATCCTCGGCATCGACCGTTTCATGTCGGAGTGCCGGGCGCTGACCAACTTCATCGGCAATGCCGTCGCGACGATCGTCGTCGCCCGGTGGGAAGACGAGCTGGATGTCGCCAAGCTGAATGCGGCGCTGAGCGGCGGCATCGAGGAAACGCCGGTACCAGTGCCGGTCCTGCAGCCGGCGGAGTGATTGCGACCCTCGCCTGAACCCGGAATTTGCAGCCTCCTCAAGGCGCGGCGCTAGGATCGCCGCGCCTTGATCGTGTTCATCACGAAGCTGGTCTCGATCGTGTCGACGCATTTCAGCTTTGCGATCTTGTCCTTGATGAAGCGCTCGTAGTGATCGAGGCCGGCGCTCATCACCATCAGCACATAGTCCCGCGCGCCCGTCACCAGCTGGCACTCGATCACCTCGTCCCAGCCGTTGACGGCCTCCTCGAACATGCGGATTTCGTCGTCGTGCTGGCGGCTGAGGCGGATCGATGCGATGGCGGTCATCGTCCAGCCCTCGACGGCCGGATCGATGATCGTGGTATATCCGCGGATAATCCCGGTTTCCTCGAGGCGCCGCAGCCGGCGCAGGCACGCCGATGCGGACAGGCCGACGCGCTCGGCCAGTTCGTTGTTGGTGATGCGGGCATCCGCTGCAAGCTCGCGCAGGATGCGCCGGTCGATGTCATCTGCAATTTTCTGCGACAATTTTCAGCTTTCCTCGCAAGAAGTTGCTTTAAAAAACAACAAGCCGCACCAAATAGCAAGGAAACGCCGCCGCCTCTGATATAATTTGTCGTTGGAGATCGCTACACGAACGAGGGAGACGTTTCATGACCGCGCCGCATCCGTCGAGAACCCATATCGGCAACCACGCCCTGCATCCCGAAACGCAGATGCTGAACTATGGCTATGATCCCGAGCTCTCCGAAGGCGCCGTCAAGCCGCCGGTCTTCCTGACGTCGACCTTCGTCTTCGCATCCGCCGAGGACGGGCGCGACTTCTTCGACTACGTCTCCGGGCGCAAGGAGCCGCCGGAAGGCAGGGGCGCCGGCCTCGTCTATTCGCGCTTCAACCATCCCAACAGCGAGATCGTCGAGGATCGCCTGGCCGTCTACGAGCGGACGGAAAGCTGTGCGCTGTTCTCCTCGGGCATGTCGGCGATCGCCACCACGCTCCTCGCCCTCGTGCGGCCGGGCGATGCCGTGCTGCATTCGCAGCCCCTTTACGGCGGCACCGAAACCCTGCTGGCAAAGACCTTCCTCAATCTCGGCGTCTCGGCCGTGGGTTTTGCCGATGGCGTCAGCGAGGCGTCGGTGCAGGCCGCGGCGGAGGCGGCGATGCAGAAGGGCCGCGTCTCCGTGATCCTCGTCGAAACGCCGGCAAACCCCACCAACAGCCTCGTCGATATCGCGATGATCCGCCGGGTCGCCGATGCGATCGGCAAGCGGCAGGGCCACGTGCCGGTCGTTGCCTGCGACAACACGCTGCTCGGCCCGGTCTTCCAGCGGCCAATCGAGCACGGGGCGGATCTCTCGCTCTATTCGCTGACCAAATATGTCGGCGGTCATTCGGACCTGATCGCCGGGGCGGCTCTCGGCCGCAAGGCGGTCATGAAGCAGGTCAAGGCACTGCGCGGCGCGATCGGCACGCAGCTCGACCCGCATTCCTGCTGGATGCTCGGGCGCTCGCTGGAGACGCTGCAGATCCGCATGGAGCGGGCGAACAGCAATGCGGCAGCAGTCGCCGAATTCCTGCGCGAGCATCCCAAGGTGGAGGCGATCCACTACCTGCCCTTCTACGACCCCGCATCGCCGGCCGGCCGGACCTTTGCCACTCAGTGCAGCGGTGCCGGCTCAACCTTCTCCTTCGACATCAAGGGCGGGCAGCCGGCCTCGTTCCGGTTCCTCAACGCGCTGAAGATCTTCAAGCTCGCCGTCAGCCTCGGCGGCACGGAATCGCTCGCCTCGCATCCCGCGACGATGACCCATTCGGGTATCCCCGTCGAGGTGCGCCAGCGTATCGGCGTGCTCGAATCGACCATCCGCCTGTCCATCGGCATCGAGCATCCCGATGACCTGGTGGCCGATCTGGTGCAGGCGCTCGACGCGAGCTAGGACTTAGCTCTCCATGGGCCCCTTGCCCTGCCCGTCGAGCAGCCAGGCGATGCTGACCTGCAGGATGCGCGCGAGCATGTCGAGGCGGTTGGCGCGGGGCTCCGCGCGGTCGTTCTCCCAGTTGGTCCAGGTCTCGACCGTCACGCCGGCAATGGCGGAGATCTCTTCGACGGTAAGGCCGACGGCATCGCGCGCGAGCGAAATCCGCCCGCCGATCGTGTCATAGGCCGTGTCGACAGCGGTCCGTGGGGCAAGTGTGGCGTCGTTGTACATGTCGATATCCTTTGTTCGTGGAGGGATGCCCCGCGCGGTTCGCGCGAGGCAGGCTGTCGGTCCTGCGCCGGCGTCAGCCGTCTTCCTTGGCAAGCCAGGCCTTGATCTGGTCGGCATGGTTCGCGATGTACGCGTCTACGGCCTTTTCGTACGAGGTCTCCTGCGCGTCGAACATCGCGGCCTCGAGGTCGCCGATCGGCAGCTTCATGCGCGACAGGAAGGCCGCGACCTCCGGATTGTCCTTGTCGAAATCCTTGCGGGCGATCACGTCGACATGCTCGGCCTTGCCGAGGGCGCCCTTCGGGTCGTCGATGTAGCGCAGCTCGTATTTGCCGAACATCCAGTGCGGGCTCCAGGAGGTGGCGACGAACCATTCCTCTTTGCGGATCGCCCGGTCGACCGTCGTCAGCATGCCGGCCTCGCTGGAGATCTGCAGCTTGTAGCCGTCGAGGCCGTAGTCCTTGACCGCCTGTTCCGAAAGGCGGGTGAGGCCGGCGCCCGGATCGATGCCCTCTACGCTGCCCTTCAGCTTCGCCTTCACGTCGTCCTTCTTCAGGTCCTCGATGGAGGCGATGGCGTCTTCCGGCACATAGGCGGGCACCACCCAGCCGAGCTTCGCGCCGTCATAGACGGTGCCGAGCGTCGTCACCTTGTCCTTCACCTTGGCGAAGTAGTCGGCATGGGTCTGTGGCAGCCAGGCCATCATCATGACGTCGAGGTCGCCGCGGCCGACGCCCTGGTAGAGCGGCGCGACGTCGGTCTGGACGAGCTCGACCTCGTGGCCGAGTTCGTCCTTGATGAGCTTGGCGGCAAGCTTCGTCACGAATTCGGCGTCGGACCAGGCGGCCCAGCCGATCTTCACCGGCGCCTTGTCTTCGGCCAGCGTCGTGCCGGCCGCGCCGATGAACATTCCGGCCGCAAGGCCGAGGGTAACGAGTGTCTTGAACATCTTTGCTCCTTTTGGAAGGTTCGCGTTCGGCGGCGCGCGCCGCCGGCTTTCGGGCGTCAGGCCGTGGCGGTGGACGCCGCCGGGGCCTGCGCCCGGGTTCGGAAGACGGTGCGCCAGAGGCCGGCGCGTTCCTTTCCGAGGCTCTGGGTGATCCGGTCGAGGATCACCGCGAGAATGACGACGGCGATGCCGCCCTCGAAACCGGTGCCGACGTCGAGACGCTGGATCCCGGTCAGCACCGTGTTGCCGATGCCGCCCGCGCCGATCATCGAGGCGATCACCACCATGGACAGCGACAGCATGATCGTCTGGTTGATGCCGGCCATGATGGAGGGCATGGCGTTGGGCAACTGCACCTTGAAGAGCAGCTGCGGGGCCGTGCAGCCGAAGGCGTTGCCGGCCTCGATATATTCCGCATGCACCTGGCGGATGCCCAGATTGGTAAGGCGCACGACCGGCGGCATCGAGAAGATGACGGTCGCGATGGTGCCGGGCACGGCGCCGAGGCCGAAGAACATCGCCGCCGGGATCAGGTAGACGAAGGCGGGCATGGTCTGCATGAGGTCGAGCACGGGGCGTACGACGGCCGCGACCCGGTCGCTGCGCGCCATGGCGATGCCGAGCGGCAGGCCGACGAGCATGGCGACAAGCGTCGAGGCGAGAACCAGCGACAGCGTCTCCATCATGGCGGACCACAGGCCCATATGATCGACGAGCCAGAGCGCGGCGGCGGTGAAGGCGGCAAAGCCGAAGCCGACGCGCCAGAGCGACAACAGCACGAAGATCGCAAGGCCGACAGGCATCGGCGTTGCGAGAAGCGCGGCCTGGATGCCGTTCGTCACCGCGCCGATCACGGCGGCGATGAAGTCGAGCAGCGGGGCGAAGTTGTCGAGGATGTAATTGACGGCGTTGTCGACGCCGTCGCCGATATCGAATGTCATGGATTTTTCTCCGGGCCGGCGGGATCAGGCGGTGCGGTCGAGCGCTTCGAGAAGCGCGGATTTGCTGATCGAGCCGAGGTAGCGGTTGGCCTCGTCGACGACCGGGACCGGAAAGGCGCTGGCGGCGACCTTGCCGAGGACGTTGGCGAGGTTTTCCGAGGCGGGGATCGGCTCGATGCCCGGCAGGAACGCCCGGCGATAGGGATCGCCCGCGCCGTCGCGGCTGGTCTCGATCAGCGATGTGCGGCTGACCATGCCGTGGAAGGTCTTGTCGCGGCCGAGGATGATGGCGACCTCCCGGTCGAAATGCTCCATGCGTTCCAGGGCCGCGGCGGCGGAGACGCCCTGGCGCTCGATGATGGTCACCTGCGTCTTGCGCGCGACGTCCCCGGCGCGGAAGACCTGCGAGACATCGACATTGCGGAAGAAGGAGCGGACATAGTCGTTGGCAGGCTTCAGCACGATCTCGTCGGGCGTGCCGACCTGCACGACCGCGCCGTTCTGCATGATGCAGATGCGGTCGCCGATGCGCATGGCCTCGTCGAGGTCGTGGCTGACGAAGACGATGGTCCGGCTGTGCTCGGCCTGGAGGCGCACCAGCTCGTCCTGCATCTCCGTGCGGATGAGCGGATCGAGCGCGGAAAAGGCCTCGTCCATCAGGAGCACGGTCGGCTCGCCGGCAAGCGCCCGAGCAAGGCCGACGCGCTGCTTCATGCCGCCGGAAAGCTGGTCGGTGCGGCTGTCGTCATAGCCGTCCAGCCCGACGGCCCTGAGCGCGGCGCGGGCGCGCTGCCTGCGCTCGGCCTCGCCCATGCCGGCAACCTCCAGCCCGAAGGCGGCATTGTCGATGACGGTGCGGTTCGGCAGCAGCGCGAAGGACTGGAAGACCATGCTGATGTCGCGGCGCCGGAGCGCGATCAGCTCGCTGCGCGGCATGCGCGCGACGTCGCGGCTCTCGATCTCGATCGATCCTGATGTCGGCTCGATCAGCCGGTTGATGAGGCGCAGCATGGTGGACTTGCCGGAGCCTGAAAGCCCCATGATGACGAAGATCTCGCCGGTGCGGATATCGAAGCTGGCATTGTCGACGCCGATGGTGCAACCCGTGGCCGCGTGGATATCCGCCTTGGTCTTTCCGGCCTTCAGGAGCGCGAGGGCCCTGTCGGGTCGCTCGCCGAAAACCTTGAAGACGTTCTTGATACTGATCTTGATCCCTCGGTCGTTTGCCGAAAGGTCGCTCTCAGTTGCAAAAGCCATATTGTCCTGGGCCCGGCTCCAGAAGCGGGGCGCTCTCCTTTGTTGGTTGTCAGCTGATCAAGCACTCAGCGGGATGAAACACGCGCAAGCCGAAAGGCTTCGCAAAAACGATAGCGCGTCGCAATATGGACACTGTTTGGCACATTGATGCCAAATTGTCCACACGGTAAGAAAAAAATTCTATTATTGAGTTCATTTCAACTTGAAGCCGGAACGATTTCGCGGCGGATTCTGTGGCGCTTGCGCCGCTCGCCGATCTGGCCGCGGGCGGCCCGCCGGCGATATCGCCTTTGCCTCTGGCCCGACAAATATCGCGGCAGGTTCCCCATTCCGCCGAGCGCGGACCCCGGAGATGATTCTTCTTTGCCCCTGCACAAAGACCCTGGTGTTCTTCCGCTGCAATGGACTGGCGACAACCGGAAGAGCCAATCCTTGTGAAGGAGCCAGGATGCAAACCCTTTCCCTTGACCTGACCGTGGCGTCGATCGCCGCGGAACTGCCCGGCGCCGCCGATCTGTTTCGTCGTTCGGCCATCAATTTCTGCTGTGCGGGCAATGTCCCGCTTCGCGCGGCGGCCGAGCGGGCGGGCCTCTCGCCGGAGGAACTGCTGGCCGCGCTGGAGGCGCTCGAACGGGCGGCAGGCCGCGATGCGCCCGAGGAGACCGGACCGCTCATCGACCACCTCCTCACCCGCTATCACGAGACCCACCGCCAGGAATTGGCGTTCCTGATTCCGCTCGCCGAGAAGGTCGAGCGGGTCCATGGCGACCATCCGGCCGCGCCCTCGGGACTGGCCGCGGCGCTGACCGCGCTGCGCGACGAGCTGGAAGGCCACATGATGAACGAGGAACAGCTGGTCTTCCCGATGATACGGCAGGGCGGAGCCACGCGGATCACCCACCCGGTCGCGCAGATGCGCCGCGAGCACGACGATGCCGTCCGGCTCCTCCATGACATAGAGCATGCTGCCCATGGCATGGCCCTGCCGTCCGGCGCCTGTGGTTCGTGGACGGCGCTCTATACGGGGCTCAGGAAGTTCACCGACGATCTCGTGATGCACATGCATCTGGAGAACACGGTGCTCTTTCCACGCTTCGAGGCACCCGTCGCTTGAGGCTGGCGATCCGGCGCCGCGGCTGGGAGCATGTGGCGTCGGCAGATATTCCGGGACCGCGGGCCGGCCAAGGTTTTGGCGCATGACATGAAGATGCCGCGCGGGCGCGGCCCGGACGTTTCCGGACCCGGGGGCCTTTGTCTGCCGCGGCCCTCAGCCGCCCATGCGAAGGGCCGATATGCAGTCGAGGATGCGGGCGGCATGGGTTTGCGCCCGGTCACGCCCCGCTTCGTCGGGAAGGCGCTCTGCAAGATCGAGATAGGCGTCGAGCAAGGCTTCGCTGAGGGCCTGCGGGGTTTCCAGCACGGCCGGTTCCAGCGATGCGAAGGCCGGCGCCGGTGCCGGTGCCGGCGACAGCGGATCGCGGGTGAGGGCGTTCGCGCGGGCACTGGCCTCAGCCGAGAGGTTCGCCAGCACGGCCCCGGCCGGTGCCTGCGCGTTGCCGGCAGCCCTTGCCGAAAGCAGCGCGGACAGCCGTTCCTCGAGGGCTGCGAGCGACCATTGCCGCGCCTCTCCGGACATGGCCTCGCGCTGGAGATGGAAGGCGCGCCGCCGCTCGCGCCGCAGGGTCGCGACATGCGTCAGCTCCTCGCGCGCCATCTGCTCGGCCGCTTCGCGCAGCTGGGTCGAGGGGCTGCGAGAGGCGAGATAGGTCCAGAAGGCGAAGGCGCGTTCCTCGTTGCGCACGGCGATCGAGAAGGCGCGGTAGGCGCTGATGAGTTCCGGCGCGACGAGGGAGGTCCCCTCGTCGTCGAAGGTCGGGTCGAGGCTCCAGCGCACCGCAGACGGGTCAGGCGCCTTGCCGGTCGTGCGTTGCGACCAGTAGGCGACATTGCCGAGATGGCCGCTCTCCTCTTCCACCAGCTTTTCGAACACCGCGGCAAGGTCGTGCCGGCCTTCTTTCCTCATGCGGCCGGCGAGCGAGGCATAGCCCGCGATCGCCTCCTGCTCCATCGCCGCGGCGATGGCGAAGAGCTCTTCCATGGTTTCGACGGTGCCCGAAGGTTCGTTCCCGAGTAGCGGCATCGGCGGCATCTCCCTTGCATGCGCCACTCTCCCATTGCGGATCGGTACGGTGTTTGTGCTGCAACAAATTGCGCAGAGGTATCTTGCCTAGAATGCCGGCATCGATACTCCCTTGCCGGAAAGTGCCATCTTGACGGACCGCCTGCCGACCCCGACCCGCAAAACGATCCGCCCCGCGGCCTGGTTGAGGCACCTTCTGCTGGTGCTGTTCACCCTGCTGGCGACGGTGCCGGCCGTGTCGAGGGCGGAGGCCGCCTCAAGGCTTGCGGAATATCTTCCGAAGGCGCAGCCGGCCGACCTCTTTCCCGGCGCGGACCGTTTCGGCGAGCCGGCGGGCGAACCGCCGATCGCCCCGGTCTGGCAGGGCCAGGCGCTTGTCGGCTACGCCTATCTCAATTCCGATTTCACCAGCGCGACCGGCTATTCGGGCAAGCCCATCCACATCCTCGCCGGCATCGACCCGCAGGGCGTGCTGCGCGGCTTCAAGCTGGTCCATCACCAGGAGCCGATCGTCCTCATCGGCATTCCCGAGGAGAAGGTGGTCGCCGCGCTCGACACGCTGATCGGCCGCGATATCGGCCGCGTCGCCGCGGGCGCGGAGCGGCCGCCGCAGGTGGATATCGTCAGCGGTGCGACGGTGACGGTGCTTGTCATGGGCGACAGCGTCGTGCGCTCGGCCGTGCGGCTCATCCGCAGCGGCCGGCTGGGGGTCGACGCGGCGGCCGGTGCCGCGCCGCCGGCCGAGATCCGCACGCTCAAGGCGGGAGCCGGCGGGGCCCGTTCCTGGGAAGCGCTCGTCGGCGACGGTTCCATCCGTGGCCTCAGCCTGTCCGTCGGCGAGGTAAGCGAGGCTTTCGCGCGCGCCGGCGAGGAGAAGGCCGCGCAGCATCCCGAGACGCGCAGCCCTGAAGACCGTTTCATCTCCCTCTACATCGCGCCTGCCAGCGTGCCGGAGATCGGCCTAAGCCTGCTCGGCAAGGAAGGCTACGAACGGCTTCGCGCAAAATTGCGGCCGGGCCAGCAGGCCATTCTCGTTGCCGGCGACGGGGCCTATTCGTTCAAGGGATCGGGTTATGTGCGCGGCGGCATCTTCGACCGCATCGAGCTGATGCAGGACGGGCAGGGCGTGCGGTTCCGTGACCGGGGGCACACGCGGCTTGCCGATATTGCCGCCGACGGCGCGCCGCATTTCCGGGAGATCGCGCTTTTCACCGTGCCGGAGGATTTCGCCTTCGACGTGACGGCGCCCTGGGAGCTGCAATTGCTGGCGCAGCGCTCGTGGAGCGTGCGCGACAAGGCCGTCCTGCCCTTCGACCTCGGCTACAGCCTGCCGGATCGCTACGTCACCGTGGAAAAGACGAAGCCGGTGCCGGTCGCCACGACCGAAGCCGAACCGCAGGCCGCCGCGACCTTCGAGGGCGAGAACGAACCGCTCTGGATGCAGATGTGGCGCATGAACATGGTCGAGATCGGCATCACCGCTTTCGCGCTGCTGCTGCTCACCGCCATCTTCTTCTTCCAGGACTGGCTCGTTCGCCGTCCCGTGCTGCATGTCTGGGTGCGGCGTTCCTACCTCGTCTTCGTCCTCGTCTGGCTCGGCTGGTATGCCAATGCGCAGCTTTCCGTCGTCAACGTGCTGACCTTCACCAATGCGCTGATCACCGGCTTCAACTGGGAGTTCTTCCTCTCCGCACCGTTGATCTTCATCCTCTGGGCGACGGTGGCGGCCGGGCTGCTGTTCTGGGGGCGGGGGCCGTTCTGCGGCTGGCTCTGCCCGTTCGGCGCCCTGCAGGAGCTCACCAACAATCTCGCGCAATGGCTGAAGGTGCCGCAGATCAAGGTGCCGTTCTGGCTGCACGAGCGGCTGTGGCCGGTGAAGTATATCCTCTTCCTTGGCCTGTTCGGCCTGTCGTTCTACTCGGTGGCGCTTGCGGAGGTCTTTGCCGAGGTCGAGCCGTTCAAGACGGCGATCATCCTTAAGTTCGCCCGCGACTGGCCCTTCGTGCTCTTCGCGCTGACGCTGCTCTCGCTCGGCCTCTTCATCGAGCGCTTCTATTGCCGCTACCTCTGCCCGCTCGGCGCCGCGCTCGCCATTCCCGGCCGCATCCGCATGTTCGAATGGCTGAAGCGCTGGCCCGAATGCGGCTCGCCCTGCCAGCGTTGCGCCAAGGAATGCCCCGTGCAGGCCATCCATCCCGAGGGGCAGATCAACGTCAACGAGTGCATCTACTGCATGCACTGCCAGGAGCTCTACCACGACGACCACCGCTGTCCGCACATGATCCAGGTGCGGCTGAAGCGGGAGAAGTTCGAGCGGCTGTCCTCGCCCGCAACGCGCGGACCGGGGCCGGTTCCGCCGGTCATCACCCACAGGGGCGTCGCCATCGAGAAACCCGATCCGGCTGCCGGATCGCCGAACTGACACCAGAACAAGGAGAGATGCCATGCCACAGGATGAAACGAAAGCAGGTCTGAGCCGCCGCCAATTGCTGGGCTCCACGGCCGTCGCGGCGGGGGCGGTGGGAACCGGCGCGCTCGCCTTCGGCGGGATCACCGCGGCGCCCGCGCTCGCGCAGGCCGCCGCCAGCGGCAACTACGAGGTCAAGCCGGGCGAACTCGACGAATATTACGTCTTCTTCTCCTCCGGCCAGTCGGGCGAGGTCCGCATCGTCGGCCTTCCCTCCATGCGCGAGCTGATGCGCATCCCGGTCTTCAACCGCTGCAGCGCCACCGGCTGGGGGCAGACGAACGAGAGCCTGAGGATCCTGACGGAGGGCATGCTGCCGGAATATCGCGAACTGATGAACAAGCGGGGCG